>CAVPKZ010000198.1:0-13131 GCA_963705755.1 uncultured Acidobacteriota bacterium | reverse complement strand
GCTTACACCAAAGACTCAGCAAACGTGGACGGTAGTCTATGCGAAACAACCAAATCCCGACCAGAAGTCCTATTGAGTGCATAAAGTCTCCACATTCAAATGGTCACTATATCTAGCGTTTGAGGTCTTTCCCGATGTCGACAATCATATAACCTCGAACAAGAGACTACGAAGAGAGGCACATCCGTCGAAATTCGGCGAATCGATTATGCAAGCTCAGTTTCAAAAATTAGAAAAATCCGACATTCTCTCACATCCCCTCCAAAGCAAAAACACAAAAGCACACCCAAAAACAAAACAAAACAAAAAAATCAATGAAGACGGGCGGCGGCTGGAAACACGTATACAAGGTGCACACCAAGGAAGAACTTGTGGCCGCCTACGATCAGAGCTCGCCGTATTGCATGACGCTGCAGGAATTTATTGATTTCACGCAATATGTGCGCTGCTTCACGTTTGGCAAAACGGATATTTTGCCGGTGCACTACGATCCGAAGGAGCGCCGCTACATCGTGGATCACAAATATCTTTCCGCAGAGATTGGGGAGCGGGTGGTTAAAGATGCGCAGACGATTAATCTGGCGCTGGGCTATGAAATGAACACCATCGAGTTTGCGATTCAGGATGGCGTGCCGTACGCCATTGATTTTCTGAATCCCGCGCCGGATTTCGAGCGCGACCGCATTACCGAATTTTATTTCGAGCAAGTGGTGGATAAGATGGCGCGGCTGGTGATTGATCGGGCGCTCAGTGGAGATGTTTCCAATTCATGGCCACGTTGGGAAGAGATGGTTGGTATTAAGGCGGGAAGTCAGGAAGGCGGGGTTGCGGGTTTCACTGGCGCGCTGAAATTAAAGACGCAGGCTGCCGCGGCGCAATCCCAAGCAGCACCGGTACAAACGGCGCAAAAGTCTCCGGCTACGAAACCACCGCGGGCTCCGGCTGCGCCAGAACCTGCTACTGCACCTCCATCCACATCTGCGCCCGCCAGCCCCACCAAGCCGAAAATAAAATGAGCACCGCTTCGCCAAAATTTACGGGCAATGCTGCCGAATACTGGGACGCTTTGCTGCGTCCAGCGCTCGAGAATGATCGCGCCTTCGCGGACAACTTCTTGATGGAGCTGCGGACCGCCAAGCTGACCTTTGGCGATCGCGTGCATTGCCCTTTTCTTCGGCCCTTCTTTCTTTCTCCCGAAGATGAAGCTCGGGTGCGTCCGGTGGCCGAGACTATTGCGGAACTTGGAGAGCGGATAGCTCTCGGGGCGCTGGCGGACGAAAAATTGTTCGCGCAATTTCATTTGCACCCTGAAGAAGCGCGGCTGGCGCGTTTGCCCAGCGGAAATGGAAGAGTAAGCACCGCTTCACGGTTAGATGCATTTTTGCTGCCCGAATCGCTGAAATTCGCGGAATACAATGGCGAGTCACCGGCGGGGGCGGGCTATTCGGAAACGCTGGGAGAGATTTTTAGCGAACTTCCGGTGATGGCGCAATTTTCAAAACGATACGCTGTGCACAGCTACCTCCTGAGCGCCAAGTTGCTCGACGCGCTGGTGCTGAGTTATGTCGACTGGGGAGGCACCAGCAAGCGGCCGCAAATCGCGATTGTGGATTGGAAAAGCGTTCCCACGTGGAGCGAATTTGAAATCCTGAAGGCGCGCTTTGAAAAGATGGGCGTGCCCACACTGGTGGCGGACCCGCGTGATTTGACATTCGACGGACAAAAATTGAGCGCGCATGGCAAAAAAATCGATCTGGTGTATCGCCGTGTGTTGATCAATGACATCGTCGCGAAGCCCGCCGAATGCGCGGCTTTAGTGAACGCTTACACCGCAAATGCGGTGTGCGTGGCGAATTCTCTTCGGTGCAAGATTCCTCACGTCAAAACTTTTTTTGCGGTTTTAACGGACCAACGAAACGAGGCGCTTTTTTCGCAAGCGGAACGCAAAGTCATTGCGAACCATGTCCCCTGGACGCGCGCGGTCGCGGATGTGCGTACCATGCACCGCGGCGAATCCATCGATTTGCTTGCATTTATCCGCAAGGAGCGCGAGAACCTGGTCCTGAAACCGAGCGACGAATATGGCGGCACGGGAGTCACGCTCGGTTGGGAAACCGGTGAAAGCGCCTGGGAAAACGCCATCCAAGGGGCGATTTCCAATCCGGGTCCGGAAAATAATGGAGCTTGCTGGATCGTCCAGGAACGCATTCCCATTCGCCGCGAAGTATTTCCGTACATAACGGCAACCGGCGATGTGGAGTTTCGCGACATGCTGGTGGATTTCGCGCCGTATCTATTCCGAGGAAAACTGGCCGGCTACCTGACGCGCCTTAGCGCCACAGGTTTGGCTAATGTGACCAGCGGCGGCGGCCAAATTCCGGCGTTTCGCGTCTCGCTAAAACACTCCCGGTCCATAAAGTAGTCGAGAACCGCGTTGTCTCAGTAACCCTGAGGCCTGATTTATTTTACCGGCAAGCGGAGCCGTTGCTCCAAACGGTAAAAATAAGTCGCGAGATAATCCCATTGTTGCGGCCTTCGCAGATGCAAGAATTGGGTTCGTTTAAATGGGTAAGGTATCTTCTGTATGGTGCAACACATTTCGGTAAATTATCCTTCGTGTGTTCGCTTTCGCGTTGGTTGTCCCCCCAATCGGCGTGAAGCGGGAGGATAGCCGTGCACGGCGAGGAAAAGCGATTTGCTCACGTAATTCTCTTCGAATGCCCCTGGTGTCTACGATTATTGACTTCGGCATTCTTGAGCTTCGATGAAAACTTGACTGCTGAGCCAGACGAGCCGACGGACAATGAATCGACTACGATGTGCACGTGCGGATGGGTGGGCCGGGCTCTGGAAGTGCCGGCGGCAAGTCATACTGTGCAGGCATGGAGTCGAGTATTGGCGCAAACATCCACGCCGGAAGTTTCGCTAGCGGATGGAATCGCTGAAAAACGAGATTGGTTATTCCTGGTAGCAAAGCAGATTGGATCACTTTCAGGGCAAAACATTTCAGAACACTCCACCCTGAGCGAAGGCTGAACTCCCCTGAAAAACAAGTCGCTAAAAAATAAATACCACTCCCATTCTGACTATGTGTCTGGCCTGCGCTGTGACGGCGCCAAGCGGACGCAGTTCCCTCTTCGTGTTATTCCCGTAAAATAATAAAAAAGTTCCTAAAAGTTGGTAAATTCGTCAGTTTTTTTCTCAGCAGCCGCTGATTCATGCGCCGGCTAGCACACGTTTTGTGGGCGCCATTCTTTATGCACCAAAGATATTTTAATTTTCGATTTTTGAACAACCCGCAAGCTGGGCGCGCCATCTATCTTTTCGCGGGCCAAGTACGAAGGGAGACAGCGACGATCTAAATCTTCCGTTCAGCGATTCCAATCGGGCACGCAAATCATTTAAAGAGCT
The DNA here is from genome assembly GCA_963705755.1 of uncultured Acidobacteriota bacterium. GTDB lineage: Bacteria > Acidobacteriota > Terriglobia > Acidiferrales > UBA7541 > Acidiferrum. The sequence goes on along the minus strand of CAVPKZ010000198.1, from coordinate 9,720 downwards.
TCAATAAGGAGAACAGCCTTGTCCAAGCTGATATTTCGCACCAGTGTGTTTCTATTGTTCGGAATGTTGATCATGGCCAATCATGCGCGGGCTCAAGAGTTCAGCGCGTACTTTGGATTGGGCACGGCAACCAATAGCGCCGGGACAACTCCGGGATGTGCTTCTAAATTTATTTTCGATAATTTCACGGGCAACTGCGAAGCAGCGCCGAGTATGGGCGGACTTTTTGGCGTCTTCGGCGCGGACTACATGTTCGGGACGCATCTAGGTTTCAATGGCGAGTACGCATTTCGTTTCGCGCAACAATCGTATTTGCCTGCCGCTGGAATCAATGCCCGCCCCGCGTTTTACGATTTTAACGCGGTGTATCAGCCACTTTCGCCAAAGACCCGCATCGTCCCGGTATTGGAAGGCGGAGTTGGCGGCGAAAAGACTTCTTTATATTTCAGCCAGCAAGCGTGCGCCACGGCCACGGTGTGCAACAACCAGAGTTCTTACTTTGCGAGCGCCAATCACTTTCAGTTGCATGGCGCGGTGGGTGTGAAGATCTACGTGAAACCGAACATTTTCATCAAGCCGCAGTTTGATCTTCACTGGGTCCACAATATGGATCAGGAATACGGAAGAAACGTGGTGCCGCAGTACACCATCGCGGTGGGTTATACCTTCGGGCGTCTCTGAAAAATAGGCTTCACGCGGGAGCGCTGGGAGGGATGGCAAAGTTCTGCGCTCCCAAGACGATGATGAGTGTTAACGAGTATCTTTCGTTGAAGTAGCGTGAGTGATAGTGATGGAAGTCTTGCCTTCATTTTCATCGCGGCCGACGGTTACCATAACGCCTTCATTATCGTTTTTGGCGGCGGTGACGATGCCGCCTTGCGGAGTTTCTACTACGCTGGTCTTGGGTCCGAACTTGTCGCGGTAAAAGGCCAGAACCTGCTGAACTGAATCGGGAGTCTTGAAGACGTAGGTAGCCATGGTGCCGCTGTCTCCGCCCAATTTAAAACCGCCTTCTTCAGCGATGGCGCCCGGATAGATTGGCGCACCAACTTCCGATTCGCTTAGATGGGCAGCGGAGGTTCGTCCGCTGAGAATTTTCCTGCCGGAGTGGTTATGGTCATGCCGCCAGCGCGGTCGACGTGTACCGACCTCGAAATGCGCCACAGACCGAACATAACGGCAAATGCGCTCAGCATGCCGAGGCAAACGATAGCTCCAACGATAATCAGGACGATTTTAAGAGTTCCGCTGGATGGCGCGGTAACGGCAGGGGCTGGTGCAAGGGCAACTTGCCCAGCGGGAGCTCCGCCGACGGGTGGCACCGCGAAGCCAGTTGGCGCGCCACAACCCTGGCAAAACCTCGTGTCCGGAGACAGCTCAACCCCGCACTTCGAACAAAAACTAGCCATGGCAGTTCCTCCCCTAATTGGCGCTTATATATCACATTAGTCCGCGAAGAGCCGGAATTCGGTCAAAGTCCCCACGTAATGGACAGACAAACGGCAAAGCGAGGAATAATTGATGCCAAAAATAATTTCAAAAGTGAGAATTGGTGGGCCCGCCAGGATTTGAACCTGGGACCAACGGATTATGAGTCCGCTGGGCACTTGACAAATCGCCTTTATTGGTGCTATTATTGATGTGTTACCGGGTCCTGAATTGAAACAGTTTCGGGACCTGAAAGGAATCCAGCCCGATAGCGCCACGTAATCAAGAAGGCCAGATCGCTCACAAAGGACCTAACTGGGTCCTACGCGTTTACGAAGATCGAGACGGCAAGCGTATTCGGGTCCCCAAAATCCTTTGTTCTTACGCCGAACACCCGCTGCGCGGTACCGCCAACGATCTCGACTTCCTCCGCAAAAAATACACCGACAAGATCGCCCAATTCCTAGCACCTGTCAATCGTGACCACGTTATCACGACGGGTGTGATTACTCTGGCTGAATTTATTGAACAGAACTACTGGGTGCGCTGCGAACAAAGGTTGGCGATACCTGCGGGCAACGAACTCCACATGGAGCGGTCGACCATTGACGGCTACAAAGACATCTACCGTAAACACATCGAACCGTCGCAGATCGCCAAAATGAAGATTAAAATATCACGCCAAACATAGCGCAGAACTTTATCGAAGCACTCGACCAAAAAGTCTCGCACCAGACACATATGCGTATTAAGAATTTTCTAAGTGGCGTTCTGTCGTGGGCCATCGTGAAAGAAGCTTATCGCGGCAACAATCCAATGTCTGAAATCAAAGCGGAGGACGCAAGAAGGGTGGTCCCTCACTCGTCGGGCTTTCTGAATCCGAAACAATCCGCAAGACGAAGATCGCCGCGTCGAACGAACACGCGTACACACTTGAAGAAGTCGCTGACATGATTAACAAACTGCCAGAACCCGCGCGCACCATTTGCGCACTATCGGCTTTTACTGGTTTGTCGCGTTCGGAATTGTGGGGTCTGAAGTGGAGCGATTACGACGGTGAGTACATCAAAGTAATTCGCAAAATTGTCGATGGTACTGAGGGTGCCCCAAAAACCGAGGCTCGTGAAGAAGGTGTGTACGTCGTGCCCATGCTTCGCAAAATGCTTGAAGCTTACAAAACCAATTTTTCCAAGGGATGCGACGGCGACTGGATGTTCTGCGGAGAAAAAGGCGGGCCACTGAATCTCGATAACGTTTCACGTCGTGACATTCCAGTCCATATCAATGGCGCTTGGTTTGGGTGGCACGCGTTTCGACGCGGTCTCGGCACCAGGCTAAACGAAGCTCGTGTTGATGATAAAACGATCCAGTCCATCCTACGTCATGCTGATGTATCAACAACGATGGCTTATTACGTTCAACCAAATCGCGCGGCAGGCGAGCGCGGGTTGCGAAACTTAGCAACGTGCTTAAGAACAAGTATAAAATAAAGATATAGTTTGCGTAGGGCTCGTAGCTCAATTGGTTAGAGCGTCGGACTCATAATCCGCCGGTTCCCGGTTCGAGTCCGGGCGAGCCCACTACTCTTTTGAGTTTCCCTTTTGTGCGGCATTTTACGCCGCCCTCTGCGCTTCCACCCAACGTACGACTTCGCTCCATCTGAAATACACAACCTTCTTACTCGCAGAAAAATGTGGGATTGGGCTTTTCTCACGGCGACGGGTCCACTCCCAAATTGTCGACACCTTAACGTGCAAACGTTCAGCAAGCTGTTTGGGGGTTATGAATCCTTCGTTTGAGGGTGGCTGCGGTGTTGTTGTGGCAACTACAAGGGCTGATTTACGAACAGACATAGGAACACCAACTCATATTGATTGAGTGGTTTCACACTTAGCAGAACGCTAAGCTGTCCATTCTGTCGCTGCCGCTAGCGCTGTCGATGTTCCCTTGAGCCCCTTAAAACAGGGCGGCTTGGCTTCTCTGACGGGATTCGACCGATAAACACCTGCCTTCCTGGCAGGGTACTCGGTTAGGCGGGTGCCCAACCTTTAGGGAGACTGTACACTATCTTTTCGATTCTGTCAACCAAAATCTGCGAAATCGTCAATGTTTATACGGCTATTTCTCTCGTGGCAGAAATTAGTTCTCTAGCGGTGCCTTGCTCGATAATGGTGCCTACTTAGTACGCTCTTTAACTAAACGCTCGATGTAATCTTCAAGACCCAAAACCTGTACCAGTTTCTCATCTATTTCTTTCAAAAGTTCGTCGCAAACACTGACACCGTGGTGGTGCTCAATTTTACTACTTTTACGACTCCGACAGGTTCGCAGCTGGCCGCAACGAACAATAGTCGGGCCACCATCCAAAGGAAACTTGAATCGAGATTCATCTTCAATCAAAATATCAGACGCACCGACTGGCGTTTTCTTTGGGTCGATGTACGAGTTCATGGGCACAACGAGAAGAGGCTGAAGGTGTGGCTGGGACGGGGATGAGAGATACTCGAAGCCAATGTCATCCCTCGACACAATGATCCAGTAGTGTTTGAATGGCGTCGTGTAACCTATACCATCGCCACCCCATTTAATGATTCGCCCCATCAATAAGGGAGGCAGTAATGGCTCAGGCTTTCTGCCGCGTCTTAACGGGCTTGTTTTCACGATAGGCTTCTTCGACTCTCTGCTTATCCAAACGCCTCAACTGTTCTTGCAAGGCCGTTCGAACAAACTGATTGACACTGATGCCTTGAAATCTCGCTTCGGCCTGCACCTCTTTCAATAACGCAGGCGTAAAACCTAAGCGAATAAATTCCGATATTCTAACCATGCTCATCTCCTAAGCATATCATATTTATATAACGTTGTGATATAAGTTTGTTATATAACTTCGTAAGGAAGCCCAACCTATAGCGGTCGCTTACTGCTTATCCGACTACAAGCTGTTGTTGTTTCTCCAGACCTTTAATAAGTTGCCCCAGGTCTTGGTGTTCTAACTGTTCAATTAATTTCGCTAGGTCTGCAAGTGCGCCAATCATCCTTAGTAAATCAGGTGCGGGCCGGTAGAACTCGCCCTTCTGGCCTAACCGATAGCCAGCATATTTACGCTGAAATTTACGTTCGTAGGCACCTTGCACAACAGCCATCAAGCGCAAGCGATCTACACTTCCGGTTTGTAAATTGGCGATCCGCTGATTCACCTTGCCTCGGGAACAAAGCCCGATCTTGATGGCGTATGGGCGCTTGGACTTCCCGCGCGTCACAGAGAGAAAATACGTGTCCCTTTTGTTTTCAATCTTTCACCAACTCCCAAAGCAAGAACACTTATTTCGATACCGGTGTATTACAAACCTCCACCGATTCCAACGGTGCGGTGACCACTTACAATTTTCCCAACGCAATCTCCACATGCGACAACGCATTTCCAACTAGCGTAACTGAGCCCTTAAGCATGTCTCGCTCCTTGGCGTGGAATTGTACCGGCGGGGTAATGACTACGCTCACCGACGAGAACAGCCAACCCACCACCACGACGTACACCGACCCTTATTTCTGGCGACCCGCTAGTCAAACCTACCCGGATACTGGCCTGACTACTTGGACCTACAATAGCCCCACCAGCACCACTACTACGCAGAAGATGAACTCTTCGCAGAATGTCGTTACCACGGTCCTGCTCGATGGTCTCGGTCGCACCAAACAACAACAATTGGCTGACTCGCAAGGGCCCTCGACTGTGTACGTTGACATCACCTACGATTCCTTGGGCCGGCAAGCTTCCACCAGCAATCCTTACCGCTCAACGTCCGACTGGACATATGGCGTCACCTCCGAGCAGTACGACGCCCTTAGCCGCCCCACACTCGTCATCCCTCAGGACGGGCACGGCAACGTTTCAATCTCCTACACAAATAACTGCGTCACTAAGACAGACCAAGCCGGCAAATCCACCGAATACTGCGCCGACGCCTTAGGCCGCGCAAAACAGGTTTTCGAAGACCCTGCCGGACTCGATCTGGAAACCGACTACACGTACGACGCCATAGGAAACCTTCTCACCGTAAACCAAATAGGTGGTGATCCTGCCCACTCTGCCAATTGGCGCACGCGCACTTATACTTACGACGGCCTGTCACGCCTTACCAGCGAGAAAAATCCAGAATCTGGTTCTATCTCATACACCTATAACACCAACGGCGACCTCGTCACTAAGATCGCTCCGGCACCGAACCAAACCGGCACCTCCACGGTGACTACGACATACACATTTGACCTTCTTCACCGCCTAACGAAAAAGGCCTATTCCGACGGAACCCCGACTGCTGGCTTTTTGTTTGATTCGGGATTCGTCCCTGGAGGTGCGACGCCACACAATACGATCGGACGATTAGTGACAGCAACCACCCCGATCACAGACTCTGCTTTCAGCTACGATGCTATGGGCAGGCCCGTGTGGAACGTGCAGGCCACTCCGCAGAATTGTTGCTCCACTGGCTGGACACTTAATTATTCCTATGATTTGATGGGCAATATGACCTCCGCAACAAACGGTTTTGGAACGACCTTTTCTTACACCTACGACAGTGCCGCGCGCCCCAAGACTATGACCAGCAACCTCGTTGATTCACAGCATCCTGCCGCCATCTACACTGCCGATGCTACCAATGGATATTTCCCCAACGGTGCTCTACGTAAAGGAGCCTTCGGTAACGGCCTCACCGAAACGAACATGTTCAGTAACCGGCTCCAGCCCTGCCTGATCGAGATGAACTCGTCGAACGCAACTCTCCAGACTTGCAATGATAGTCCACCGACGGGCGATATTATGGATTTATTGATAGGGTTTAATTTGCAGGTTGGCAGCACCTTCGTTAATAACGGTAACGTCTGGAGATTGTATGCCAGCGGCGCACAGTCCTCTCTCCGCTCCTACACTTACGACTCATTGAATCGCCTCTCGTCCATGTCAGATACCGTAACCACACAACCTTGCCGAGGCCTCTCCTGGACCTACGACAATTGGGGCAACCGCACCGCTCAATCTGTTACCTCCGGCACCTGCAACACGTTCAACGACCAATCCGACGCGAACAACCACTTGCTTGGCAGTCCCTACACCTACGACGCCGCCGGTAACATGACCCACGACGCCTCCCACAGCTACACCTACAATGCCGAAAATCGTCTCACCGACGTTGATGGGGGCAGTACCGCGCATTACTACTACGATGCTCTGGGTTATCGTGTTTACCGCGCTTCGGGATCGCCCAACTTCCAATATCTCTACGATTTGCAAGGGAATGCGGTGTCTGAAATTCTACCCAGCGGCGGCCTCAATGCCTATTACATGTACTTTGGCAGCAAACTGGTGGCGGAGTATTACAATCTCACTACCTATTTCATTCACCAGGACCATCTTGGTTCGACGCGTCTCGTAACTGGCTATCCAACTCCGTCAATTGCGGAATGCGACGACTACTATCCTTATGGTGAAGCCAACGTGAACGTGGGCGGTTGCCTCAGTGGCACCACCACGCAATACAAATTCACCGGCGACCAGCGCGACACCGAAACCAACCTCGATCACACCTGGTTCCGTCAAAACTCGTCCTCCCTCGGCCGCTGGATGACCCCCGACCCCGGTGGCCTTGCCGTTGCCGACCTGAGTAATCCTCAATCTTGGAACAGGTACGGTTATGTGCTTAACAACCCAGGTCGTTTCGTCGACTCGTTCGGTCTTTGCGGTGGAGGCACGGGAAACGTGAGTAGTACAATAATTTCCGGGGACGGCAGCTCCAGCTCTGGCGGCAGCCAAGATTATACCAGCGATCCGTGCCCTCCTCACTTACTTCCACTTGATCCCCCATTCCCTGAAGATCCCGGGGTGTTTTTAGGGGGTTATTCCGCTCCGCCGACCATAGATACCAGCGGCAATACCAGCGGCTTCACGCTCGGCATCCGCGCACCCGGCCAAACGTTCAACCAGTGCCTCGTTCAAAACGCAGCAAACTACAGCGCAGGTGGTGTACTCGACTTAGCTGCCGGAACCACCATAGGAAACAGCACTGCCGGGCAAGTTTTGGCCGGAAATACATTTACTGGTGCCTATTCCGCCCTCGCCGGTTCAGTAGGGGACGCAGCCACAGTGGCGGGTACGGCGGCTCCCGATCTACTTAACTCGGCAATCGGTTCCACGACGACGTTTGGCCGAAGGACGTCGAATATACTGGCCCTCAACCTTGCCGGGAAAGGCGGACTCCCACAAGCGCTTAGTTCTTCTTCAGGCGGGCTAAAGTCATTGCTCGGCTCCGCAAGTAAGGCGCTAAATTTAGGACTGGAAGCCTCCTTAAAGGCCGCGATTGATGCCGGATTGGCGGGCGCTGAAGTTATCGGTTGTTCCATTCATCGGTAGCCATATGCAGAAACCAGGAACGATGTCGCAGGTAAAAAGCGGGCTACGGTTAGCAGCACTCACTCTCGTTTTTTTTGGGATAGCGGGATTGTTTTTTGCTGGGGTGACCTATTCATTTTTTCCGACCGGCCACCCTCGGGCACTCGGGCTGGTATTTCTCATCATCTCGACCTCAGTAATGGTTGTGGAGATGAATCGGTGGGTGAAAGTGCTTCCGGGCATTCTTGGCTTTGCGGTTTTGAATGGTCTAATCATGCTCTTTACTGGGCATCTCCTCAATGATTCTTCGATTCCAATCTCCCGGCTAGACGCACTGGTTATTACGCTTTTTTTCTTGGGGAGCAGTCAACTGTCTCGAACCTTCAAAGACCGGAAGTTGAATGTGGTTGATCGCGTGGCCCTGCTGGCATTTGCCTTCAGTGTCCCATTGTTGATCGGATTTAATTCAGCCAGAGAACAAGCGAGGGGTAGATCAGCACCACTTGATTCCATCGAACTTATAACAATGGGCATTGGTCTTTGTTGCTTGCTCATCGCCTGGGTTTACGACCGCATCCAACGTCGTCGTGGCCACAATGCGTCCGGACACCACCTGGGAGGTCCTGCCAGTTCCCCAGCCGATCCGATTTTATGATCTGCCCGAAGAGTCCCGCTGACCTCGTGTAATGCCGATTGCTGGGCGGTAAAACGGAGAGCGCCCTGGAGCGCCGGAGTAAGAAAAAGGAGCGGTGCCTTCGGCACCGGGAGTTGGACGGACACGCAGCGCCGGAAAGTGTGTAAGCCTCTGATTTGTTTGTGGTTCCTATACAGCAACCAAAGTTGCTGTGCAGCACCCAACTTGGGGTGACCACAGAGGACGTGCTACCGCCGCTGCTGAATAGGTTGTCGGCTGAAGTAAAATGAAACAGGCCTTATAATTCTGGCCTATGTCCGACACTTTCTACCAGGCGCTTGTTCCCCTTCTGCCGCTTGTTTTTGCTGTGGGTATAGAAGCCTGCGGTAAAACTTTTCGTGATACCCGCCGCTACCGCATCGGGGTTATCTTCTGTGGAATTGTGTTTAGCGCGATTACCTACGCTGAGTATGGCGCGCGAACGGCGCAACGCAATAGGGGAGCGCGAAGCGGCCGTCCAAGAGACTTCGGAAAGAGTTGCTACAAGAACTTCGACCGATGTTTCAGCCGCCCTTGGAAAGCAATTTGCCGAGACCGTTGCCGAGGTACGAAACATGAGGCAGGCAACCGTTCTAAGTACTGCTGAGGTACACGCTCTATTCGAGCAAAATCAAACAGGGCAGACAGAAGCGACAAGATGTGAAGGAGAAGCTTCGTCAGTACGTTGTGAATAGTAATATGGCTTTCGCGAGCTGCAATACGGTCTCGCCACCTGGTCACGGTGGCACTAGTGCGCAAGTCTGCTTAAATACTGCTTTGGCATGGATACTTGGAACCGCTGGGTACATCTCAGGGAGCTTGGGCGAATTGTATGTTCATAGATTTGAGCAAGCTGGCTCGCAACGCAATGCCGACACCCCGGTGACCGGCGTAGACGCTGGCCTAGACCCAAACACCAGAGCAAACGTTTACTGGATAATCTACCAGGTAAAAGCGAAGGTAAACGTACTCCAAGAGTTCATTAAGGAACTAGACCAGTAATGGTCAGGATCGTTGTCATCGCCACGAAAAGAAAACCGCTCTCAAACATCGAAGGCGGTTATAAAGTTGGGTCCCATCGCGGGTCCTTCCCGCAAGCCGGGGTCGCCCGTGCCGCTGCTTGTGGTAGCCTGTGCTCATGCGGAAAAAAGAGACAGAGTGAATTAATTTGAGCACGAGGGGCGGCTTCGGTCGCCCTTTAATTCTAACCGGAGGATATGATGGACATCGT
>CAVPKZ010000197.1:0-14521 GCA_963705755.1 uncultured Acidobacteriota bacterium | reverse complement strand
GGCCAATTCGCCGACGCGGTCGCTGTTTTTATCGGTGTGACAATATTCCCAGAACTCCTGCTGCAGATCTTTGCGCGCGCATTCGGCGTGAACGAGGCGGGCTTCTTTGATTTCGAGGACGAGCGGCGTGGACTGCAGGTCGCCGTACTTGCCGTTGAAGTGGTCGCCGGCGGTGGCGTCGCATACAAAAGTGCCGTCAACAGTGGCCGGCGTGGTAAAAACTTCGCCTGCGGGAAGATTGGACCAATATCTCGGGCTGATCAGACCGCTGGTTTTCACCCAGTCGAGACCGGGATCAAAATGCGCGGCTATGTTTGTGCCTGCCTCGGTTTTTACCGTGAGGGTTTCGGCGCGCATCATGCGCTCGCGGAGTTTGTCGCTCAGGCGGTCCACCATGCGGTAGTCGGCGCGCATACCCTGCTGCATGATCTCAGCGGTGACGCCGACCATGTGGGCGTAGCGAATCTGGGGGCGCTCGACGATTTTTACGATGGCCATGCGCGCGCCGAGTTCGCCGGGCTGTGGGGTCATGCACATGATTCCCACGTCGGCGGTTTCCAGCGCTTGCAAGATTTCAGCGGGCGCTTCGCGCATGGGACGCGGGCCAAAATTTTCCAGCAAAAAACCATCGTATTTCGCGCCGCGCTGGTCGAGTGCCGCGGCGAGGCTGGCTGCGACCGGCTTGCTTACCTCATCGGCGATTAACGCGACACATTCACCGGCGCGCACAGCGAGGCAAGTATCTACGGCGTTTTTGGCGCCGGGCATAAGTTCGTATTTTGCGCTGCCAAATAAATTGCGCATGGTTCTATTTTAGCGAATTGGTGCGAGGGAGTTCAAAAGTTGATGGACTAGTTGCTTGCGCTCGACAGCTGGGCAATCCAGCTCAACTGCTCCGCGATCCACTTGTTGGTCCGGGCTTCGAGCAGATCGAGCGGGAGCGTTCCGCCGTCGAGCATCTCGTCATGGAATTTGCGGATGTCGAATTGGGGCCCGAGTTCTTTCTGGGCGCGTTCGCGCAGTTCGCGGAACTTGAGTTGGCCGAGTTTGTAAGCTGAGGGCTTGGGCGGGCCAGGCAATGTAGCGGTCGGTCTCGGATTGAATAGTGGGCTCATCCACCGCGCCGGATTTGCGGAAGAAATCGACAACTTGATCGCGAGACCATCCTTTCGAGTGGATTCCGGTGTCCACTACCAGGCGGACGGCGCGGAATAGTTCGGAAGAGAGGCGGCCATAGTCGGAGACCGGGTCCTGGTAGAAGCCGACTTCTTTGCCGAGTTGCTCGGCGTAAAGCGCCCAGCCTTCGATGTAGGCGTTGAAGCCGAGACCATGCAGGCGAAACTTTGGCAGGCCGGTGAGCTGCTGCTGCACAGACAGTTGCATGTGATGTCCGGGAACGCCTTCGTGGTAGGCGATGGCTTCGTCGTCGATCAAAGAGCGTTGGGCGAATTTGGAGGTGGCTACCACGACGCGGCCGGGGCGCTTGCCATCCGGCGTGCCGGTGACGTAGTGAGTTGCGGCGGCGGACTGAAAGCCGGGAATGGCTTCGACGGTGACCGGCGATTTCGGAAGCAGCGTGAACAGCTGCGGAAGCTTCGGCTCCATCTGAGCGATGTAGTGGCGGAAGTCATCGAGGATCTGCTCCGCGGAGGTGGGAATGTATTTGGGATTGGTTTTTAGCGATGCGCGGAACGACGCCAGATCTGCGAAGCCTGCTTTTTTGGCGATGGCGGTCATCTCGGCCTCGATGCGGTCCATCTCGCGCAGCCCGAGTTGGTGGATCTCGTCGGGCGTCATGTGCGTCGTGGTGCGGGCGTAGATGTCGTTCTGGTAGCGCTTCTGGCCGTCGGGCAGCGAAGTGATGGCGAGCGTGGTGCGGCCCTGGGGAGCGTACTCCGTGCGGATGAAGGCAGCGAAAGTTTTGTACGCGGGAATTACGTCGTTGTTGATGGCGTCGGTGATCTGCTGGGTCAGGCGCTTCTGATCCTCAGCGGAAATGCTCGGCGGGATATTTTTTTGTTGGAAGAAGAAACGGATCGGCGTCGATGATGCCCTGGCATTGGCCGGGAATCTTCTCCAGCAAGAAACGAACGGGCATCAGCTTGTCCCTCATGCCGGCGCGAAGGACTTCGGTGGTCTGGCTGAGGGCGCGGGGAATCTGGTGAAGGCGGGCAATGTAGTCTTCGTAGTGCTTTACAGAATCGAAGGGGACGGAGAGCGGCAGATCGGCGAGGCTGGTCTGGATGCCATTCTGCTGGTTGATGGGCATCTCGTATTCTTTGAGGTCGAAGTCGGCGATGCGCTGCTGGAGAACCCGCGCGAGCAGGTCATGCGAGAGTTGGTCCTGGTCGGAGAAGCCGGTGGTGGGGATGGCTTGAAGCCGGCTAGAAAGGCTCTCGTCGGTTTGGTGGCGCTGGTCGATGGCGGCCAGCGAGTAGTCGGCGAGCTTGTCGTTGTAGCGGTAGTCGCCGAAGGCGGTGGCGCGTTCGGGGAAATTGCGGAGTTCGGACTCGTATTGCTCGTCGAAAATGGCATTTTGCGCGGCAACGCGGTCAGCCGCGGGTTTTGTGTCTTGGCCGGGAACGGATACTGCAACAGCGAGCAGGAAAATCAAACCTAGGTAATTTCGCATAGGATGGAATAGTACCAGAGCGACGTTAAGGTACTCAATTTTTACGAGACAACAGAAAGACCCACCCTAAAATCGAGGGTGGGGCACCCTCCGAGTGAGTTGAGTTTTGGTGGTTTGAAGACGACGTTTTACTGGTGTGCGTGCGAAACGAATGAGCGTGAAACTATTCGGTATCCGTGAGTTCGCGTACCCAGATATTTCTGAAGCGCACTGGGTGGTTGTGGTCTTGGAGTTCCAGGGGCAATTTTGCGGCGTGGGCTTCGTACGGCTTTCCGGTTGCGGTAGGGCCGTGGATTTCCACATTGTCTTGCACGAGCACACCGTTTTGAAGAACTGTTACATGCGCGGGACGTAATAATTTTCCGCTGGCGTCGAAACGCGGGGCGTGAAATACGATGTCGTACGTCTGCCACTGGCCGGGCGGACGAGAGACGTTGACGAGCGGCGGATACTGGCCGTACACGGCGCCGACTTGGCCGTCGGGATAAGTTTTGCTCTGGTAAGAATCGAGCACCTGAATTTCGTACAGGCCCATGATGATTACGCCGCTGTTGCCGCGATCCTGATCTTCGCCGACGGGTGGAGCGGGCTCGCGAAATTCCACGTGCAATTGCATGTCGCCAAAGGGCTGCTTGGTAATGATGTCCTTCGTTTTTGGAACGACTTCGAAGTAGCCGTCGGCAACTTTCCATTTTGCGGGGCTGCCGTTCTTCTGCGTCCATTGGGAAAGGTCTTTGCCGTCAAAGAGCACGATGGCGTCCGAGGGAGCGCGTCCTGCGGAATTGTCCGTTCCGGGCATACCCGGATCCACGGCTGCGGGTGCGGGACGGTTACGGTCGTGCGGTTTCCATTTCTGTTCCGTTTGCGCGTTCACGGAATGCCCCCATCCGATCAGCAAAATTAGAACAATCAGCGTTTCCATCAAAAGGCGAAAACCTTTTTTCATGAATATTCTCCGATGCGATGTGCGTTAACAGCTCTATTTTAAGCGCTTTTTCCTGACGGCGTATTCCATCCTTCGCGATATTCGCGCCGCAGAAAATCATTGGCCTGTGGCACGTTGGTGATTCGCATATTTGCGCCGTCGTAGTTAATTTTTTTGCCGGCCCGCAGCGCGACCACGCCCAGCAGCATGACTTCTGTGAGCCGCGCCGCGTATTCGAAGGGACACGAGGCCTCCGCATTTCCTTTCGCAGCATCAACCCAGTTCATTTCGTGGTCTTCACCGGGGATGCGCGGAAGTTTCTGCGGCGGCCTGCCGTAGGATTCGTGCAGCGACTTGGGCAGGAGCCGCGGCTTCGCGCCGTAGGTGTCGTGCAGCAATTTTCCTTTGCTGCCGACAATCAACGCGCCGCCGCCTTTGTTTAATTCTTCATCGCCAAGTTCTTCGGGTTTACGCGGCAGCAAGCCGCCGTCATACCAGGTCATGGTTACGGGAGGCATTTTGCCGCGCGCGGGAAATTCGTAGAAGGTTTGGGTAGCCAGCGGATAGGATGCGCCGTTGAATGGTGTCGACACGGTTTCAACACTGGTAGGAAATCCCAAATCGAGGGCCCAGATGGAGTGATCGATCAAATGCGCGCCCATATCGCCGATCGCGCCGACGCCCCAGTCGACCCAGCCGCGCCAGTTGAAGGGATGATAAATGGGGTGATATTCGACACGCGGGCCAACTCCCAGAAATAAATCCCACGCCAAAGTGTCGGGAACGGAATACGAGCCGGCAAATGAATTCGCTATGCGCGCCGTCACGCCAGGTCCGTTCCACTTCAGTGTGTCGGCGGGCTGTTTCAGGGGCTCGGGACGAGGCACGCCTTGCGGCCAAAAGCCCAGCGGGCGATTGGTCCATATATGCGCTTCGCGAACTTCGCCGATCGCACCGGCGCGAATATATTCCACGGTGGTGCGGGCATCGTTTAACGAGTGGCCCTGGTTGCCCATCTGCGTGGCGATTTTCAATTCTTTTGCGCGGCGCGCCAGCCTGCGAGATTCGTCGATCGACCAGGTTAGTGGCTTCTGCACGTAAACGTGCTTATTCAGGTCCATGGCCGCGAGCGCGATGGGCGCGTGCATGTGGTCGGCGGTGGCTACGACCACGGCATCGATGTCTTTCTGGCGTTCCAGCATCTCGCGGTAATCCTGATAGTGCTTGGCTTTCGGCCAATGTTCGGTCTTCAGGCGGATCATTCCGTCGAGACGCTTTTGAGCTTTGACGCGATCAAATGCCACCGGCGGAATGCCCGGGACTGGCTGCGGATCAGGATTGTCGAGTCGGGTCTTCAAAGCTTGAATGTCCACGTCAAGATGCTCAAATGCTTTGCCGGCGTAATCCCAATCGACATCGCACAGCGCAACGATGTTCTGGCTGGCCAGTGCGATGAGGTTGGCTCGGCCTATACCGCCAACTCCGACACCAGCGATGTTGAGCGTGTCGCTGGGAGGGGTGAAGCCGCGACCAAGGACGTGTCGCGGCACAATTGTGAAGGCGCTGGCGCTGGTCGCGGCCCCGGAGACTGCGGCTGCAGCGGCAGTGGTCAGGAATTTACGGCGTGATAGTTCGGCTTTTGCGGTCATAGACCTCTCTTGCGACTCACCACTGTAGCGTGAAGGCGGGAGCAAAGATCGGAAATTTTTGTCGAGACTTTTCGGGGTGGCGTGGCTAACTTATGGCGAATTATTCGGAGTGAAAGACGGCGAAGAGAGATTTCTCCACTTCGCGAGCCGACTCCTTCGCAGGAGCGAAGGAGAAGAAAAAGCTTCGGCTCGCTCCGGTCGAAATGACAGCGCCCTTGAGGAGTTGAGAAGTAAAACCGTATGGCAGAGGACAACTTGTCTTAATATTTTGGGCGCTACGCGCGTCGATCCCGTGGTGGCTTTAGGATGTGAGCAGAAAGCGCATATCTACTAAACTACTTGTCGATGCTGGCGTGCCGCACTGAGGCTCATTGGCTTTTCACACAGGAATGAGCGAAACTTTTTAGGCCCAATCAAAGCTCTGGTGAGTAACTTATTTGGAGAAGCAATGCATTCAGTAAGAGATTTGTTGCGGCAATTTAAATTGTCGGGGACATGCCTGCTATTTATTTTTTTACTGTGTGCGTGGCAGCCTTTGATTCGCGCGCAAGATCATCTCGCGCAGGACAGTCACGAGGGCAGAGGAGGAATGAGCAACGACATGCCCGGAATGGACATGACTCCCACGGCGCCGGACCCCATGGCGGCCATGCGGACTCCTGAAAAATTGGCCGCGGACAAACGTGAGAGCGAATTCAATCATCACTTGGCCGGGTTTTTCGTGGTGCTCGCGGGAATTTTTATTCTTGCGGAGCCTCGGCTGAGCGCACGATGGCCCGGTGTTCGTTATGCTTGGCCGGTATGTTTTCTTCTCGCGGGGATTTTCGTGCTCGTTTACAGCGATACTGAGTTGTGGCCCTTCGGGCCGCAGTCGTGGTTTTACGGGCTGTCGCATCACATGGAAGTCCGCCAACACAAATCATTCGCGCTGATTTTGCTGGTCGTGGGAGTGATCGAATTTCTGCGCGCTCGGGGCACGCTGAAAGCGGCGTGGGCTGGTTGGGTTTTTCCTATTGTGACGGTTGCCGGCTCCATCATTTTGCTTTTTCATGAACATCGCGGCGGGATGCACGGGGCGGGACACATGGAGCGCATGGCGCGCATTCAGACCGAGCATCACACGTATACGGCGGCGGGATTTGGCATAGGTCTCACTAAAGGCTTGTCCGAAATCAAAACCAACTGGCAGCCGATTTTCAATAAGCTGTGGCCGTCGATCATGATTGTTTTGGGCGTGATGCTGATGTTTTACGTGGAATAGAGCAGGAGCTTTCTGTTTTTCAAATTCTGAATGTTGTCCACACGCGCTTAATTTAATTCAATTTCCAAATCTCAGGCAAAGCCGGCGCGGCTTAATGGCAATTCGCGGACGCGCTTGCCGGTGGCCGCAAAAATCGCATTGCAGAGCGCGGGGGCGAAGGGCGGCAGACCCGGCTCACCGATTCCTGCGGGCGGCGCGTCGCTTGGAACGATGTAAATGTGCGTTTCGCGCGGAGCTTCTCTCATGCGCGCCACCTGGTAATCGTTGAAGTTGGATTGCTCGATAGCGCCATCCTTGGCGGTGATCTCGCCGTAAAACGCGAGAGAGGTGCCCATCACAGCCGCGCCTTCAAATTGTTGGCGGGCCATTTCCGGATTTACCAACGTGCCGGCATCCAAGGCGGTATCGACGCGTTTGATTTGTACTTGGCCGGCGTCATTCACTTGCACCTGAACTACAGTCGCGACATAGGTCAAGAAACTCCGATGCATCGCGACGCCCGTGCCAAATCCATTGCCTGATTTTTGTTTGCCCCAGCCGGCTTTTTCTGTTGCCAGCGACACGACGCGGCGAAATCTGGCGGTGTCGATGGGGTATTGCTCATAGGCGCCGTCGTAATTCGAATAATCCTTTGGCAATTCTTCCTTGGGGATAACGCGGTCGGGGCCGAGAAGCTGCAGCAGATAGTCGAGCGAATCGCGTCCCGCGGCGTGCGCCAGTTCGTCGGCAAACGAATGCACTGCGAAGGCGTGATAAATATTTGCGACGGAGCGCAGCCAACCGATGCGCACGTGGGCGGTTGCGGGGCCGTTTTCCACGCGGTGATTTGGCAATGCGAAGGGCACATCGGTAAACCCGAGGCCCAATTCATCGGCGGCGGAATAATTTGTCTTGGGATCGAATGTTGAGCCGATCGGGGGAAACACGGTGCGCTGCAGCCAAGCTTCGGGCTTGCCATCGGCGCCGAGCGCGGCTTTCATATACATCGCGGCTACCGAATGATAGGTATCGAATTTAATGTCGTCTTCGCGGCTCCAGACCACTTTCACGGGCTTGCCGGTTTTTTTCGAAAGGACCGCGGCTTCGATGGCAAAATCTGGGAATGATTTGCGGCCGAACGCGCCGCCCAGCAGAGTAACGTTGACGGTAACGTCTTCTTTCTTCAGTGCGAGAGCGCTGGCGATGGCATCTTTTGCGCCTTGGGGATTCTGCGTGGGGGCCCACACTTCCACTTTACCGTTGGCAAAAGCCGCGAGGGCCGCGGGAGGCTCCATGGCGGCATGCGCGAGCAGCGGCGCGTAATATTCGGCTTCCACGATTTTGCCGTCCTTGGCAAAAATGGCATCCACGTTTCCGTTTTCGCGCACTACTTTTCCAGGCTTACGCGCGGTGTCCTGCAATTCTTTTTTATAGGAGTCGGAGTTATAAACGCTGTGCGGACTCTTCTCCCATTCGATTTTGAGTTTTTTCCTGCCCTGCATGGCGGACCAGGTGTTGTCCGCGAGCACGGCCACGCCTCCCAGGGTCTGATAGCCGACCGGAGGTTTGAAGCCTTCAATTGAGGCGGTCTGCTTGACGCCGGCAACAGCTAGCGCGGCCTTGTCGTCGACAGTCTTCGCGATGCTGCCGAAGACCGGCGGGTGCGCGACGCTGGCGTACAACATTCCGTCCAAGCGGGTGTCCTGGCCGTAGACGGCTTTTCCGTCACACATATCTTTCAGGTCGTAGTTGGGAGTGCCTTTACCGATGTAGCGCCATTCGGTGCGGGCTTTAAGTTTCACGTCTTCTTTTTTCGGGACTTCGAGCTTGGCCGCGGAGGCAGCCAGTTCGCCGTAGCCAAGTTTTTTGCCGGAAGGCGAGTGTATTACTTCGTCGAGTTCGGTGTGGCATTCCGTGATTGGTTTGTTCCACTGTGCGGCTGCGGCGCGAACTAGCATCAGGCGCGCTGTTCCGCCGGCTTCCCGCAAGGTATCGAAGAAACTGCGGACGGAATGGGAACCATCGGTATCCTGATCGCCGTATTTTTCATCGCCGGTGGCCTGCACAATTTTTACGCGCGACCAGTCGGCATCGAGTTCATCGGCCACGATGCGGGGCAGGGCGGTTTTGCTTCCGCTGCCCATCTCGGAGCGGTGCGCGATGATGTAGACAGTGCCGTCGGTGTCGATGGCGAGATAAACGTTGGGATGCAGCGGGGCGTTGGCCATCGGGGCAACCGCACCGGCGCTTGACGGGTCGGTTGCCGCCGCGAAAACGGTTTGCGGCGCCCAGCGAACGCTTAATACCAGAGCGCCGGCGCTGAGCAGGCCCTTCAAAAATTCGCGGCGGCCGGGCTCAACAATATTTATGGAGTTATCTAGGGATTCGACGCTGTTCGCGGACACGTGGTCACGGAGCATTCTTGAGGTCTCCCGATTTTTGACAACTAGCGGGCTTCTATTTCTACGCTACATCCTACTGCCATTCGGAATTCTTGCAAATGCGGACACACTGCTTTGAATCATGGTGATAGAATTCGCTCGAAAATCGAAGGAGTGTGCACATGAAGGCGACGAGACGCGAATTCGTGAGCACCATGGCGCTGGCTGCGCTGGGGGCGCGCTATGCTCGTGCAGCGGCGGAGCGATTGCCACTGGCGTTTTCGACGCTGGGGTGTCCGGCGTGGACGTGGCCGCAGATTCTGGATTTTGCTGAGAAGCATGAATTCGCGGCGGTGGAGTTGCGCGGCCTGCTTGGCGATATGAACTTGCCGGCGCGTCCGGAATTTGCCGCGGACAAGATTCCGGCTGCCAAGCACGACGTAGCGGCACATGGATTGAAGATCGCGTGCGTGAGCAGTTCAGCGGAGATGCATGTAGCAGATCCGCAAAAGCGTGCGCAGCAACTTTCCGATGCGCGCAGTTTTATCGATCTGGCGTCGGCGTTGGGTGCGCCTTATGTGCGGGTTTTCGGTAACAAAATCGAGGGGCCGCGTGACGAAGTTATTGCGCGCGTCTCAGGTGGGTTGCATGAGTTGGGGGAATATGCCGGGCCGCGAAATGTGACGGTCATCATTGAATCGCACGGGGATTTTACCGATTCGCCCACGTTGAAAGAAGTGTTGACGCGCGCCGATTCCGAGCATGTGGCGTTGCTGTGGGATGCGCACCACACATTTGCTACGTCACACGAAGAGCCGGAGTTCACGGTGGCGCAAGTGGGGAAGTGGATTCGGCACACACACTTGAAAGATTCGGTGCCGGCCGAGAAAGACCGGCATTACGTGCTGACGGGAAAGGGTGATGTGCCGGTGAAGCGGCAGGTCGAGGCGTTGGTCAAAATTAATTACCCGGGTTTTTATTGCTTCGAATGGGAGAAAGTCTGGCACCCGGATTTGCTCGAACCGAAAGTCGCGCTTCCAGATTACGTTAAAGTCGTCGGTGAATATTTGCGCCAGGCGCGAGCCAAGTCTTGAGCAGCTGACGCCTTACTTTTCCGAAACCAATACTGGTTGCTTCAGAGATTCCACTTCGCTGCGCTCATTGCTTCGGTTCTGAGCGGCTGGCATAATTCTGCTCCCTTCGTGGTAGATAGCTGGGTATAGAGGGCATTCATGAAACGTGAGTATCAGCGTTGGTATTCTTCACGGCTGGGAATTGACCTGGGCGTGGTGGTTTATGGGCATTGGGGGCCGCCGTTGATGGGGTTTCCTACCAGCGCGGGGGATGAGTGGGAGCTGGAGAATCAGGGGATGATCGGGGCGCTTGGCGATTTTATTGATGCGGGGAGGATTAAGTTTTTTTCCGTAAATTCCGTCAATCATCACGGGCTTTACAACCGGGGCGCGCACCCGTTTCATCGCAGCTACATGCAAGCGATGTTCGACGGGTATCTGCGCGAGGAAGTGGTTCCGTTCATCTGGGGCAATTGCAAATCGTCGGTGGCGATTTCGACGATGGGGGCGTCTTTCGGGGCGTATCACGCGGCGAATACTTTGTTCAAGCATCCGGATGTGTTCAAGCGGTGCTTTGCGATGTCGGGCGTGTATGACGTTCGCAATTTCATGGATGGGATGTACGACGACAATTTTTATTTCAATAATCCGGTCGATTATCTGGCGAATTTGAGCGACCCGTGGCTGTTGGGGCAGCTGGCTTCCTGCGACATTCACATCATTACCGGTACGGGGCCGTGGGAAAAGAGTGGGGCTAGCTATCGGCTGTCGGAAATATTGTCCCACAAAGGGATTCGACACTCGCTGGACGATTGGGGACCGCAGGGCGGCCACGATTGGCCGTACTGGAAGAACGAGATGCGCGAATATGTTTCGCGCTTGTTCTAGCGCGTGTTAGCTGCTGTAACTAGAAGTTATCTCATAAACACATTCAAGCCGCAGAGCGGTTGAAAGTTATGGCAAAGAGCGTAAATCGAGAACATGGATCTAACCGATGCCCAATGGGCGGTTCTCGAACCGTTGTTTCGTCCCAAACGACGAGCCGATGGGCGAGGGCGACCGTGGCAGGACACGGGTGCGGTGCTAAACGGGGTCTTTTGGGTTCTACGCACAGGTGCTCCTTGGCACGACCTGCCGTCTCGCTATCCGTCTTATCAAACCTGTCATCGGCGTTTCCAACATTGGCAGCGCGGCGGGCTGCTGACGCGCTTGCTGCAAAAACTGGCCGAAGATTTACGAGACCGAGGGAAGCTCGATCTGAGCGAATCCTTCATCGACGCCAGCTTCAGCGGCGGAAAAAAGGGGCTCTAGTGTCGGCCCTACAAAACGGGGCAAAGGCAGCAAAATCATGGCAATCGCAGACGGCCATGGTTTTCCTCTCGCCGTGTACGTGGCCAGCGCTTCGCCTCATGAAACAAAGCTCGTCGAACCCACGCTCGACCAGCGATTCCTTGCCGAAACCCCGGAACGCATGATCGGCGACCGCGCTTACGACAGCGATCCCCTGGATCAGCGCATCCACGAACGATACGGAGTGCAACTCATCGCGCCCCACAAATTCGTGCGCGTCAAAGTGGCGACGCAGGACGGGCGTATTCTGCGCCGCTACCGGCGTCGCTGGAAAGTGGAGCGCCTGTTCGCCTGGCTTCATAACTTTCGTCGCACCGTCATTCGCTGGGAATACTACCCAGAAAATTTCCTCGGGATGGTTCAACTCGCTTGCGCCATCATCCTCCTGAGGCATTTATGAGATGGCTTCTAGTGATTTTCTAAACGCCCATGGTCGCGCGTTTTTTTATTTGAACAGTGAAGTGCCGGGGAATCTGGCGGCGCCGCCAAGTTCTTCTTCGATACGCAAAAGCTGATTGTATTTTGCGATGCGGTCGGTGCGGCTGGCCGAGCCGGTTTTGATTTGTCCCGCGGCGGTGGCCACCGCCAAGTCGGCGATAAAGGTGTCTTCCGTTTCGCCGGAGCGATGAGAAATGATGGAGTTGTAGCCGGCCTTGCGGGCCAGTTCGATGGCGTCGATGGTTTCCGTCACGGTTCCGATTTGATTCAGCTTGATGAGGATGGCGTTGGCGATGCCTTCGGTGATGCCGCGGCCGAGGCGTTCTGTGTTGGTGACGAAGAGATCGTCGCCGACCAACTGAATTGATTTTTTGCCGGCGCCTTTGCGGCCAACTTTTTCGGTGAGTTCTTTCCAGCCGGCCCAATCGTCTTCGGCCATGCCGTCTTCGATGGAAACGATGGGATATTTTTCCACCCAGCCGGTCCAGTAGGCGGCCATCTCACTGCTGGTGTGCGCGGATTTGTCGGACTTCTTGAAAATGTATTTACCGCTGGCCTTGTCATAAAACTCGCTGGAGGCCGGGTCAAGCGCGATGCGAACTTGGTCTCCCGGTTTATATCCCGCTGCGGTGATGGCCTCCAGGACGATCTGGATAGCTTCTTCGTTTGATGTGCAGCTCGGAGCGAAGCCGCCTTCGTCGCCGACGGCGGTGGAGTAGCCGCGTTTTTTCAAGGCGGCTTTCAGCGCGTGGAAAATTTCCACGCCCCAACGCAGCGCTTCTGAAAAATTCGGAGCGCCCACGGGCATGACCATGAATTCCTGAAAGTCGACGGAACTATCGGCGTGCGCGCCGCCATTAAGAATGTTCATCATGGGCACGGGCAAAAGATTCGCGGAAGAATCCGTGGAATAGCGCGAAAGATATTTGTAGAGCGGCTGTTTCAGCGCGATGGAAGCGGCGCGCGCGGCGGCCATCGATACGGCCAGAATGGCGTTGGCGCCCAATCGTGATTTCGTCGGGGTGCCATCCAGCGAGAGCATTTTGTGATCGAGTCCGCGCTGGTCAGCGGCATCCAGGCCGGTCACCGCTTTGCCGATTTCGCCGTTGGCATTCGCGACCGCTTTCAAAACTCCCTTGCCCAGGTAGCGCGATTTGTCGCCGTCACGCAATTCCAGCGCTTCGTGTTCTCCGGTCGAAGCGCCCGACGGAACCGCCGCGCGGCCGACTGCGCCGGACGTCAGCGTTACATCCGCTTCGACGGTGGGATTGCCGCGCGAATCGATAATCTGGCGCGCGTGTACTCGCGTAATTTTCGTGGACATTATTTTGATGGGTCTCCTTGAAGTGAATGAAGAATTTTACAGAAAAGCGAGAAGAACAGCACGCCGTGTGTGATTCAACGTCTGTCAGTGTCGGTCAGCAAGGCTGTTTTTGACCCTTCAAATTCGTTTGGCCGGCACGTGACTCATCAGAACTTGAGAAGTGATGTGGTATAAATCAGCCTGATCGGTCGGAGACTCGGTAGTGTCCTAATTTCACTTTTTCACTCGCTAAGTGCGGCACTCAACGTGCTGCGAATCCAATCGGAAACGGTCTGTTTGCTTACCTTGGCTGCAATGGTAATCCGCTTCAAAGCGTAACCGTTGAAACGCACGGGCACGATGCGGCCCTTCGCTTCGCCGTTTGGCAGTTTGGGACGTCCGACTTTCCTAGCTTTCTTCTGTGGCAAGGTTTTTGTACTCCTGAACGATTGCCGCCCTTACGGTTAAAACTGCGGACGTAATCGGTTCGATGTGCAAGACGATCACATCGCCCAAGCGTAAATCCGTTGCGTCTTAGGATGGCCGTGTAGCTCAAATATCTCGACAACGCCATCCCAAATCGTTTTGCCCTGAAATCTCTCCTTCACAGCTACGCTTTCGACGTATCTCATCGAATTGCAGGTTCTGACAAGGCAAGTTACGCATTTTCTGGTCTAGCAGCGAAGCGCAGCCTTGGCCTACCCGAACCTGCTTGTCTGTACTGAGGACGTTAGCCATATACGTTCTCCCTATGGCTAATACTGTATTACAATAATTATGCAATGTCAAGACTTTTTGTGTTACGTTATCGACATGGCTTTTTTCTTCTTGCGCCGGGAATTGCGCGCACTCCGTTTTGGCGTCGATGAACTTCGTGAAACAATAGAAGAACATTCCCGCGCCATAAAAAATCAATCCAGCCGACGAAATTCCAGCGATGATGGCGCCAAAAATGTTGAAGTCCACTTTGACGAAAAGACGGTAAGAGATTCTGAGACTCAAATAAATCGCCAGCATTCCACTCAAGAGTCTATAAAACGTGCCACTTGGTGCGCTTTTATCGCGGCTTGTATTTACGCTGCTATCGCCACTTGGCAATTGGTCGAAATGCGCAAGGCAACCCGTGCCGCTACCAGTGCCGCAATTACGGCATCTGAAAGCCTTGTTTTGGATGAACGCGCTTGGATTAGTGCAAATACGGCTACCCTGTCGGAAATTAAGGTCGGCAAACCTCTGGTTTGGGTAGTTCACTTCGTCAACTCTGGGAAAACTTTTTCCTATAAGACGATTATTGCCAATCACATTGCGAAAAGAGAACTGATTGCGGAGCCGCAATTGACTAAAGGTGCTCGCCCCGTGGAACCCGCCAGCGTTGGTCTCATGGCCCCCAATTTTCCCTAACGATAAAATCGACTCTTCTTGGCGCGGACTTCATGCAATGTAAATTTCACACCGAACGCCAATTAGAATTACCGCCAAAAACCAAATTAGGACACTACCGGAGACTCCTTGAAATGGACGCCGAACAAT
>CAVPKZ010000196.1:0-4338 GCA_963705755.1 uncultured Acidobacteriota bacterium | reverse complement strand
GTTGCCATGTTTATTGCCTGACGGTTTGCTTCGTTCAGGTTGCATATGTGTTGTGGAGCGGAATGGAGGAGAAGCTATCGCTAAACTGGAATACCAAACGCGGCCACGGGGAGTAGTGACGCCGAAATCAACGCACACCGCTTCCAGAGAACTGCGCTGGCGCCGTCCTCATCCGATGGTAAAGATGGCATGCCGCAGCGGTCAACGCTTTACACCGCGAAGGTATTGGCGTTCACACCACAAGGATTTCAGCCGTTGGAGCGTAGGCTCACCGTCGGGCTATATGGAACTCAGGAATGCCACCAAGTCCGATTCCTCTTGGGGCGTCAACACCAGGCCGAAGCGGCTTTCATAAAAACGCACCGCATCCAGCAAGGTCCTGGCGGATCCGTTATGGAAGTACGGCGCACGCGCTGAAAGGCCACGCAGGATGGGTCCCTTGATCTTGCCGACGTGATCGAATTTTCCATCGATGGCCGCCTGGCCAAGATCAGTGGTGGTCTTGCAGTTGCTTGTTGGTGAAGGTGGGGTGCTCGTGATATCCAGCTTGCAGACGGTAATACTCGGTAAGTAGCGCATATCAAGGCCTCCATATTGGAGGAAGGGTTCGTGGCACTCGGGTCTCCTGTGCCTATATCCAATGGTGTGGGAAAGGAGTGATTACCCACGTTGGGAGTATCGTGACAGGTGCCACACGTTCCCTGAAGTGCGGGGACTCCACCGGCGACCAGGCCACCTGCCGCCACATCGTCATTGATGCCCGCCACACCGGTGATATTAATGGCCTTGGAATTGAAAATCGCTTCACCGCGAGCTACCGCGGCCCGGCGTGAATGCTCCGAAAATTCCCCATGCGCATCTGGTCGCCCAGCTTCCGCCCACGCGCCGAACGTATTAAAAATTGCCGGAGTGAACTTCCCATCGCCCGGGCTAACAAGTCCTCCAGGCACTTCAAGCGTTGGGACAAGGAAATTCACACTCGAATTGGTGCTGATAAAGAAAGGCTGTGTCACCAGGGGTTGAGGCCCGCCGTTCGCCCCGTGAGCGTCTAGTCTACCGGTGTCATCGCCGATAGTTTGTGTCGTAAACAAGGACGTCTCGAAATTCACAATCTCCTGTTGTTCACTTGGCGTCGGCCTGGTGCCATCCCCCTGCGCGTGAGTGGTCGTGGCATCCACGGACTGGTGAGCTAAATCGCTCATCAGCGAGGTGGGATAGGTGCGGAAGAGGATTTTAGCAGTGCTCGTAGCGGGCGTTGATTCCCGCCCGTCAAACATGACCGCGCTCAAAAAACGGAGATTCGTGGTGGGCAGCGGTCGGCGATACATGGAAATAACGTCAGACTCGTTGCAGCCATACTGGTTGTTCACGCTAACAACGCGGTAATCTGCGTTTGCGGGAACTGCAATGGGGATGCGAATCAAGCCGCGCGTGAGCAGCAGGCTGTACGCGTCATGCATCCCCTCTAACGTGGAAACGTCAACGTTGTGGTCGCAATTGGAGCCGTCGACGGTGCGGAAAATTGGATCTCGGCCGCGCGTCACCAGAAATCGTTCCTGGACCTCCTCAGCCGCAATGGACATTCCGTCGCTGGGCTGGTGGCAGGTAGCGCACGACCGACCGTTGGTGCCCATACTCTGGAAAAACGGGCCAGTTTCATCGATGCCACCACCAATGGTGCTGTACGTTTCGGAGGCACCGCCGGATTCCTGAAAAGTGTTCCGTTAGGAATGAAATTGAGTGGTTGTCTGCTAATCGCGCCCATGGCCACCAGCATCGCGGCCGCAAAAAGAATTCCAATTATGACCGTGCGCTTATATTGGTACCGCACGGTGAGCCAAGGGCTCCTGACAGACGGAAGTAATGGATAAAGCGAGACGGCCGGGCCGAGATAATGCGCATAGAAACACACCTCGTAACGTAATAAGTGGCGCCACTTGATATAAATGGCCTCAGGACAGTGAAGCAAAAAGTTACTGTGAAACTATGCGGTTAGTGATACAAACGCAATGCACTTGTCGTCATCTGTTTGTGACCAGCCAAATCGCAGATTATATTTGGGTTTATTGATTCGATAACTCGTGCTCCCTGGGCGTCCCCGTCCATGGCCTTAAGACATGGCCGAAAAGACACAATTGTCAGCCACTCGGGTCCTGCGCTTCGGCGTCTTTCAGGTTAATCTGGCGGCGCGGGAGTTGCGCAAACACGGCGTCAGGATGCGGCTCCCTGCCCAGCCGTTTTGCGTGCTATCCATACTTCTTGACCGACCCGGAGAAATCGTCTCCCGCGACGAAATGCACGATAAGTTGTGGGACTCACACACTTTCGTGGATTATGAGCGCAGCCTCAACAGCGCGATCAGAAAGCTTCGCGCCGTGCTAGGCGACTCGCAGGAGAGTCCCCGGTACATCGAAACAGTTCCCCGCCTCGGGTATCGGTTCATCGCTCCGGTTGAGGAAATCTCGTCCGGCGATACTCCCGTAACGGAAGCACTCGAGCCGGCCCCCGCTGGAGCGGCTAAGGTTGTCGGACATCTCGGCCGAAATTGGTTTCTACTCCTGGGCATACCAGCCGTTATGCTCACACTGCTAGCCGGCTATTTAGTGTGGTCACGAGTGCCGTCCGGCCGCAGCCCGCCGGCGAACGCTTGATGCTGGCTGTTCTGCCATTCGAAAATCTTACTGGGGATGCTGCGCAGGATTATCTAAGCGACGGCCTGACTGAAGAAATGATCGCGCAGCTCGGGCATCTTGACCCAGAACATCTGGGAGTGATCGCGCGAACTTCCGTGATGCATTACAAGCACACCACCGAACAAGTGGGCCAGATCGGGCGTGAACTAGGCGTGCAATACGTGCTGGAGGGCAGCCTTCGCCGCGAGGTGAACCGCGTGCGCATCACCGCCCAGTTAGTGCAGATGAAGGATCAAACGCACATCTGGTCGCGCCAATATGACCGCGAACTCAAAAGTCTGCTGGCTCTTCAGGGAGAGATCGCGCAGGAAACAGCCGACGAAATACAGCTAACACTGGGGAGTCGTCACAAACTCTGGGCCACAGATCGCAAGCTTGCCTCCTCTACTTCCTATCAGGCATACGATCTTTATCTTAAAGGCCGGTACTTCTGGAACAAGCGGACCAAGGACGGGTTTCATCAAGCGGCGGATTATTTTCAGCAATCCATCGCCAACGATCCAAATTATGCCCGAGCTTACGCCGGGTTGGCGGATACTTTCGCGCTGATGAGCAGCTGGTCTTTCGTGCCGCAAAGGGAAGCGATCCCAAAAGCACGCGCAGCGGCATTGCGAGCGTTGCAACTTGACGACAGCCTTGCGGAAGCTCACACGTCGCTGGCGCTGATCGCCGAAATCTACGATTACGACTGGCAGACGGCGGAGAAAGAATACCGTCGCGCCATCCAGCTCGATCCGCAATACGCAACTGCTCACCAATGGTATGCGGAGTGTCTCTCCTTTCAGGGCCGCTTTACGGAAGCCTTGGAGGAAAGTGAGCGTGCCCGCCAACTCGACCCGCTATCTTTGATCATCGCTACAGGTATGCACGCCGTCATTTTGTATTTTGCCAGACAGTATGATCGCGCTATCGAACAGTTTCGTGCGGTGCTGGCGATGGAACCTAACTTTGGCCGTGCGCACATGGTGGTCTACCCGTACGTATGAAAGGGAATGTTCCCAGAGGCTCTGGCGGAGACAGCTGAATGGCGTCGCAGTGATGGTAGTCCCGCCTCGGAACTCGAAGCTTATGTGTACGCTCGCTGGGGGAAACAGCAGCAAGCGGAACGCGCCTTAGCGCATTCGAAACTGGAGAGCCTGCACCAGCCTGAGGTTGCAACATTCGTGGTAATGGAGGCTTACGTCGCAACGGGCAGAAAAGAAGAGGTCCTCGCTATGCTTGAAAAATCGTACCGGGAGCACTCGAATCTCGTGACGACGCTTAAGGTCGAACCAGCGCTCGACCCACTTCGCAGCGACCCACGGTTTCAGGAATTATTGCAGCGCGTCGGCCTCGCGGACCACTAACGAAGCGCCACAACATGTTTGCTCCCCCAGCGACCAGACCGGGGCTAGATTGCTGGAGATTCTCCTTTACACTTCCCGACTGCGGCATTATCCTCTGTCCGTTTGTTCTTTCCTGGTAATCGGTCCATAGCCAAAAGATTGTTGCCAACGTGGAGGATGCATGAAGATTTCAGCAGCATTGCTTTCTGTTGTACTCGCGGGAGCGGTCTTTGCTGCCACGCCCGTAAGTGCTCATCAAGCCGCGACCGATAAGAAGGACGCGGCCAAGAAAGAAAACAAGTGGCAGGGTAAAGTAGTCC
>CAVPKZ010000195.1:0-12266 GCA_963705755.1 uncultured Acidobacteriota bacterium | reverse complement strand
GAAGAGCCCGCGGGCCCGCGGAATCGACAGCAGCGTCGTGATGCTCATCGCACCCGCGGATTCGCCGAAGATCGTGACGTTGCCCGGGTCACCGCCGAAGGCGGCGATGTTGTCGCGCACCCACTCCAGGGCCGCCATCTGGTCGAGCAGGCCACGGTTGGCGGGCGCATCCGGCAGGTACCCGAAGCCGTCAACTCCGAGCCGGTAGTTGACGGTCCCCCGGACCACGCCATCGCGGGCGAACGTGTGCCCGTCATACATCGGGACTGCAGAATTGCCGTTGCTGAATGCCCCGCCGTGGATCCAGACCATCACCGGCAGGCCCGCGCCGCCGGGCGTCCACACGTTCACGGTCAGCCAGTCGTCGCCCGGAATGTCCGGCTCGGCCAGCAGAACGTCAAACGGGGCCGCATAGTCGGGCTTGGGCGGCGTGGCGCTGAAGGCACTGGCATCCAGGATTCCCTCCCAGGCCGGGGGAGGAGCGGGGGCCCGGAAGCGGAGCGCCCCGGTGGGGCTCGCGGCGTACGGGATGCCGAGGAACCTCGTCACTCCGTCGCTGCGCTGGCCGCGCACCTGGCCGTGTGTCGTGCTCACCACAGATGACATGCGGGAACTCTGGCACAGAATCCGTGGGCGGGCTAGGCCGGGGTAGCATTCCCAGGCCCGCGCCGGGCGCATCCGGTCCGCGGAAATGGCTACAAAGTCCACATGCGGGAACGATGTGCCGGGTGGCCCGACGCCGGGGCACCTGTCAAACCCAGACCGGCCGCAACGGCGCAGACTTAGCTTCTCTGGATCTCCGGCATAAATGCCGGAGACGAACGGGCCTACCAGCTTATCGAGAAGTTCACGTGAAAATTTGCGGCGGGTAAAAGCAGCGACGGATTCGTCCTCTTCTGAGGCGGCGTAGAGCGACCGAGAATATCGCCCAGGACTCGCAGCTTGGTGAGCGGGCCGACCAAAGATGAGGCGATGAATGCGGGTGGACTGAGTGGAACCGGCCGCAAGCTGCCTTTTACGAGTACGTAACGGGGGGCATTAGCCGGCGCAGAGGAGTTGATCTTCGATGTGCAATTCGCGGCAAAGGTTGAGCAGTGCGGAAGTAGCGTTAAAGCTTTGCGGACCAAATTCCAGTAAGTAATCGTCACGACGTTCGCTGTGAATCACACCGCCTGGAGCGGCGCTGGATTCAACGACCTGTGCGTCGATTCCCGCCTTGCGCAGCGCGTAAGCACACACCAGGCCGGATATACCCGCGCCGACAACTAACGTTGGGACGTGAGCGGTCACGGGAATGACGAGAGCATGGAGGTTGAGGCTATAGAGTTTTGAAAATAACGGTATGGCGTTCAAATGCTGCTTTTCGAGATACGGATCGAAAATCATTGCAAGATTGCGGATGAAGATTCTGCCGAGCCAGGTCGCGCGCACTTCTTTGTTATCCAAGATGACCAAGCCATCCTCGCGCGGCCCCTCAAGTTGGCTCAGCTCAGCGGCGAAGTATTGATGAAAGTCCACGCCGAATTCGCGGGAAATTTCCTCTTTCACGATGACCGTGTGGCAGAGCAGCCGATTGATGACCGCGCGGCGCAGGCGGTCTTCGTCTGAGAGACGGTAGCCACGCATGGTGGCAATGCCGCGATCCTGCACGGCTTTTTGCCAATTCGGCAGGTCGCGATGATTTTGCGCATAGGCGTCTGAAAAGCGCTGATGGCGGTGACGCCCATGCCGTAGAGGTCGGCTCCCGCTTTGGTGGTGTAGCCTTGAAAATTGCGATGCAGCGTTCGCTGCTGCTGCGAAACGGCTAGCTCATCGCCGGGCTTGGCGAAATGGTCCATGCCGATGTAAAGGTAGCCGGCTTCGATAAACTTCATCAGGCCGGAACGGAAAATTTCAAATTTTTTCATGCCTTCGGGCAAATGCGTCGCGAATGCGCCTTGCTGCTTTTTGAGCCACGGCACATGCGCATAGCTGAATAGCGCGATGCGGTCAGGCTGCCAGCTCGAGTAATCTGGTCAACCGTGTGGCCGAAACGTTCCGGCGACTGATAAGGTAAGCCGTAAATGAGATCGACATTGATGCTATCGAACTGCAACTTGCGCGCGGTGAGCAGCAAGTCGCGCGTCAATTCGAATGGCTGAATTCTGTTAATGGCCGCCTGCACCTCGGGATGGAAATCCTGGATGCCCATGCTGAGACGGTTAAAGCCCAAGCGACGCAAAGTTTCGAGATGTTCGCGAGTGGTTACCCGGGGGTCGATCTCGATGCCGATTTCCGCGTCCGGAGAAAAATTAAAGTGTTCGCGTGCGAATCCAAATAAATCTTCAAGTTGTTGCGGGGTCAAATTGTCGGAGTACCGCCGCCCCAATGGAATTGCACTACGGGGCGATCGCGCGAAACTCCTCGGGCGACATGTTCGATTTCGCGCTTGAGTACATCGAGATACGGTATCGCGACGCGTTTGTCTTTTTGAATAATTACGTTACAGGCGCAAAAAAGACACAAGCTTTCGCAGAAAGGAAGATGCATGTACAGCGAAATGGGTGTCTGCGCCCTTTGCGCTTCGGCGTGGACGGATTCGAGATCATCAGGACCGAACGCGTCATTCCAGACTGGCGCAGTGGGGTAGCTTGTGTAACGCGGCCCAGGGCGATTATAGCGGGCGAGAATTCTTCACTGATTTGCAATTCCTCGCGCATGCGTTGGAGGCTGGGAGTGGTGAGCGTCACGACATGATCCTCAGCGCGAATACGCAGCGGAAGTTGGCTGATCTGTTTTGCCCGCCGAGCCGACCACCGTTTGCTGGCCGGTTTGGATAAAGAGTCGCGCGTTTTCTACCGGTGTTTGTTTAAAGATACCGTGGCCGAGATTAAGAATGTGGCCTATTCCGTTCAATTGCGAAAGGGCGCTTTGTGTGGCTTCGCGGATTTTGCCGGTCGGCCCGAGCAAAACAGCGGGATCGACGTTGCCCTGCAGAGCGATTTTGGGGCCGAGAGTTTTTCGCAGCGCGGCGAGATCGGCGCGCCAATCGACACTCAACACGTTAGCTCCGGAGCGGGCTACGGCTGACATCAGGTGATTAGAAGCCTTGGTATAGTAAATGACGGGAACTTTGCCAGAGATCCCTGCGATGACCTGTTGAACCGCGGGTAGCGCGAGATTTTCGTAGTCTTGCAGGTTGAGCTCTCCACACCAGGTATCAAACAACTGTACGGTACAAGCGCCCGCGTCGATTTGCGCCCGCAGATAGGGAATGGTGGCCTGGGCGATTCTGTTAAGAAGTAGCCGGAACGTCTCGGGCTCATGGTAGAGAAAGCTCTTAACCGTCGAGAAGCCTTCCTTGGTTTTCCCCTCGACCATGTAGCAGGCCAGCGTCCACGGGGCGGCCGCAAAACCCAGGACCGGCACCTCCGGGCCGACGCTCTTTACAATGCGGCGAATGGCCTCCGGGAGGAATTTAGTCTCCAACTCTGGGTCGAAGATGCGAAGGCTGGCGACGTCGGCGGCGCTGCGTATGGGACTGGGAAGATTTGGGCCGGCGTCATTTAGGTCGAGATGCATGCCCATGGCTTCGGCAGGAATCAAAATATCTGAGAAAACGATGATGGCATCGACCCCCAGGATGCGAAACGGCTGCAAAGAGACTTCGGCGGCCAAGTCGGGAGTTTTGCAAACTTCCAGGAACCGGCGGGTGGCACGAATGGCGCGATATTCCGGCAGATAACGTCCGGCCTGACGCATCATCCAAACAGGGACGCGAGTTAGGGCTTCACCGCGGCAAGCGCGGAGTAAGAGGTCCTTGCGATCGATCCCGTCGCGTTCGGAGGGCGTAACTGCGTTCAAGGGCGCCATATCACCTATCTTCAACCAGGAAGTCCGCAGAGAGAATAGCAAATCCGGCGCGTCCTTGCTGCGGGGCGGCCGCGTACGCTATGTAAGTGGTTGTTCCCGTGGGCTATACTCAGGATACAGGGCTCCTGACATTTCTGCGCGCTTCAGAGACGTGACGCCGGAAGAGTGCGGGCCGCGACTGGCATAGAACCAAGATGAGCCATCTCTACTTCATACTGACACTGACGGCGTACTCGCTGAGTTGGGGTTGCTACCTGGCATTTTTGAATACCGGCAGGGACCTGTTGGGGAGGTGCGCGTCAGTGCTATTGGGGCTTGGGCTGGTGGCGCATTATTTTGCGCTGCTTGAGCGGTCACGTGGTTTGCATACCGTTCCTTATCACGACCTGTACGGCTCGATGTCGCTGTTCGGGTGGCTGCTGGCGCTGACGTATTTGGCTCTCGAGTTTTATCATCAGCAGCGCTCCGTAGGGGCGTTCGCGGTGCCGTTTATTCTGGGATTTTTTTTGATTGCGCACCTGGCACCCGCGGACCGGCTATCGCCGACGGTCGCGCACGGCGTGGTTTTCGCCTTGCATGTCACGCTCAGTATCCTGGCCTACGCGGCATTCGCACTGTCGTTTGTGTTGAGCGTGATCTATCTCGCGGAAGAGCGATTGTTGCGAAGCCGTAAGCTCAGTAACGTGGTGTGGCGCTTGCCGTCACTGGAATTGCTGGAGCGCATGAGCCACACCAGTGTGCTCGTGGGCGTCATTTCCATCGCCATTGGCACGGTGCTGGGATTCATTTGGGTGGACCGGCTCACCGGTCAATATTGGTTTTACGATCCCAAATATGTGATCACCCTGCTGGTGCTGTTTCTCTATTTGCTGTACTTCCAGTTGGCGCGCAGCACGACATGGCGTGGTGCGCGCGCTTCGAAGCTGTGCGTATTCAATTTTTTCGTGGTGGTGATGAGCTTCACGGTGGTGAACCTGTATCTTTCGCATAGCCACAGGTATTTCTAGGGAGCAGTGCTTGGATAAGTGGCCAGCCTGATGGAAATTGTTCTCGTCGGATTAAATCATCGCACCGCTCCGGTGGAGGTGCGGGAACGCGTGTCGTACACCGCAGAACAGGCCAGCCGCGCCGCCAGCGAGCTGCGTTCGCGAGGGATACTCGAAGAGACATTGGTTTTGTCGACCTGCAATCGCAGCGAGGTTTATGGTGTGCCTCCGGAGACTTCCCACGAGAGCGCGGCCGGACTTTCCTCTTTTCTAAGCGAGTTTCACAAGGTGCAGCCCGATATCTTGAGCGTCTCGCTGTATCACCACTATGACCGGCACGCGGTGCGCCACTTATTTCGCGTTTCCGCCGGACTGGATTCGATGATGTTAGGTGAAGCGG
The DNA here is from genome assembly GCA_963705755.1 of uncultured Acidobacteriota bacterium. Lineage (GTDB taxonomy): Bacteria > Acidobacteriota > Terriglobia > Acidiferrales > UBA7541 > Acidiferrum. Next base: position 7,028 of record CAVPKZ010000195.1, on the reverse strand, counting down.
AAATTCTTGGCCAGGTTCGCGAGGCGTATAAATTTGCGTACGAACAAGGAGCGACCGGCCCGGTATTAAATCGTATGTTTCAAGCCGCGCTGGAAGTGGGGAAGCGCGTACGATCGGAAACTGAGTTGGGGACGAGGCCAATGTCGGTGGCCTCCGCGGGCGTTAAATTGGCGGAACGAATTTTTGGCAACCTTGGTCAACGTACCGCGCTGGTATTAGGAGCGGGAACGATCAGCGAGCAAGTGATGCTGCAACTGCGCGATCGCGGCATTGGGCAATTGTTGCTGATGAACCGTTCGCTCGAGCGCGCCGAGAAACTGGCGACGGAATTTCACGGGACTGTGGTGCCGTGGGGCGAATGGGGCGATGCACTGCGCAGTCCCGACGTGATTGTTTCGTCGGTCGCCGCCGAGGAGCCAATTCTGGAACGCGCCACTGTAGAGCAAGCCATGGCTGCTCGTGGCAATCGCGCGCTATTTATCATGGATCTCGGTTTGCCACGCAATGTCGAGCCGGCAGCGGCTGAGATCTACAATGTGTATCTCTATAACCTGGACGATCTCGGTGGCATTGTGCAGCAAAGTCGAGCCATGCGAGAAAATGAAATTCCACGCGCAGAGACGATTGTCGACGAGCATGTTGGCAAATTTCTTTCCTGGCAGGCCAGCGTCGAGCTGGTGGGCCTAGTCGATGAGCTACGCACGCGCTTGCAGCACGAACGTACGGCTTTCATCCGCGACCGCATGGAGACGATGAAACACCTAAGCCCGGAAGACCGCCAACAGATGGAAACGTTGATGGGCGAGCTGCTGGAGAAATTATTGCTGGAACCCGCCGAACGCTTGCGCGGCGAAAAAGAACTGCGGCGGAAAATCCAGAACGTGGAAGCCTTGCGCGATCTGTTTCTTTCGAACCGGGAGAAACAATGAAACATTTGCGCATCGGAACACGAGGAAGCCTGCTGGCAAAATGGCAGGCGGAGTCTGTGCGCAAGCAACTTTTTGCGCTTGCGGGCGTTGAAGCAGAAATAATTATTATCAAAACCGCCGGCGACAAAATGCAGCAAGCGCCGCTGTCGCAGATTGGCGGGAAGGGCATCTTTATTAAAGAATTGGAGGACGCGCTACTAGACGAGTCCATCGACCTTGCGGTGCACAGCGTCAAAGACATCCCCACGGAGGTGCCCCGGGGATTGAGCTTTCCGGCGGTGTGCCGGCGGGATGATATTCGCGATTGCTTGATCTCTCCGACGGGATCAACGCTGGAAAATTTGCGGCAGGGCGCGCGAGTGGGTACCAGTAGCTTGCGCCGCCGAGCGCAGCTTCTGCGGTTGCGCCCGGATCTTGATATTCGCGAATTGCGTGGCAATGTCGACACCAGGCTCCGCAAGGTCGGCGACGGAGAGTATGACGCCATTGTATTGGCTAAGGCAGGCTTGGACCGCCTGGGATTGAGCCAGCGAATATCGGAAACTTTTTCCCGGAACTTTTCATGCCTGCCGTGGGACAAGGCGCCATCGCTGTGGAAACGCGCCTGAACGACAATGAGACCGGCGATTTTCTGTCCAAGTTGGATGACCCAGAAACGCGGGCCGCAATTATTACCGAACGCGCTTTACTGGGCAGCGCTGCAGGGCGGTTGCCAGGTGCCCATCGGCGCTTGGGCTGACTCGAGCGCGGCGAAATGGTGCTGGAAGCATGCGTCACCTCCGTGGATGGCCAGCAACATGTGAAGCAGCGTTTGACGGGCGCGGCCGACCAGGGCGTACAGCTTGGAGAACAGATGGCTCGGTTGCTCATGGAAACTGGCGCGCAAACGATTCTTGAGGAAGTGGGGCGACAACGTGAATAGAATCGGCGTCACATCGGAGTCCGTGCTATCGGGCAAACGCGTAGTGATTACGCGCGCGGCGCGTCAAAGTGTTGACTTGGTCGAGAACCTTGGCAAGCTCGGCGCTTTGCCGATTCTGCTGCCGCTGGTGGCCTTTTCTGCTCCAGAGAACTTTGGCCCGTTGGACGCAGCGCTAGATCGATTGGAAGAATTCGATTGGATTATTTTTACCAGCGAAAATGCGGTGCGCGCGGTAGTTAAGCGCGCTGAGGTGCGCGGCAATTTGCGAAATGTGGCGGGACGACGTTCACGCGCCGCAGCTGTTGGGCCCACAACAGCAGCCGCAGCGGAACGCGCCGGCTTTTTTGTGGATTACCAGGCTCAGACGCACAGCGGGGCAGCGCTCACCAATGAATTGGGAGAGAAGCTGCGGAACCAAACTGTGTTTTTACCGCGAAGCGATCGCGCCAATCCGGATTTGCCAAAACGTTTGAGAAATTATGGCGCGGAGGTCACGGAGGTTATCGCGTACAGGACCGTCACGCCGGTTAATCTAGATGAGCAGAAAATTGCGGCGATCGTGAATGGCGAAGTCGAGGCGGTTTTATTTTTTAGCCCCACCGCCGTCGAGCACTTTGTTGGAATTTTGGGCGAGGAAAAGCTGCGTGATTTGCAAAGCCACTTGGCGATTACCGCCGTCGGCCCTATAACCGCGAACGCGTTGCGCCAATCGGGGGTGGATACCTTGCTGGTGGCTGCGGACACCACTACGGACGCCGTGATCGCGATATTGAATCAACACTTTGCGGGTACGCGGAAAGCCTCCGCTGTCGGAGTGTTCAGGAATGAGTTTCCCCACCCACCGAGCCCCGGCGACTGCGCCGCAATGAAGCCTTGCGTGGGTTGGTACGCGAAACCCGACTAAGCACAGCAGGATTGATCTATCCGATGTTCGTGTGTCCGGGCAAAAGTTAAGCAGGAAGTCAACTCCATGCCCGGAGTATTTCAGCAGTCCGTCCGATCAGATTGTCGAAGAGTGCCGCGAAGTCGAATCGCTGGGGATTCCCGGGGTAATTCTGTTTGGCTTGCCCGAGAAAAAAGACGCTCGGGGCACCGAGTCAATTGCCGCCGACGGCGTCGTACAACGCGCCATCGAGCCGTCCGTAAAGCTAAACTAAACTTGATAGTCATCACGGATGTATGCCTTTGCGAATACACCGACCACGGCCACTGTGGCGTCATCGAAGACGGAGAAGTCGCCAACGATGCCACGTCGATATTCTCGCCAGGCAAGCTGTCTCGCACGCCAAAGCGGGCGCGGACATTATCGCTCCTTCCGACATGATGGACGGCCGGGTAGGCGCTATTCGCGAAGCGCTGGACGAACATAAGTTCGAGAACATTTCGATATTGGCCTACGCGGCGAAATATTCGTCCGCTTTCTACGGCCCTTTTCGGGAAGCGGCGAATCGACGCCGCAATTCGGCGACCGCCGGGGTTATCAGATGGATCCCGCAAATGCGCGCGAAGCATCTGCGAGAAGTCGAAATGATTTGGAAGAAGGCGCCGACATGGTGATGGTCAAGCCGGCGCTGTCTTATCTGGATATTATTCGTCGAGTGCGGGATGAATTCGATGTGCCGGTGGGAGCCTATAATGTGAGCGGCGAATACGCGATGGTGAAGGCCGCGGTACAAAAAGGTTGGCTGGACGAGCAGCGTGTGGTGATAGAAATTCTTACAAGCATCCAGCGCGCCGGAGCGGAAATTATTCTGACTTATCACGCCAAGGACGCAGCGCGGTGGCTCAAGGCGTGAGCGTCTCACGGGCGACAGCATGAATCCCGCACAATCCACGGCTAAACAAAACGTGCGAGGGCTAGCGCTCGCGAGAGATTTTTAAGCGCGCGGAACAGGTGTTGGTCGGCGGCGTAAACAGTCCGGTCCGCGCGTTTCGTTCTGTCGGCGGAGAACCGTTTATCGTCGATCGTGGGCGTGGACAATTTCTGTACGACGCCGACGGCAATGAACTGCTCGATTATGTGTGCTCCTGGGGCGCAATGTTATTGGGGCATACGCATCCTGAAGTGACGAAAGCAATTTCTAAACAAGCAGAGCGTGGCACGAGCTTTGGCGCCACCACCGAGTTGGAAGTAGAACTGGCTACGCTGATCACCGGCGCGGTTCCATTCATCGAAAAAATTCGGTTCGTCTCCAGCGGCACAGAAGCCACCATGAGTGCGTTGCGGCTGGCGCGCGGAGTGACCAATAGAGACCTGCTGCTCAAATTTGAAGGCAATTATCATGGTCACTCGGATAGTTTTCTTTCGCAATCGGGCTCGGGTCTTGCAACTTTGGGCATCGCGGAATGTCCCGGCGTGCCAGGAGTACTCGCAGCGTTACCCTGAATGCGCCGTACAACGATTTGAATGCTGTGGAGCGCCTGTTCGCGCAGCACCACGATAAAATTGCCGCGATTATCGTTGAGCCAGTAGCCGCCAATATGGGCGTGGTCTTGCCGGAACCGGGCTTTCTTGCGGGTTTGCGCGACATTTCCCGAAAAAATGGCGCGTTGCTGATCGTGGATGAGGTCATCACTGGCTTTCGCCTGCATAACGGCACGGCAGCAGCTCATGGGAATAGAAGCGGACCTCACCACTTTTGGCAAAATTATCGGCGGCGGCGTGCCGGTCGCAGCTTACGGCGGATGTGCGGAGCTGATGAACAATGTTGCGCCCCTCGGACCCGTCTATCAGGCCGGAACACTGGCGGGGAATCCGCTGGCGATGAGCGCAGGAATTGCGACTCTGAAACAACTGTGCGCTCCGGGTTTCTACGAGGCAATCGAGAAACGTGCGCGGCGGCTTGCTGACGGGCTGCGTGGTGCGGCGGAGAACGCCGGTGTGCCAGTGCAGGTGAACGCCATCGGTTCGCTGGCTACGCTTTTTTTCGCACCACAACCGGTTCGCAATTATAGCGACGCTAAGAAATCTGACACGAAACGCTATGGTGGATTTTTTCGAAACATGCTGGAGCGGGAAATCTTTCTGGCTCCATCGCAATACGAGGCGGCTTTCGTCTCCGCAGCCCATACCGACGCGGACATCGATCGCACCCTGATAGCGGCCAGCGAGTCGGTTGGAGAATTAGCTTAACAAGGAGAATTATCGGTATGGCCGAGGATTTTGAATTACCGGAAACAGCAGAAGAGCACGGTAACAATGCGCAGGTACTGCCTGTCTCCTTGACGATTTCAATTCTGGCTGTGCTGGTAGCCGCCGTGACTTTGTTGGGACATCGAGCGCACACCGAAGAGCTGCTGTTGCAGTCTCAAGCTACCGATCAATGGGCCTTCTACCAGGCAAAGAATATTCGTCTTCATGAAATGCAGGGCATGGTGGACCTGCTAGGAACGATCACGCCAGTAGACAAGGAGAAGAATGCCACGTTGCGCGACAAATATGTAAAGGAAGTGGAGCGCTACAACGACGACAAGGAAAACATCAGCGAAAAAGCCAAGGATCTGGAAAAAGAGCGCGACACTGTCAGCCGCAGGGCAGACCGATTTGACGGCGGCGAGGCCCTGCTGGAAGTCGGTCTGGTAATCTGCTCCATTACTCTGCTGACCAAGCGGAAAGCCTTCTGGATAGCCGGCATATTAGTGGCAATTGCCGGCCTTATTTTCGCCGCGACAGGCTTCTTAGTGCATATCAGCAGTTGAATCGCTAGGCATTGGCGGAGGGCAGTTCGCCACGAAGTCGAACAACCTCCTCCATTAAGTTTTTCAAGCGCTCAACCACTTCCTGATGGCGGATATCATCCATGGCGGGTTTTTTGCCGATGAAGGTCAAGTTTCCCCCTGGTTCCAGAATACATTTCTGCACATTGCTCAACGATTCAAATCCCTGCCTACGCGCGGCCGCTTCCAATTGCGTCGGGCTAATCAGCTCTCTCTTCAGTCGGTCCAAACGCACAGCGCCATTCTCGATGAGTACGTCGGCGCTGCCCTCCACGAGTTGATAGATCCGTTTGTGACCATAAAGAAAGCGAACCACCAGATAATTCACCGCTAATAAAGAGGTGGCGCCGATGAGTCCGCCGCTGACGCTGTTATCGTCGCCGATGATGGCGTTCTGCACGGTATTGGAAAGCGTGAGCAGCACCACCAAATCGAAAGGGTTCAGCTGTACGAGCTCACGTTTGCCGGAGAGCCGCAAACTGATAACCAGAAAAGCGTATACAAAAATTGGTCGAAGAATCTTCTCGGCTAACGGCAGGCCCAGAACAAACATGTCTCTCCAGGTGTCATGCATTTCTTGCGCTCCTCCGGTTCAGAAAATTCAGACCGTTATGATTACTCAGGTTCAGTCGTTTGCGCTACACGCGCGAAGCTACGCGCCTGTACCTCGGGACAGTCATCAATTCGCATGATGATTCACTAATGTTTCCGTGCACTCCCGGAAGAGGGTCTATCATCAAAGAAGTGTGTTTGCGCGTCCCGCCCTTCTATGACCTTTTGCCAAGGCGAGAAAATACACCGTTAACGACACTCTATGTCACAGCTGCCATCTCCGGATCTTGTCCTGATGAACACCAATGGGCAGCTCCCGGCGTTATTGGAATGCGTGCGTGAGCTTTTGGCCGTATTCGACGCTGATGGCACGATACTTTTTGTCAATCCCGCGTTGCACACTGTTCTGGGCCATACTCCGCTCGAGATAGTGGGCAAACCTGTCGCTGAATTTATCCATGAAGATGATTTTGATTTGTTTCTTGCAACGCTCCGGCGCTTAAACGCGAACCTCGAAACCACCGTGAATGTACGGTGCCGGCTGCGCAGCGCCGACGGTGTCTGGCGCTGGTTTGACGCCGAAGCACGCCGCAATCCAGGCAATGACCAGGGTGGAATCGCGGTCAGCCTGTTAGACATTACGGATTTGCAGCGCATGGAGTCCGAGCGCCAGGTAATTATCGAAGTGGTCCATGCCCTGAATGAAACCTCCAACCTGGACCAGTTGCTACAACACATTCATCAATCCCTCAAAAAAGTTTTGTATGCGGAAAATTGTTTCATCGCCTTGCACGACGCCGATAAGGATTCGTTTCATTTCCCGTTCTTTGTGGACCGCTTCGACGTGGCCCCGCCGCCGCAGAAAGTCGGTAGAAGCTGCACGGCTTTCGTGTTTCGCACCGGGCGCG
>CAVPKZ010000194.1:0-13994 GCA_963705755.1 uncultured Acidobacteriota bacterium | reverse complement strand
AGTCCATCCACGGAGATATTATTGCTTCGTGGGCGCAGGCCGCCGAAGGTGAAGCCGCTATCTGCGAGCGCGCGGCTGTGACCCTGTTCCACCTTGCTGTGAAGAAGAACTGGTCACGCCCGGCATCGAAAGGACAAAGTCCAGCGAGTTGCGGCTGTCCACAGGCAGATCTTCGATTCTTTGCCGATCGACGCTAGATGTGACAGAAGTCTGGGTGGGATCAATGGGCGACGGTTGCGCTGATACCGTCACTTGGGTTGTTACGCCGGCCGCTGGAAGGACGACGTCCAAGTGTGCGGTAATACCCACGTCGAGGCCAACTCCGGTATGCAAGTAGGGTGCAAACCCAGGATTCTCGATGCGAACCTCATAGGTCCCCACCGGAAGGTCGGTCGAGCGGAAGAACCCTTGATCATCGGTATAAACAGTGCGAATTTGGTTTGTGTCGGTCTGTCGCAAACTGACTTTGACGCCAGGAATTCGTCCCCCGGTGGAGTCACTGATCGTTCCCTCTAATGTCCCGCTCGTCTTTAAGGTCTGCGCCGCCGCCGTGGCCACGCCAACCAGAACAAGCAGTAGTGCACAGGCCGTACTCAGCCCGCGACTCGCCGACAGTAGCCGGTAGCGCTGGAGGAAAACGTTCAAGACACACCTCGGTAGAAGAGGATTCGATTTGGCCACATGACAAGCTGTAGTAGATAAGTCGAGGGAAAGCCATTAAGGCGGAACTTCTGATTTGGCTTCACGGCCGACCAAAAATGTACACCTCAAGGGTCTCCGCATGCAATGCACCCGCCAGGGTTTTGAGTTCAGAGCCCTTCGGAACGGTTGCGAATTGCCAACGCCATTTCGGGCGTGTTGTCGGCAACTCGGAAGTTGGCCGGAAACTGGGTCATGGGCGATCGAAGTGCCAGCGGCATTCGGCAGGGCTACATTTCCTCGAACGGGACTTGGGGCCCCGAATACCTTCCGGTTAACCCGTCAACGGTTCAGGACGGAGGAGCAAGCGCCAACTGTCTATAACGGCATTTAAGTCGGCTCAGCTTTTCATCACTTGCCAGCTGGCATTTGCGGCGTTTGTTCGCCGATCTTCGCTGAATAAATGATGAATTTGAACGGGTCCGTGTTCTGGTACTTCTCCATCAGCTTGAGATAGACAAGCCGTTTGGCGTTCGCCACGGACGCGCTGTGCTCGAACCTATTTCCGGACGATTCAAGCAGCGAGGCCGCGAGTTCGTATTTGCCGTCGGCGGCCAAGTGTTCCACCGTCTTCACCAGCTGACTTTCCGTAGACGCCGAGATAGTCGACCAGGAGTTCTGCGCGGTCGGCGCTGCTGAGATGGTCCAGGCCTTGCAGGTCCGGCTGCCAATAGCCGACATTTTGGTCGTAAAGGCGGTCGATGACGTGTTCGCGCAGGATAAGATACGGCAGATACGACATCCGGCTGGCCCCTGAGCAGATCCGGGCGGAATCAAATTTGCCTGGTGTATTGCGCCACGTTCCTCGCCGCGCCGTATCGCGCTCAATACCTGCTCTCGAAGCCACACCAGGTCCGTTTTGAGCTGCGCCAGCATGGAAGACGGAGGCGAAATTCCGCGTCAACGGCTCGTGGCCGTGCAGCAGATACTGGGGATGCTTTGCGACAACAATGTCGATCGCATCGAGCAGCCCCTGGAAATCGCCTTCCTCCACAAAGGGCGCGCCGAGATAGGGCATGATGAAATCGCCGACGAACATCACGCCTGATCCGGCAAGTGGATGAACATAGCGTCGTGAGTCTCTCCGCCATGCATCGGGGATCAGTTCGATGCGTGTTCCCCCGATCTTCAGCTCCGTCGAGCGGCGATGGTGACTCCGGCTTGAAGCTGCGCACGTTGTCGAGGCTGAAGCGTTCACCGAAAAACTGTTTATCGAAAATCCCCGGCGCATCGATTTCGCGGGCAAGTTCTTCCTGGTAGTTGCTCCGGGCATAGAAACGCAGGCGCGGATTCAGGGCCCGGAAATAGGTGTGGCCTCCAACGTGGTCCCAATGGGAGTGGGTAATGAAGATGGTCGTCAATTGCGGCAGGCCGGCACTTGCGCCCGCAGCGCCTCATAGGCAGCCTTAGCGGAATCCGGCCGCGTACCGGCGTCGATGCCGATCAATTCCCGCCCATCCTCCGATACCACGAAATAATATTCGGTGAACTCGAAGCCCGAGAACACGTACACGCGTCCCGGCACAATCGCGGCGATGCGCCGCGGAGCGAAGGTATGTCCGGTAGCGGCGTCCTCCGAAAAAGGCGTGTTCAGCGTGATCGGCCGGTTCCAGTCCTTGTAGCCGCTCTTCTGCAGATACTCCTCCGCCTTGGCCCGTTCTCCCCTCGCGAGAGCCAGCTTTCCGAGGTGGTAGTCGACTTCCCGCAACCAGCCCGGCGTGAGGCGCTTTGTCAGCGTTCTCCAGGCACCAGGCTAACTCGTCCTGCGGCTGCCTTCCTCTGACGGAAAAAGCCTGGAAGTTCGGCATGACAACGCCGGCAATCCAGTTCACAACGAAGACTTGTCCGTCCGGACAGCTGCTTGGCTTGATCGAGCATCGCGATGGTGTCCTTCACGTAACCGATTCGGTGCAACAGCGAGACCGAAGATGCGTGCTGGGCGCGCAACAGTCCGATGGCGCTCAGATACAACGCCTTTTGAGGGTCCGTCAATCGCGGGCTAATTCCTTCAGTCGAGCCGAAAAGAACTCCGCGCCCTCGCCCTGCAAATTCAGCGTTCGAGTACTGCGCCATCAGGAGAAACAGCAGCTGCGGATCTTTCGGTGGCGCCACGCTGTTGACGCTTTCAAATATTCGAGGTCTGGGCGTGGAGATGCGGAAGAGCTGGTTCGGCTCTCTCCTGCAGCAAAGACGCTGTGCAGAGCGACAAGGGCTGCAGTCCCAAGTAACAGCGCAGCCAGTAAATAGGCCGAGATTCTCATAGCCGGCTCCTGTTTGTAGAAAGTCCTCGCTCGAACTTTGCGATCGATGCAGCCAATGCTTCCGGATGCTCGTGGGTGGTGAGGTGACCGCCAGGCAAACGCACAATCTGGAGGCCGAGTTTGCCCAGCCCTTTTTGCGCAAGGTCGACCTGCCGATGTTCAAAGGGGTCTTCGTCACTACCGCCAACAAGGAACGGGAACTGACCGCGATAAGCCTCGAAGAGGGGGCCGAAGTCGAGCCGGTCGCCTTGCGCTTTGTGATCGGCTGCGAAGCCAGCTGCTCCCGCGAGGTAAGACCCGCCATCGTGGCGGTTTATGGCGTTGTAGAGCCTGGCGGACCTCAGCGTCCGTGACCTTATAGACTTTGGACCACATAACTCCCCTCAGCATCATCTTGAACACGGCGAAGGAGCGCGCCAGACGCAGGCGGGCCCGGTTGGGGAGGTCGCCTCAAGAACACGTTGAGGGCTGCGCTTTGCGCTCGAACGATGGCGCGCCCTCTGGGGTCGTAGCCGACGCGCTCACCGCCCGCGAACCAAGCTTGGGCGGACGGCGTCCTGCCGATTTCGCCGGCGGTTTCGGTGAGCTTGGTAGCAATGTGCATCGAATTGGAACTGATCATTTTTCAATCTCCTGATAAGTTTCCGCCTTTTGCATTTAGATGTATATACATCTTTGTGGATACAAAAAACTACTGCCATCGCGGCCTCCGTCACTCGGCAGAGACCGCCTGCTTGATGCTTTTCCAGCCCGCATCGCCAAGTTCTCGACGCAGTCGCTGTTCCGCCTGCTCCCAATACGGTTGAGCCATCGCCATCTTTTGCCTGCCTGCAGCCGTCAACCTGAATAGACGCTCCCGCAGGTCCTTTCCGCGCCTTGCGCGAACCCAACCCTGTTTCAGCAATAGCCGCAATGTTCGCGTCAGAGTCGTACTATCCATGGCAAAGCCGGCGCTCAGCCGTTTTTGATTAGCCTCTCCCACCTTAGCCAGCGCAGTGAGCAGACCGAATTGCGTGATCTCAAGGCCTGTCCTTCTCAGTTCCTGGTCGTAAATCCGCGTTACGACACGACTGGCGCGTCGGAGGTTCTGACAAGCGCAGGGCACGTCAAATAGTGCGGCTGGAGGTTGGTCTTCAAACCCTTTTGGTTTCATAGTAGATGTATATACATCTTGTATTGCTTTGTCAAGTCGGGATTGCCATCCTTCATTGGAGCGACCTCCCGAAGAGTACAACCTGGATGATTCGCAGTTCGTCGCATCGATGATTCCGGACGGTTGGTACGACTATCCAGAAACGGGGTTCGAGGAGATCGAAGAGAGAGCAATGTGCTGTCCGTAGCACCTCATTTCCTCCAAGCGGACTTCGGGGGAGTTAGCGAGATTTTACGATTGCCGCGTTGTCCGGAGTCGGCTAATTCTGTTCCTTCTGAGCAAAGACTGCATAATGCTACCTTGACCCCGATGCCGTAAGTCCGCAACGTAAACCGGGGAGGATTGCTCATGCACATCTCACCTGTCTGGTTCTTACTTCTAGGAATTCCATTGCTCCACGCATCGAATACGTCTGGTTTGAGAATGATTGTTCGACATACGTTTGAGGGTATTTCGAGCGATCAGACTGTGTATCTTCAGGGAGATCGCAGGCGAACAGAATATCGGAACTGGACGGGTGGCGCGAAACGATGGGATGGGTCCACAGATGTGCACTACGGCCCGCGGCTTGCGTCGATTACGCGGTGCGATCTGGGACAGGCGTTCGACTTAAATTTGGACACCTGCGAATATGTAGCATACCCTCATCCGCCAAAGCCACTGAGCAAAGCAGAGACAGAAGCGCGCGGACTGAGAGTGCCGGAGTTTGCCGCATCCGGCAAACCCACGCTGCGAATTGAAACAACGACAGTGGACATGGGCGAGCGGAAGGAATTCTTTGGCCATACGGCAAGGCATATCATCACCACAAGAAAACAGACTCCCCTGGAGGGCTCAAAATCCGATGCTCAGCAAACGGTGACGGACGGATGGTATATCGACCTTGATTCAAGTATTTCTTGCGACCGGCAGAGGCTCGAAGGTAGGCGAGTCCATGCCCACGCCTTTCTGGCGGCAGGGAACAGGCCGGTCGAAAAGATCGAATTCATTGACAAAGGGGAGCCGGAAGGGGGCTTCGCGATTGAGTGGAAAATAACTTCGCCGGAGGCAAATACGCCCGGCAATGGCGCGAAGAAAGAGCATACTTCCACGAACGAGATGCGGATGACGCAACTCGAGGAAGGTCCTTTGGACCCTGCTCTGTTTGCGATTCCAGCAGGATTTCGCCAGGTTGAACATATCGAGCCTAACCCGCCTGCTATTCTCCCGAGTCCGTGGAGCCTCGCCTGGGATCGATTCACAGCAAACGTCAAGCGGCTCCTCAACTGAAACATTTGGCTGAAGCAACGGCTCCATCGGAGATCGCGGCGCGAGCAGCATTCTGCAACACGACATTTCCCCGAACCGGACTTGGGGCCCGTTTCATAGGCTTATATCTCACAATGAGTGGAAATGCATCGCGATGAGGCGTAGGCTGACGGATATCCGTCATGAAGCCTTGGACGCGTACGGCGGTTGTAATGCTTGCAGGGTGGTTGGGCACCATGGGCTTGCATGCTCACCCGAGTGGATCCGGTGGCGGACCAGGCGGCCATAGCGGGTCAGGCGGGCACGGCGGCCGTGGGGGGGTCTCTTCTGGCCGTTCTTCCGGAGCTTCTACAGGCACGGGCGTTGGCCATGCCATTGGTCATTCCTTCGGTCGCCTCTTCGGCCGCCAAAGCAAGACGCCCAGTTCCGCACATGACATGGCGACACCCCTCGCCGGAGCGGCGGGCCTCCACGGGGCCATCTTGCAGCCTCCGGGAGCGCAGATCATCTCTGCGCCTGCACGGCGCAGATTCCCTCGCCGGCCCCAGGATTTTCCATTCGGCGACCGGTTCTTGTTCTTCCCTTCCCAGGCCGGATTCGGTTTTGGCGGATGCGCGAGCTTCGGTTTTCCGCGCCACCCGTTTTTCTTCAACGATGACTTCAACTGCTTTGCCGGGGGATTCTTTTTCGACCCATTTTTCATCGGTAGATTTTCCGCGTCTTTTATCGGCAGCTCGTCATTCCTGCCATTCAACGACCAGATGCCTGATTACGTCCCTGACGATTCCACGGCAGAAGCGCGACCAGCGCAGCCTTCCAATGTCACCGGATTAAGCGAAAGCAAGGGCGGCATACAAAATCCCGCAACAAACAACGCGGCGCCCGTGAACAAAGCGAAGAGCGAGCAGTCGGTAACGCTCTTGCAATTGCGCGACGGTTCGATGTACGGACTCGTGGCCTACTGGGTCGAGGATGGCCAGTTGCACTACACCACCACGTACGGTGGCCAGAACTCCTTAGAATTGGATCGCATTGATCTGGAGAAGACCGTACAGCTCAACGCCGAACGCGGAATCCAGTTTGTGCTGCATCCCAACACACCCCCGCGTTAGCGTTGTCCCTACCACTGCGACAGGACGATGCCCTGGACATTGTCACTTAGCCTGGTTTCGAAAGCCTGACAAGCAGAAGTGAAGGTCATATGCATTTGGATTTGAACCACCACACGCACACGATAATGCCCGGGTGGTCGCGATGCGACAGCGCATAATAGGGAACACACCATGGCCGGCAATAGTATATTTAGGATGAAAATATTCGCCATCATATTTGCGTCGCTTCTCCTGGTCGCGGCCATTGGCCAACCCGCCCCGAACCAAAAGCCGGACCGAACCTGGATTACCGACGTCACCATCATTTCGCCCGAGAAGCTCGATCACATCGAGAAGGGCAGTGTGCTGATCGAAAATGGACACATCGTTAGCGTCGAGCGAGGAAAAGGAGCGAAGAAGCCTGCCGGCGCAACGGTGGTTTCGGGAGAAGGACAATTTCTTATTCCGGGCCTGATCGACTCGCACGTTCATCTTGCTTCCGTTCCCGGACTGAGGCCTGAAGTGAACTTTGGTCCGGCCGAAGCCAAACCCATGTGGATCAAGGAATACTTCAAACAGCTTCCGCGTTCCTATCTTTACTTCGGCTATACCACGCTGGTCGACTTGGCGGTGGTCGATCGCCGGGTGTTGGACGACTTCAGGCAGGCTCCGCTACACCCGGACTTATATGACTGCGGGCAGTCTTTGCCTTTTGCCAATGGTTACCCGATGTCGTTTGCGCCGCCTGCAATACGCTTCAAACTTTTTCCAAATTTTATCTACGACCCTAATCAAGCCTCCAGTATTCCCTCTGAATACAAGCCGCAAGATCACACCCCTGCTGCGGCGGTAGCTGCGGTCAAGGACTCGGGCGGGATTTGCGCCAAAACTTATTCGAACGCGGCTTCGCGGGAGATAGGAACTTGCCGGTGATGGGCCCTGATATTTTGGCGGAAATCCGCAAGGCTGCGACTCAAGCCCGCTTGGTGCTCATGATGCACGCCAACTCGTTTGAAGCCCAGAAATTTGCCGTCGACGGAGACGTTGACGTTGTCGCGCATGGAATGTGGAACTGGGGAGACCTCGGTAAGCAGACTGTGCTCCCATCCGAGATCACAAGGCTCCTCGATCTAATCGTGCAAAAGAAAATTGGCTATCAACCGACTATTCAGGTCATGCAGGGTCTGCGCGCGTATTTCGATCCCGAATATCTGAACATGAAGGCAATCCCTAAAGTCATCCCTGCGGAGATGCTGGAGTGGTTCGACTCTCCCGAAGGTAAATGGTTCAAGAAAGAAATAGCTGAGGACGATGCGACGGACGCGGCCGTGCTTGAAGGATTCGACCAGGGTCCACTCCGCCGCGTACGGCAAGTAGTTGCTTACCTAGGGAGCAAAGATGCCAACTTTCTTTTTGGCACGGACACTCCGTCGGCTCCGACCTACGGAAATCTCCCCGGCCTAAACGGCTATTTGGAGATGCAGCAACTGAAAAATGCCGGGTTGACTCTCGTTCAGATCTTCAAAGCCGCCACCATCAATAACGCACGGGAATTCAAGCTCGATTCGCAACTTGGAACCCTCGAGCCGGGGAAAATTGCTAATCTCGTCCTGCTGAAAAAATCGCCGTTGGAAAGCGTAGACGCGTACGACAGCATCGTCACGGTTTGGATTCATGGAAGACCAGCCTCACGCGGCAGTTTGGCAACCAATTCGAGCAAGTAATCGCCAACCCCAGGGAGGTCTGTTAGCGGATGGTTGGTAATAGGCAAACTATCCAGAAACGGGGTTCGAAGAGATTGGGCGTGAGCGCCCACTCAGAAGCTCTGCGTTTCCCCTAACCGGACTTCTGGCCCGAAGTAACTTCCGGGAGGCTGGCAGGAGCAATCGCGATCACTTGTCATGTGCCGACTTTCCAGGAGGAAGTCTAAATTAAGAAGAATTGGAACCATTCTCTTTAGCTCACTGTATGTATTAAACAAGAGAAGTTTTTTCTCGAACAACGTCTTGACCCACGACCGCGAATCCTTTCGCAGCTCTTACGCCGGCAGCCCACCCTGGGACATCGGCAAGCCCCAGCCTGCGTTTCAGGCCGCCGCCGATAAGGTCGTCGGCTCGGTTCTCCATGCGGGCTGTGGCACCGGCGAACACGCCCTGTTCTTCGCCGCATGGGGCCATCCCGTCACCGGCTTCGACTTCCTGGAAGAACCCATCGCTGCGGCGCGGCGCAAGGCTGCCGAGCGCAGCCTCGTCGTCAAGTTCCTGGTCAAAGATGCCCTAAAACTCCATGTTTGGACCGAATGCTTCGATAACGTGCTCGACTCCGGTCTGTTTCACGTTTTTTCCGACGAGGACCGCATTCACTACGTGCGCGGGCTCAAGACCGTCCTCAATCCCGACGGGCGTCTGTTCCTGCTTTGTTTCAGCGACGCCACCCCGGGACAGAAGGACCGCGACGGGTCTCGCAGTCCGAGTTGCGCCATGCCTTTGCCGATGGCTGGGAAATCGAATCCATCGAGCCCGTGCGCCTCGAAATCCGCCCAGAGTATAGAGCGGGAGCCTTCTCCGGCGAAGATCCGCGCGGCTGGTTCCTCATCGCCCGCCGCCTGGCTTAAACGGTTAGGCCCTCTCTACGGAGGTGTGCTGGGTGGTGTTGCCCTGCTGATATCTCAGCTATTGCTTCTCAAGCTCCCATCCGTCAGGTGGGGTGCAGCATCGTGAAGGCATTTTAGGGAATCTGCGGAGCGGAATCGCTGGCGGGATTTGCTTTGGCCCACTGTGGACGCAGCAATCTCGCCACCTTTCGGGTAGTCGCAATCCGGAGACTATCGAGAAACGGGTTCAAGGAAACAGAACGGAACCGGCCTTCGTTGACAGCTCGCCTCCTCGAATGAGACTTCTGGAAAGTCAGCGAGATTTCACTTGCTGGTCCCGCAAAATACTGCGGTTGAAATTGCGTTCCTGCTGTCTCGGTCAGCATTGCGAAATATAGTGAGCCTAATCATCGTCGCCAAAGGACAACTGAGTAGTCCGCACTTTGCATCAGAGAAAATCAAGATCATCTGGGAACCGAATTTCATGGCGTGGTGTCCATGTAAGAGGAGACAGGTTCCCGCACTCCGAAAAACCGTGCAAGAAACGAAGCTGGTTCCGTTCCAAAGCTAAGTGTCGGCGCAAAGGCTGGATTCCTAGCGGTCAACGCCTGCGTTGTTAGGAGAAGCACATGCGGCCTCGTTTTCGGAAGCATAGTCCGTCTCGGATTCTCGCGTGTTCAGTCTTCGTGTTATCTGTGCTGACGGTCGCTACGTTAGTGCAGACATTTGCGGGCGCCGACAAAACCGGGCCCTCGGCGACGTACTCGCATGGGGTGTTGCGAGTGGTGATTCCCTGCCGTGCCGCACATGTTGGGTCTGGGCGGCTAAGAGTGGAAGTCGTGGATCCCGAGGATCGCGTAATCGGGCAGATGGAACGGCCAGCCGAAGTTCTGAAGGGCTCGTCGCAGTGGAAGGCTGAATTGAAGCTCGATAAGCCGTTGGCCTTGGAGGAACTGGTTTGGCATCGCCTGCGTTATGACTTTCGTTACGACGATCCGAAAGTCGAAAATCTGCAGAGCGTGGAGTCGATCTCGAACATCCTGCTGCTTCCCGTGCTGCGAATTGTCGGACAGCAGACCTACCTGGCCGGAAGCAAGGCAGCGGTGCGCGTGATTGTCACCGATTCGAAGGGAGAAGTGATCCCCGGCCGAAGTTCGGTTCGTATTGATTTGGAGGCTCCAGGTAAGGAACGCCGACCGCTCTATACGGGACGCCTGAATCATCGCGCTACCACCGAAGCGCAATTTCAGTTTCTAGAAGGACTCACCGGCAACTACAACTTGCACTACACCGTGGATACCTCCCTAGGAACAACGGAGTACACGCAAGGAATCCGGCTCCAGGACAA
Source organism: uncultured Acidobacteriota bacterium (assembly GCA_963705755.1). GTDB lineage: Bacteria > Acidobacteriota > Terriglobia > Acidiferrales > UBA7541 > Acidiferrum. The sequence continues at coordinate 3,601 of CAVPKZ010000194.1, read as the reverse complement.
AGTCGGTATTTTGCTTACCACGGATAAGACCATCTATCAGCCCGGACAGATGATTCATGTCCGCGCGCTGGCGCTGGATCGCTCGGATCATCGAGCAGTGGGAAACCGCAGCCTGCTGTTTGAGATGGAAGATTCGCACGGCAACAAAGTCTTCAAAAAAGCGACCCAGACCGACGAGTTCGGAATTGGGTCCGCGGAATTCGGTTTGGCCAGCGAAGTGAACCTCGGAACGTATCATTTGTGCGGAATTTTGGGTGAAGCGGGAACCGATTCGCCGAATACCGCGGAAATTGCGCTGAACGTGGACAAATATGTTCTACCGAAATTCAAAGTGGATTTGAACTTCACTTCGACCGAAGGCAGCAAAAAACACGGATACCGGCCCGGAGAAATTGTAAGTGGCACGGTACAGGCGAATTATTTTTTTGGGAAAGCGCTGGACGAGGCGGAAGTCTCCATCAAGGCGACCGGGATGGATGTGACGACATTTCAGGCAGCGGCCTTGGAAGGAAAGACCGACCGAGACGGCGCCTATCACTTCAAGTTGCCGCTTCCCGCTTATCTGGCTGGGCGTCCGCTGGATAAGGGAGCGGCGAAGCTCTTGATTGAGGCCACCGTTAAGGACACGGCGGGCCACTCGGAGAGCCGAGGCGAAGCGGTCACAGTGAGTGACTCGCCATTTTTGCTGACGGCGATTCCAGAAGGAGGAGCGCTGATTCCGGGGCTCGAGAACCAGGTGTTCCTGCTGGCGTCGTATCCGGATGGTTCCCCTGTTGAAGCGACCTTAAGTGTTCATACAAAGTCCGGCGAGCAGCAAACCGTCAAGACCGATGCGGGAGGCATCGCGGCAATCGCGTTGGCAAAACCGCAAAAGGACGAAACCCTGCACATTGAAGGGACCGATAAAGATGGAGAGAAAGTCTCCATAGCGGTGCCCTTGCCAAGCCGTGCCGGTGACGAACAGGTGCTGCTGCGTGCAGAGAGGGCGGTCTATCGGGCGGGCGATTCCATCCGGCTCAGAATTCTGGCAACCAAGAAACGTGGAACGGTTTATGTTGATGCGGTGAAAGACGGGCAGACCATCCTGACCCGCGATTTGGACCTCAATGAAGGTAAAGCGGAGCTGACGCTTGCCGCTGGAGCGGAACTGGCGGGCACGCTGGACGTGAATGCCTACGTGTTCGGACAGAACGCGCAACCGGTCGCGGACCACCGGCTTCTTTTTGTTCAGCCTGCGGATGAATTGAAAGTGGAGGCTGTGGCAGACCGTTCGGTATATCGGCCGGGAGACGATTCTCACGTTCGGTTTCGCATCACCGACAAGAACGGGCAGGGCGTGCGCGCGGCCCTGGGGCTGCAAATCGTGGACGAAGCGGTTTTTGCGCTCGCGGAAAAAAAACCCGGTTTTGCCAAGGTGTTCTTCTATCTGGAGCAGGAAGTGATGAAGCCGCGATATGAGATTCATTCGGTGGGATTGCCGGACCTAGTCGAACCGGTATCGGATGAACAAGAAGCGCAACGCGATCGGGCAGCAAGGGCACTTTTTTCCGCGACAGAAATGGTGAGGCAGAACAAATTTGACGCGGAGGCCGGGCGCCAGATTCCGCAGACGAAATATTACGAATATTGGAACCGGTACCAGCTGCAGTTCCAGCAGAATGCGGAAAAGATTGCCGCGGAGCTGAGGCATGCCATTGCCAGCGATCTAAACGAGAACGACCTGGAAAAAGTCTTCAAAAAACTGGCGAATTCTAACCAACCGGAGTTTCGCGATGCCTGGGGAACCAAGCTGAAAGTCGAGCGCGCACCTTTGGACCAGAGCAAAACGCTGTATGTAATTTATGGAGCGGGAATCGACAAAGTTTTCGGCACGAGCGACGACCAAAGTGCCTATCTATACTTTCGGCACAGCAAAGTGGTTACCACTGCGGCGCCTGGTGACGCGCGGCTCCACGTAGAGATTAAGCATAACCGCGGGGCGAACCACGATCGCGCGGAGATTTCCGGGATTGCGATCGATCCGAGCGGTGCTGTGATTCCCGATGCCGTGATCGCGATCACCAATATATCGACCGGAAACTCGAAAGTCATTCGCACCAACCAGCAAGGCGAGTTCCACGCGGCCGCACTGTATCCAGCCATATACCAAGTGACGGTCAGCAGTCCTGGATTCCGGCAAGCGGAAGACTCCTTCCAATTGGAGGCGCGAGATCGGGCGGAGATAACCGCGCGGCTACCAATCGGATTTGCGACACAGTCGGTGGAAGTTTCGGCGAACTCAGTGGTCGTGCTAAGCGCCGACCCAACGTCTATCGGTTTTGGAAGCGGCGTGGGGAGCGGAAGTGCAGGCGGTGTCATGGGAGGAGTGGTGGGTGGCATTGCTGCCGAGAGGAAAGCTTGGGCGGGAGCGCCCCCACCGAAACCCATGATGCTCCTTCAGCCAAAATCCCTCCCAATCAATGGCCGCGAAGCCATGCAACTGACAAAGTTGGATGCCGGTGAGACCGACGCCCCGGATGTTCACGTGCGCTCCTATTTTCCCGAGACGTTGTACATAAACCCAGAAATCATCACCGATCGCAACGGGAGTGCTGAACTTTCGATTCCGTTGGCTGACAACATCACGACTTGGCGGATGTCCATGATCGCTTCGACACAACGAGGAACACTCGGAACGACGACGTCGAGCCTGAAGGTGTTTCAGGATTTCTTTGTGGATTTGGATTTGCCGGTCGTGTTGACGCAAGGAGATCAAGTTTCGCTCCCGGTGGCGATCTACAACTACACCGACGCCAACGGCGAAGTGCAGTTGAAATTGAAGGAGGGGGATTGGTATTCGCTGGTGGACGATAACGGAGCGAAGTCGGTGGATGTAGGGGCACAGCACGTGGGCGGATCGCAATTCACCCTGGAAGCTAAGCAAATTGGCAAGTTTAAGCTGACACTTTCGGCGCAGAAGCAAGGAAGCGTGAAGCGCGCGGACGTTGTTGTGCGCGAGATTGAGGTAGTCCCGAACGGACGCGAGCAGAACATTGTGTTCAACGGGCAGCTCGAATCGGCAGTGAGCCACAGACTGGAATTTCCGCAGATGTCGATTGATGGAGCGAGCAAGATCTTTGTCCGACTGTATCCCGGACCGTTGAGCCAGATCATGGAAGGCATGGATTCGCTTCTGCGGATGCCAGGTGGTTGTTTTGAACAGACTTCGTCGAGCACCTATCCGAACGTGCTGGCGCTGGATTACATGAAACGCACTAAAAAACTGACTCCTGAGGTGCACGCCAAGGCGGAAGGGTACATTGCGAACGGGTATCAGCGGCTACTGACATTTGAAGTACAGAGCGGCGGATTCTCCTGGTTCGGGCAGGCTCCGGCAAACAAGATTTTGACTTCGTATGGATTGATGGAATTCTACGATATGTCCAAAGTGCATGAGGTCGATCTGCGCGTGATTCAACGCACCCAGCAGTGGCTTGCGTCGCAACAGCAGCCGGATGGGAGCTGGAAGCCAGACACGCAATTCATCAATGAAGGGGCTACGAATGGCTACAACACGACGTGCTCCGCATAACGGCGTACATCGCGTGGTAACCGGAGATGC
>CAVPKZ010000193.1:0-21869 GCA_963705755.1 uncultured Acidobacteriota bacterium | reverse complement strand
CAAGGACCGGCGGTGCAGAAAGCGGCTGAATATATTCATAAGGTTCCCGAAAAGGTCGATGCGTACACCCTGGCGGTCGTGGCAAATTTTGCGGTGGATTCAGGAAAAGATCGGGAATTTACGCGACAGGCAATGCAGATGCTCCTCGATGGCCGGACCGAAAAGGATCAGCAAGCCTGGTGGAGCGCAAACGAGACCAGCGTATACGCAACGGGAACCAGTGCGAGCGTGGAAACGACCGGACTGGCCGTGCAGGCACTGCTGAAGTGGGGGCAGGCTGCGGGAACGGCACGGAAAGCGTTGACTTACATCATTAAGAAGGACGCGACCGGCACTTGGGGTAGCACCCAGGCGACGATCATGGCGCTGCGCGCACTATTGCTAGCAAGCGAAAAGGGGACGGCGGATTTGCGTGGGACGGTGGAGATTTCTAAACGGAGAATCCGTACAGAAACTTGTTCTAACTCCGGAGAACAATGATCTACTGCATCAATTTGTGTTCAAGGAGCTGGATGGCGGCGCAGATACGCTAAAGATTCGCTACCACGGCAAAGGGACACTGGGCTATCAGACGGTTGGACAATATTTCATTCCGTGGGACGAAAAAGGTGAGAAGGAACCTCTTTCCATCTCGGTGGATTACGACCGCAACAAGTTGGCGCAGGATGAAAACGTTGTGACCGCGACCGCTACCATTCGGAATAATTTGCCGAAAACGGCGAACATGGGTAATGGTCGATCTGGGCATTCCGCCAGGATTCGATTTGCTGAGCGAGGATTTGCAGGATTATCAGGAAAAATCGGCGGGCATGAAGAGCGGGCGGCTGGAAAAATTCAACCAGACGGCGACCCAAGCGATTCTGTATTTCAATTCCTTGATGGCCGGAGAAACCGTACAGCTGAAATTTCGCCTTCGCGCGAAGTACCCGATTCGGGTCCGGACGTTCCAGTCAGGCGTATACGAATACTACGATCCGGATGTAAAGTCCGTGGCGCAGCCCGTGACGCTACTAGTAAATAAGCGCTGATAATCGTTGGTTCCTACCAGTCGTCTGCACCATTTTGCAACAAACGCCTGTCCAAAACATCTGATTAGTCGTGCCGGACAAGTGCCGATCACCGGCCAGAAACGGGCTTGGAGGAGATGGGAACATGAGCAGCACTAAGTAACATTGCATTTCCTCGAACCGGACTTGAACGAAGCCGCCGTTTGGAGAGATTTCCTTCTGATAACGCATCCGCAGGTTCGCCCGACACTCGGACGACGCTTCGTTCCTAACCGAGCACATCGCCCGAGCCTTCAGTCGCCGCTGATCGCGGGCACGATCGAAACTTCCGCCCTGGCCGGAACAGCCATTGGCAGGACACGACGACCTAAGCTCAGCGCCGTGAACGAGGCGACCCGTGAATACATCGATGCCGCGGGGGCAGACTAAGATTTGAGAATATTCTCAGAAATGGCGAGCGATGCAGTGCGAGGCTCAAAGCAGAGCCTAACACGATTGAACTGGTTTGGATGGTGCCAGCAACAGAGAAAGGTATTCAAGAAATCGCCGGAAATGAGAAGATGCATTTGATTTTGCCAGAGCAATCAAATTTGTCGGACAGACTACGGCCTCGGGGCCGCGCTGGCGCTTCGCGAGGTGATTCGTGGGACAAGCACTGAACGTGCACCGCCTGCACTTCGCGTTCACGATCACGTTTCATTACATTTTTCCGCAACTGACGATGGGCCTCGCACTGCTGCTTGTGTATTTGAAGACGAAAGCACTGCGCATGGGCGATGCGCACTACAACCGCGCGGCGCGATTTTGGGGGAGGATCTTCGGGATCAACTTTGCTGTGGGCGTGATCACGGGCATTCCGATGGAATTTCAGTTCGGAACTAACTGGGCGGCGTTTTCGAAAGCGGCAGGCGGCGTGATCGGGCAAACGCTGGCGATGGAAGGCGTGTTTTCCTTTTTTCTGGAGTCGAGCTTCCTGGGATTATTTTTGCTTGGCGAGAAAAAACTCGGACGCATCGGCCACTGGTTATCGGCTTTTCTGGTTTTTCTGGGCTCGTGGCTCTCGGGATATTTCATCGTCGCGACGGACGCATGGATGCAGCATCCGACTGGCTACCGGCTCGGCGTCAACGGCGAGATCGAACTCGCCAGCTTCTGGGATCTGCTGCTGAACAAGTGGGCGTTATGGCAGTACGCACACACGATGCTGGGCGCAGTGCAGACCGGATGCTTCGTGATGGCGGCGGTAGGCGCGTTTTACTTGCTGACAAAACGCGATGAAATTTACGGCCGCACGTTTGTGAAAGCGGGTGTGCTGGTGGGCGCGATCGCGGCGCTGCTGCAACTTTTTCCGACAGGAGATATGCAGGGAAGACTGGTTGCGAATCATCAGCCGGTGACGCTGGCGGCCATGGAAGGACTGTTCGAATCGCAGCGGGGTGCGCCGCTGGTGATCCTCGGGCAGCCCGACGTGGAAAAAAGCAAGCTCGACAATCCTTTGGTAATTCCGAACATGCTCAGCTTCCTGACGTACCGGCAGTGGCGCGCGGACGTGAAGGGCCTGTCCGATTTTCCGCAGACGGAATGGCCGGATCAGATTCCACTGCTTTATTACAGCTATCACGTGATGGTAGGGCTGGGCACGATCTTCATTGCAGTCATGCTTTTGGCGGCGCTGCTTTTGTGGCGCGGAACCTTGTACGATTCGCGATGGATGCTTTGGTCGCTAATGCTGTGCGTGCCGCTGCCGTATATTGCTAACACGGCGGGATGGATGACCGCGGAATTGGGGCGGCAGCCCTGGCTGATTTATGGATTGATGCGCACAGCGCAGGGAATCTCGCCGCGTGTGGCGGCGGGAAATGCGTGGTTCACGCTGATCGGGTTTATGGGGTTGTACACCGTACTGGGGATCCTATGGCTGTTCCTGTTTTACCGCGAAATTGAACTGGGGCCGGAACCGCGGCGCGCGGCCGTCAGGCGAAGACGCATTCCGTCCTGGCAGCGGACTGAGGGGACGATGGAAACGATCTGGTTTTGCGTCGTTGCGTTCATGATCGCGATGTACGTGCTGCTGGATGGTTTCGATCTGGGAGCTGGCGCGATCCATCTGTGGGTGGCGAAGACGGATGAAGAGCGGCGGCAAGTTCTGGCGAGCATCGGCCCGGTGTGGAATGGAAACGAAGTGTGGTTGATCGCGGTGGGCGGAACGATGTATTTTGCTTTCCCCGCGCTCTATGCCAGCGGGTTCAGCGGTTTTTATCTGCCGCTGATGATTGTTTTGTGGCTTCTGATTCTTCGTGGAGCGTCGATCGAATTCCGGAATCACATCAATAGCGCAGTGTGGGATCCGCTGTGGGATTTTCTTTTCTGCGCATCGAGTCTGCTACTGGCCGTATTCTTCGGAGCGGCGCTGGGCAACGTGGTGCGCGGCGTCCCGCTGGATGCCAGCGGTTATTTTTTCGAGCCGCTGTGGACCAATTTCCGCCTTGGGGAAGAAACTGGAATTTGGACTGGTACACGATTCTCGTCGGCGTGCTCGCTTTGCTAGCGCTGACGATGCATGGCGGGCTCTGGGTGCACATGAAAACCCGTGGCCGCAGTGAGTTCGCGCGCGGGAAAACTGGCTGGGCGAGCCTGGTGGGGCGTGATTGTTTTGACGACGCTCGTTTCGCTCGTCACGTTTCAGCGTCCAGCCCAGCGTGATGCGGAATTTCGCGCGGTGGCCGTGGGGAATCGTTTTCCCGGTGCTGGCGGTGGCGGGAATCATTGCGGCGAAGATTTACTTGCGCGCGGGGCCGAATGGAAAGCGTTTGTCGCGTCGTGCGCGTACCTCGCCGGGGATGCTGACGAGTGTCGTCTTTGGTGTCTACCCGATGGTGCTGCCCGCGCGGAATCCGGTTTACTCGCTCACGGTGGCGAACGCCAAGGCGGGCGACTACGGATTGAAGATTGGCGTCGTCTGGTGGATTTGTAGGAATGATCCTTGTTGCCGGATACTCCACGTACGTCTACCGCTCCTTCGCAGGCAAAGTGGAGGTAGACAAAGACTCGCGCGGATACGGTGACTAGGGAGTTGCCCGTGATGAACAGCTCCTTGATCAGATCGCTTGCCTCAGGCAATTCGTCAGGTCCGCCCGCTGTCCGGAAAGGGCGTTCGGGTCGTTAAGCCCTCTAGGTGGATGACCATACTAAACGCGGCGCGGAGGCCGCCGGTATGGGACATCGGAAAAAGACAAGCAAACGGTCGAGAGCTAAGACGATACTTCGGCTGCCCGACTTGAACAATCGAAGAACGCAGTTCTGAACTCGCTTGCGGTGGCGAGTTCTCCCAAGCGTCGTATGGTCATGCCATCGATGAATTCATCGGTTGGTATTGTTCCGAGCCGCGCTTGGCCTTCAACCGTAGTGTTGTCCTTCGTTATCGATTCTTTCTCGACAATAAATGTGCGCTTAGCGGCTGTCAGACGGCTGGCACATGAGGCAGCTGATACGGGACTCCTGAGTCCCGAACTGGCAGCTGGAATTGGTCGCGTTAAAGGCGCAAAACGCTTGGGCATTCGGATCGGAAACTGGCTGACCGTCGAACAGTCCAGAACCTTGCTCGCAGAACCGCAAGGAGACAGCTTGCGAGGCAAGCGTGATCGAGCGATTTTGCCGTTATTGATTGGCTGTGGTCTGCGACGCGCCGAACTGGTTGGACTCGGACTGGAAGATTTTCAAGTCCGTGAGGAGCACTGGGTAATCGCCGACCTGATCGGCCAGGAAAAGCACATTCGCACCGTGCCAGTTCCGACGTGGGCAAAGCGCGTTGTTGACGAGTGGACCGATGCAGCGAGTATCAGTACAGGTGCCCTCTTCCGGCGAGTTGGCAGGCTAGGAAAGATATGGGGCGCGAGCCTCACACCAAAAGCTATCTGGCACGTCGTCAAAGCAGCCGCGAAGCGTGCCGACATCAAAGATCTCGCTCCGCATGACTTACGCCGCACCTGCGCACGACTCTGTCAGTTGGCTGGGGGAGAACTTGAACAGATTCAGTTCTTGCTCGGCCATGCATCGGTTCAGACGACCGCTACCTGGGATGCAAACAGAAACTGCGACACGCGGTGAATGACAACCTGGGCCTAGAAAACGTTTGACCGAGGATCCACGGCCTCGAACCGGACTTCTGGACAACTTGGCAGGATCGCGCTCAAGTATCGGACCGGCAGCACCAGAAGAGGCGGAATGTTTCACGGTACGCCATTTGGGCACGATCGCCAGATTTACTGAGCAACCAGATTCTTCATTCTGAAATCTTGCCGAAATTGACATGACGGATTCATCCGCGGCTTGTTGATTAGCTCATATGGACATTCCAAAGGAGGCATGATATCTTCTTTGCGATGTCCAAAGGAAGAGCTGTGGAGGCAAAGAAATCGGAAGTGCTGCAGGGCACGCTCGATCTCATGATCCTGAAAACCCTCCACGCCTTGGGGCCCCTGCACGGATTTGGCATCGCCCGCCGCATCGAGCAGCTGAGCGAGGGAGTGCTGCAACTGAACGAAGGCACCGTCTATACCTCTCTGCTGCGACTCCGACAGCGTGGCTGGATAGCTTCGGAGTGGGGCACGTCGGAGAACAACCGCAAAGCCAAGTTCTACTCCATAACCAAACGCGGGCTGAAACAGTTGGCACTCAAGACTGAAAACTGGGAGCGAATCTCAGGCGTAATCGGCCGCGTGCTACGGATTGCGGAGCGGGGGTGACGCGATGTTCGGGTGGATGAGAGTACTGACTTCTCGCATCCACGGATGGTTCTCAGCGCGCCAGATTGATGAAGAATTTTCGCAGGAACTTGACGCTCATCTCGAATTACTCACGGAGCAAAACATTCACCGAGGTATGACGCCAGAGGAGGCGCGGCACTCCGCCCGCCTGCGGTTGGGAGGAATAACGCAACTTCGAGAGACGCATCGCGAACTTGGAGGACTGCCTGTGGCCGAGACGTTCTTCCAAGATGTTCGTTACGCGCTGCGAATACTGCGGAAGAGTCCTGGTTTCACGCTCGTGTGCGTCTCGACGCTGGGGCTCGGCATCGGGGCAGGCACGGCGATCTTCAGCGTGGTCAACGGCGTCCTGCTCCGCCCGCTGCCATATCCCAACAACGGCCGGCTCGTACGCGTTGAGGAGAGCCACCCGGGGGAATTCGCAGCGAACTTCACGTATGCCAGCTACCTCGATCTCGAACACGAATCGAAATCGCTCAAAAGTATTTCCGCTTTCCGACCGTGGAGTTTTAACCTGACCGGCGAGGGCGAGCCGGAACAGATTTCTGGAGCACTGGTCTCCGGAAGTTTCTTTTCCGCCCTCGGGAGCAAGCCGTTCCTTGGGAGAACGATTCGCGCAGAGGACGACCAGCCAGGCGGAGACAATTATGTGGTGGTCCTGAGCTATGCGCTGTGGCAGAGCCGGTTCGGGTCCGATCGCGGAATTCTAGGCAGGATGCTGCGCGTGAGCGCAGAAAACTACCGCGTCGTCGGAGTGATGCCCAGAGGATTCGATTATCCAGACAAATCGAGTGTGTGGTGCCCGCTGGTCCCTGGCGGGGAGTTGCATGATAACCGGCGTAGCCACCTCCTGACGGTGATTGCCGATGTTCGGTCCGGAGAGCCGCTCGGCAGCGCGCAGGGGGAGATGACGGCCATCGCGGAGCAGATCGAAAAACAGAACCCCGGAGTAGATCCGGACATGCTCATCACGGTGGTGTCCCTGAAGAAAAATCTGGTAGCACCCGTTCAACCGGCGCTGCTGATTTTGATCTGTGCCGTAGGTCTGCTTTTGCTTATCGCATGCGCCAACTTGACGAATCTGCTGCTCGCCCGTGTCGCGGCGCGTCAAAAAGAGTTTGCTATCCGTGTGGCGATCGGAGCTGGCCGGGCGCGCCTCGCGCGCCAGTTGCTCACAGAAAGCCTGGTCGTCGCATCGCTGGGAGCGGCACTGGGCTTGGGAATAGCGTCCCAGAGTCTGCGCTTTATCGCAACATTCAATACGGAAAACATGCCGAGGTTCGGGGAAATCAGCATCGATTTACGGGTGCTAGGATTTACGGTTCTTGTTTCGCTGTTCGCTGGACTCCTCTTCGGACTGGCGCCAGCGTTGATAGGGACGAAGATCGACTTAAATACGTCGCTTAAGGAAGGCGCCTCGGTTTCGAGCGGCGGAATGCGACATAGTTCCAGCCAGGGGCTGCTCATACCGCAGTTCGCTCTGGCCGTGGTGCTCCTGGTGGGAGCGGGCTTAGTTGGCAACAGTTTTGTCCGACTGCTGCGAGTGAACCCCGGCTTCAACCAGAATGGGGTTCTCGCAATAAGCCTGTTTCTCTCTCCCATCGAATATCCGGAGGGAGATCCGAAAGGTCCAGTGCTTCTGCACCGGATGCTAGAAAGCATTCGCCATGTCCAAGGCTTGCTGTCAGTAGGGCTAGTGAATGCGCTACCGATCACGGGCGGTCCTGATACAGACTTTGTGATTGAAGGGCGTCCTGTCCCGCCAGCAAATAACGAGCCTTCAGCTGACATCCGTACCGTAGATTCCGGCTACTTCCGCACTATAGGCATCCCTCTGCTTGCGGGGCGCGAGTTCACTGAAGCTGACAATGCTGGCGCTGCGCGGGTTATGGTGATTAACCAAACGATGGCACGTGAATACTGGCCGCACGAGAATCCCGTTGGACAGCGTGTCACCATGAAAGACTGGGGACCACCGCTGACGGGCGAGATTGTGGGAGTTGTCGGCGACGTTAAGACTAACGGATTAGACGCCGCGGTCGGACCTATGATCTACTGGCCGTATTTTCAATTCCCTCAACTTTTCAACACGATTGTGGTCCGCAGCAATGGCGATCCTCTTCACCTGGTTCCCGCTTTGAAGAGCGCGATTTGGGCGATCGATAAGAATCAGCCAATTTCGAAAACTGAGACGCTAGACCAGATTCTTGCTGAATCGCTGGCGCGCCGGCGCCTTTACATGCTTCTGCTCGGCATTTTTTCGTGCGCGGCGCTGGTACTCGCCGCGGTTGGGATCTATGGCATGGTGTCCTATTCCGTGAGCCAGAGGACCCATGAGATGGGCATTCGTCTGGCGATCGGTGCGGAACGGAGGGATGTATTGCTGCTGGTGCTGGGGCATGGAGCGAGAGTGGCGCTACTAGGTATAGCCGTCGGGGTTGCCGCGGCGCTGGGGCTGACGCGGCTGATGTCGAACCTGCTTTTCGGAGTGAGCGCAACAGACCCGCTGACGTTTGCGGGAGTTGCGATGTTGTTGACGCTGGTCGCGCTGGTCGCTAGTTACATTCCAGCACGGCGGGCGATGCGGGTGGACCCAATGGTTGCGCTGCGGCACCAGTGAAAACCAGCACCTTTTTGATCTCCCCCAAATGCACGGACGGCGAAAGCCTGCATGGGTGATCCAAGATAGCAACGAACCCTCGATCAGGTGGAACCAGTCACGGTCCACAAACGGGGTTCGAAGAGATTGGGCGTGAGCGCCACTCAGAAGCTCTGCGTTTCCCCTAACCGGACTTCTGGGGAATCAGGAGACTTCAGGAACGGATGATAGCCGGTTCTAGAGATGCGAATATTCGAATATCAGCTAGAGAGCGCGTGTAATCAAATGAATTGGCCTCTTGAGAAGGACATGTGCTTCTAGACTGCGTCAGGCGTCCGTTGGAGCGGCTCGGCTTCCGCGGCTAAGCGACGCACGCAGTCGCGCATCAGTTCTGCCTCCCAGATGGGCCGTTGCGGGTTCTTCGGATGAGTCCTATCGCTGGGGATTCTGTTGGTGAGGTGCAAAAAGACGGCGGCGGAATGTTTGTAAGCAGACACGGGTTGGCGAAAGGCCACGTTGCCCAAATGCTGCAGAGAATCGGAGAGCGCAAAATACCTAGGATCGGCGGTTTCCCAGAAATGGTCGCGAGCCGCGAATTTTTCGGGAGCGAGAGTGGCCAGGCCGAGCAAATAGTCAGAGCCATGTTCAATCATGTTGATGCCGAGATCATTGCCGGTATAGATGCAAAAGTCCGGGCGGTGAGCATCGCGGAGAGCCAGGCGATCGAGCTCAACCAGTCGATCGAGGGACGAGTGTTTCAAGCCTTTGATCTCCGGGATTTCCAGCAGACGGAGAAAAGTTTCCGTGTCGAAGATTTCGCCGTTGGGAGCGAACATTTTGCCTAGCTCGAAGGCTAAGACACCGGGGTAACCGCGGCAGGTTTGGCGGTAGATCTCTGCTTTTTCTTTGGCGGATTTTCCATGAAGCTGGCTGGTCTGAAAGAGGATTGGGGTGCCACCGAAACCGACGATGACATCCATCTGCTTGCGATAGAGTTCCGCGACGGGGCCTTGCTGTCCCTCGATATATGCGCCAGCTACAAATGGCGCATCTTTTCCCAGGGCTTCCCGGGTCCACTGCAAGACGTGCAGTTTTTCCGTCTCCGAGAGAAAGTTCACATAACCCGTGTCCATGTTGACGGCGTTAGTTAGGCCTGCGCGGTAAGTGCCTTGCAGATGTTTCTGGAAGGCATCGACGGCGACGCGGCCGTCGTTTTCGAACGGAAGAAGCGCAGCCGCAATCCCCTGCACTTTACGGTGCTGGCGAGGCCAATCGAAAGGAGATAACGCGGTCATGACCGGCTCGCTTTCGCCAATTTCAGTTTCCCGGCAAGCTCGGAAGCTTTATAGTGTTCATCCAAAGGATAGCAACCCGACGGCAGGCCTTTGCGCGGTGCGGTAGTGCAGTCGCTAAAGGTGCGACAGACGAGGCGATGCTGAATCGTCCGCCCTTCCGATGCATCGAGCAGCAACCCGGGATAAGCCAAAATCATCCGGCCCATGCCGACTAGATCAACCCATCCTTCGCGAATGGCCGCCTGGGCAACATGGGGAAGAAAGTCCTGAAGATAGCTGTACGCAGTTCCGACAACAATCAACTGCGGAAACTGAGATTTTAATCGGCGCACCATGTCCATCTGCCGAGCGACACCGATAAGAGGATCCTCGGGTGGCTGATAGCCGTCTGAAGGAGGATAAAAGGCCGGGCGCTGGATGTGCGGATTGTAGTAGGGGCTTCCGGCACTGAGGTTGACTAGCCGGATATCGAGATCCTGGAGCAGCGCTAAGAATTGCTTCGTCTCGGAGAAATCCATTTCCGTGGGACAGAGCGGACTTACGCCGAATCCCCAACGATAAGGAATCAGGTGAGCGTGTGGCTCGGGAATTCCGACTCCCATTTTTCCCGGTGACGATGTTTGAGGATCCGGGCGGTAAGGCACGGTGTCAAACGCGGAAAGGCGAACGGCAATTTGGAGGCTTGGTGCCTCCGAGCGGATGCCTTCGACGACTTCCCGCATGAAACGCGTGCGATTCTCGAAAGAGCCGCCATATTTTCCAGGGCGCGTATGGGCGCTGAGAAATTCGTGGCCGAGATAGCCGTGGCAGTGTTTTATGTCGACGAAATCGAAACCTAAATCGCTGGCCGCGCGAGCTGCGCGATGAAAGTCTCCAACGATGCCGGAGATTTGCGCGTCGGTTAGAAGAGGAAAACTGGTGGAGAGGCCCAGTCTGGAATCGAGAATGGGATGATGATAGAGAATCTTTGGCTCGGGTCGGTCGTGGACGTTGGGACGGCTGAAGCGGCCGGAGTGAGTCAGTTGCAATCCGACAAGAGGCCGGTCATCGCTGCCGGTTGTCACGCGATAGGACTCGAGCAGTGCGGAGCGCAGGTTTGCCAAACCCGCATAGGTGTGCGGCGCAATCACGAGTTGATGCGGATTGGCTCGGCTTTCATGCGAAACGGCAACGGCTTCGCCGCCCCAAATCAGGCTCGCGCCGCTCGTCCCGAATCGGCGCCAGCGGCGCACCGTGTATTCACTCGGGTTGCCGTCTTGGAGCGCGTCCCAACCTTCCATTGGTTGCACGGCGATGCGGTTGGCGAGGTTGAATCCGCCGCGGGCGAGCGGGCGGTGTAAAGGAGACTCTGCGCCCGCGAACACTTCGTGATCACACGGAATATTCGCACCGATGGCGTGGAGATGGTCCTTAAAGCGTTGAACGCCTTTCACGGCGCCGACACGAAGGATGGGAACAGCACTCATCCGCTAACCGCTCGCTTGGGCAAGAATGAAATTGCGACCGAGCCCAGTAATGCGATGGCGATCATGAGAAGAAACGCGTTCGAATAGCTGCCGCTGAAATCGCGGATATGGCCTACGATCCAGGGAGCAACGCCTTCCGCAACGCCATCGGTGGTCAAAATGACTCCCAACACTCTGCCAAGCATTTGCGCGTCAAATAACTCTGCAGCCAGCAATGGGATGATCATGTAGTCGCCGCCAAGCCCGACACCAAACAGAATCGCAAATGCATACAGCAGGATAGGCAAGCGGCTGACAAGCAAAAACGGAATCGCACATACGACCAGCATATAGATCAACAGCATGATATATTTCTTCGGGAAACGATCTGCCAGCCAACCCATCAGCAAGCGCCCCACCATGCTGGAGGCCAGTACGAGTGACAAAACCCGGGTCGCCTGTCCTTGCCCGTAATGCATATCGAGGGTTAGGAAAAGTTTTAGGTTCTGCTGCGTTCCGCTGACCGCGGCTATGGAGCACATGCTCCCCACGAGCAATAGATAAAACGGGGCGCGCCTGAAGGCGCTACTCAGGAGACTGATCCTTTCTATCGCGGCCGGCCTTTCCAGGGTTGGGGGCCCCTTTAGAAAAAATGCCAACGGGAAAGCAATAACGATCACGAGAAATCCCAAGGTCCGCAGCGCGGCCTGCCAGCCGAGATGCTCCACCAGGAAATGCGAGAGCCAAGGAACCGTCGCGCCGCCCAGTCCAATGCCCAGGTATGCAATCCCCATTGCTTTGCCGCGCGATTTTTCGAACGAGCGTGTCAATAAAACTTGATTCGGCAATGGCCCGCCGCAAACGTAGCCCAAGGCATTGAAAAAATAGAAGAAATAAAACATTCCGAGAGACGATATGCTGCCCAGTCCGATCAGTGCCGTCCCGGCCATCAGAACTCCTGCCATCATCAATCGGCGAGGACCGAAACGATCAACCAGCCATCCCGCAAAAAAGCCAAACAGCGGTCCCACAACAAGCTTGCTCAAAGCGTTACCGGAAGTGACTTGCGCGCGCGACCAGCCGAATTGCTGCACGATAAAATCGTAGTAATAAGAGAGTCCCCAAAGCGCCAGGCCTACGACGCTGAAGAGAACCAAGAAAGCTGTTCCGGTTGCCTGAATCGCTCGCCAGTTCATCTCCGAGCGCAATGCCGGAACCGCATCAAACGACTCGCGAGATTGGGTAGGGAATGCGATGGCTGGTCCGCAACGAGTAGTATGTTCTGCTTTTTGGCCTCAAGCGCTGGCAACATGTCGCTGCCGACGATCGGGAATGGTATGGAATCATCTTTTGAATGTCGAGCACTTTCGACCCGTGCCTGTGCGCATCTCATCCGCGGGCGGGTGGGCTGCGCTGTTGGGTGTGTGGCCTTGATTATCCACAAACGGGGTTCGAGGAAAAGTGTGCTGATGTCCGCGAACCGGACTTCTGGCTCGCGTCGTTGAAAGTTTGTTCCGGGGCATATCTTCCGTTCAGCGGATATTTTTGGCGAGGAACAGAGTTGAGTAAATTCGCTGGACAGCGTAGACGGAGTGGGCGCCGTCCGGTGTAATGAGCGCGTGACGCATGGTAACCATCGCGGTTTTGTCCGTCGGCGAGAAATGTGTCCAAAGCTTTTGCTGGCCGTTGGTGAGGTTCAGATCATAGATATCAATCGCATCCAAGCTTCCCCGACGTTCAAAAAAGATGTTTTGTGAACCGTTATGCCACTCTAAAGGGAAATCGCCTTCGACCAGGCTTTTGATTTCCGTCGGCTCGCCGCCACCGATCGGTTGTATCCAGTAGTGATTTCCGCCATCGGTGGTCAACAAATATTGGCCATCGGGTGAGGCGCTCATCGCGACGTCGTGGGAAAAGACCGCATACTGTCCCTCGTGGGTAATTTGGTGTGCCGCACCGCTAGGAATGTCCTGCAGATAAGTAACGGGAGCATGTCCTGCAGCCGACGCGACCACCAAAATCTGCTTGCCATCGGGCATCCAAGTTCCGACGATATAGTTCAACCCCGGGGGCGCGCTCAGGGAGCTACTCTCGCCCACTCCTGTGGGAATAATCCTGAGATGATCCAGATGAACGGGGTCAAGAGCAAGCGCCCATTTGCCGTCAAAGGAGAATCCCAACCCTGCTCCCTGGCCGATCAGGGCGGGAGATGAGCCATCCGTTGCCTGCGTGTATAGGTTGTAATCGGAATTGGGTCCGGTGACGTAGGTGTTTAGAAGAAACATCCGACTGTCGCGCGAAATGGCTGCGAGGTTCTCGAAGGGGAAGAAGCTGAAATCGCGGACTTGCCCGCTTCGTGTATCGGCAAAGACCTGCTGATCTCGCTGCGTATCAGAGTTGATCAGGACGTCGCCATCTTTGGATATATCCTGGAAATGCAGCACAGCTGGACTTGACAGCAGTGTTCGCTGCTTACCGATCAGATTGACGGAGCTAAGGGACCTGGGTTCGCTTCCGTCGGCAGCGGTAAACCAGATTTCGCTGCCATCCGGCGCCCACGCCAGCCCCTGGATGGAGCTGAACTCCTGGGTCAAGGCTTTCCGATTGCCCTGGAGATCTACGAAGTCAACCACGCCCCGATCATCGCCGTAGGTGGAATGGTCGATGAAGGCAATCTTGTCGCCGGCGCGTGAAAAACGCAGGTCGCTAATATAGCCCTCGTTCTGGTACAGCACCTTGCCGGGCGGGAACTCGAGCTGGAAGTGATTCTTAACCTTGTGGCTGACGGCAAGCGCCGAGCCGTCGGGCGCCCAGTCGGCGTCGGTCACGTTGTCCAGTAGCTCGCGGGTGGTTCCCCCACCCAGAGGAACGCGCGCCAGCCGCCCGACAGGAGTCCACTTCACGACAAAGTCGGGATTCAGCAGCACCGCTAATTCTCCGGTGGAGGAAACGCTCAGAATGCTGGCATGAAGGTTGAGCGACTGCGCCTCGGCAGTGTCTGTGCGCGTGGAAAAAAGTTCCGTGGGCTTGCCATCGCCGGTTCCATCGTAGACCACGGTGCGCCCATCCGGAGCAAACCGCGCGCGGCGAAGGTATGCCGAACGAAAAGTAATCTGGGTAAATGCTGGATGGCTTGCCTGGGGATGGTTCAGCAGCAGGGTCGCAATCACGCCGATAGCTAATGCCGCCAGCACTGACGCCGCAATCAGAATTCGGGATCGTGTTTTTCTCGTGTCTTTCAGAGCGCGCAAACTCGCAGTCGAGCTTCCAGCGCTACTACTCAAAGAATCCAGCGCAAAGGCCAGATCGCTAGCCGACTGAAAGCGCGCCTCCGGCTTCTTTTCGAGGCAGCGTTGCGCGATCCTTTGCAGCCCGAGCGGCACGTGCACTCCGCTCTCGGCGAGGTCAGGTGGTTCCTCTTTGAGAATCGAATTCATGACCTCAATTCCCGAGTCGCCGTGGAACGCCCGGCGTCCCGATACCATCTCGTAGAGAACGGTGCCGAAACTGAAGATATCGGAACGATGGTCGATCGGTTCACCGCGCACCTGCTCAGGAGACATATAACCGGCAGTGCCCAGCACGGTGCCGACGGAAGTTCGGTCCACATTGGTGAGCGTTTGGTCGGCACCGGCAGTCCTATTCACCACCTGCTTTGCCAGTCCGAAGTCGAGAACCTTGACTCGTTCATCGGGCAGGATGAAGATGTTTTCCGGCTTGAGGTCACGATGCACAATACCTTCCTCGTGAGCTGCCGCGAGTCCCTTTGCAATTTGCAGGCTATATTCATTCACCCGTCGCTGCGGAAGAGGACCAGCTTGCAGCCGCTCGCGAAGTGTCTGGCCTTCGAGAAATTCTGAAACCAGGAAATGAACCCCGTCCTGCGAGCCAACGTCGTGGATCGCCATCAGGTTGGGATGGTTCAGGGCGCCGAGAATGCGGGCTTCCTGCTGAAAGCGGCCCAGACGGTCCTGGTCGGAAGAGAGCGATTGAGGAAGAATCTTAATGGCGACCACACGCTGTAATCGCGTGTCGCGCGCACGGTACACTTCTCCCATGCCGCCCGCGCCTATTAATGACTGAATTTCGTAAGGGCCAAGCTTTGAGCCGGAGGTAAAGGACATGCGCGGACATTATACGTGCGCGACCGCGATAGCTAAGGCTTAAAACAATTCGTCATGGGCGGCTGGTCGCCAATCCGGAAGTTATCCAGAAACGGGGTTCGAGGACATCGGAGGAGAACAGGATGTGATTTTATTCTTCGCGGAGGACTTGCATGGGTTCTACGCGGGAGGCGCGAAGAGAGGGGAGGAGGGAGGCGACTGCGGCGACGATAAGGACGAGTAGGATGACGGCCACGAGCGTGGGAAAGTCGGTGGGGGATACACCGTAGAGAAGGCCGGCGAGAAGGCGAGTGGAGGCAACTGCCAGGGCAAAGCCGGCGAAGCAGCCCGCGAGGCAGACGGTCAATCCCTGCCAGAGAAATCCTTTAACGATTTGGCCGGGTACGGCGCCGAGAGCGAGACGCAGACCCACCTCACGCTGGCGCAGGTTAACGTTGTAGCTAAGCGTGCCGTAAAGTCCGATGCACGCGAGCGAGAGCGCCGTCGTTGCAAAGAAAGATAGCAGAACGGTGTGCAGGAAATTTTCCGCCAACGCATCTGAGTAGTGTTGTTCCAGCGGAGCGAAATCGTACGCGGAGCGCATTGGCTCGATATTGCGAAGCTGCCGGCGAATCGTTTCAGCCATGGTCATGGGGGCGTTGCGAGTGCGCACCAGAAAGTACGTGCCTGGTTCGGCGAGAGGAGCACACCAGTAGGCGGTGGGAACGGGCGGGTGGTCGAGGCCAGATTCGCGGGCATCGCCAGAGATGCCGCGAATTTCGGCTGCGCCGGTATACCCCAAACCCACGGGTTGTACGTGATGGCCAATCACCGAGGCTCCATTAAAGTAAACGTCTGCGAAAGCGCGATTCACCACAACTGAAGCAGGGCCTCCGGTTTCGCGGCAAAATTCTCCGGCGAGCAAAGGGATGCGCATAGTCTGAAAATAATTGGCGGAGACAAAGCGATTTTCGGCAACGATTTTAGGCTCCGTTTCAGCGCGCCCTTCCAGGAGCTTGACTTCGGCCTGATACCGGAAAGGCGCCCCTGGGACCCCTACAGAGATGGCGGCGGATTCGACGCCCGGCGTGGCACCTAGTGTTTCGAGTATACGGTCAGTGAACTGGCGAAGTTTTTTCGCGTTACCGTTTCCCCATAGTTCATGCTGAGCTGGAAGGTGAGAACGTGGCTGGAATCAAAGCCCCGTGAGACTCGGCCAAGCTCTTGAAAGCTGCGGAGAAGCAGGCCTGCACCGGCCAGCAGGGTTACCGCGAGAGCTACCTGGACGCCGACGAGGAGCCATTGCACCGGATTTCGCCCGGACACCTGTGACCGGCTGGTCTGTGCAAGGGAGCCAGCCAGGCTGCCTCGGGTGCCCCGAATGGCGGGAAATAGTCCGCAAATAAAAGTTACAACAACGGAACAACAGAGTGAGTAGAGAATAATGCGTGCGTCGAGATGAATCTCTTCGACGCGTGGCAGTTGCCCGGCGAGGGCGCGAAAAAGGCCGGAAGCCCCTGCAGCGACCGAGAGGCCAAGGACCGACCCCATCAGAGCGAGAAGAAATGTTTCCGTGAGCAATTGTGCGACGAGCGCACCTCGAGAAGCTCCCAGAGAGAAGCGAACGGAGATTTCGTGCTGACGCTGGGCTGCGCGAGACAAAAGGAGCGCAACAATATTCGTGCAGGCGATCAACAAAAGTAGAGAGACGGAGCCGAAGAGCAGCCAGAGAGACCGGCGTGAATCCCCGACTGTGCTTTCCTTGAGTGGCTGAATGCCAACGGAGAGACGCGCGTCGCTTTTCGGAAATTGCTGCCCCAGTTGCCCCTGCACGGTAGCCAGATTGGCGCGGGCTTGTTCTATCTCGACGCCCGGCTTAAGACGTCCAATCACAGTAAACCAGTTATTTCCCCGGGGCTCGCCGTAAGACATGCCTGCGGGGATGGGGCACCATAAATCCGCCTCACGATTTGGAAAAAGGAAAGACGGCGGCATTACGCCCACGATGGGATACACATGCCCATCAAGTCGCAGGTTTTTCCCGATGACGTAGGGATCAGCGTTGAACCGGCGGCGCCAAAAACGGTCGCTAATAAGGACCGCATCCGGGCCGTTGAGGGTCTCCTCCTCCGGCGTAAATTCCCGGCCCGATGCCGGTACCACGCCCCAGACTTGAAAAAAGCGCGGAGAAACCCAAGCACGAGTCACTTTCTCCGGCAGAGGGCCGGCGGATTCGGAGACGTCCTCGGTGTAGTAGCCGGTGAGCGCTTGAAACGTGGAGTTGAGACGATTCCAGTCTTCAAGACGCGCTGGAGCAACCAGGTTGAGAGGCCGCGGATTTTTCGGATCGTATTGATCGACGCGCACCAGTTGATCGGCTTGTGGGAAAGGTAGCGGCTTCAAGAGGATGGCGTCGATGGCGGAAAAAACGGCGCTGTTAGCGCCAATGGCTAAAGCGAGAGTGAGGATAACGGTTAGAGAGAAAGTGGGAGACTTACGGATGAAGCGGAAGGCCGATTTGAGGTTGGCGAGCGTGGCGTCCAGGAACCGGATGCGGTAGACGTCGCGGACTTGTTCCTTGAGATTTTCGTGCCCGCCGAAATCCAACGTGGCGCGCCGATGGGCTTCTTCGGGCGACACGCCTGCCGCGATGTATTCCTCGGTGAGCTCGTCAATGTGAAAGCGAAGCTCCGAGTTCATTTGTTCATCCGACGCGCGCTTGGGGAAAATGGATTTCCACCAGGACATGCCAGACTCCTATTCCACGGTTTGCAGAATGTTGACCACCGCTCCTGCCAGCCGCTTCCAGTTCGATTCTTCGCTCGCCAGTTGCTTGCGGCCTCTCGCCGATAACTTGTAAAACTTGGCCTGCCGGCCCTTGTCGGACTCGCCCCACTCAGCGGCCAGCCATCCCCGTTTTTCCAAGCGGTGCAAAGCGGGGTACAGCGACCCTTGCTGCACCTGAAGAACGTCTTTTGAAATTTGGCGGATGCGGAGGGAGATACCGTAGCCATGTACGGGCCCTAGAGCGACGATTTTCAGGATGAGCATGTCCAGCGTTCCTTGCAGCAGGTCAGATTTTTCAATGGGCATCACGTCTCCTAGACAATCGACATATTAAAACGATGAATGGGTAGAATGTCAAGGAGAGAAGAAAGTAGCAAGCTCAACTCGGAAAATATTGGCCGGCAAAAAAAGGTGCGCCATTGCCGCAGGTATTTACATGTCAGTTCGCTATGTTGCGTTTGGCGCTGCCGGTCGTACCTGCCACGGCTGTCGTGACGGGCAATTTGATGAACGGTGTTGTCGTTGAGGGGCGCCATTTCGCAAAATCATCCGTTGATGATGCGATTCCGATGGGATTGTCGGAGATTCGGAAGTAAGGCAGGACGCGTCTTCTGAAGGATGAAATGTCTACTGGCGCATTGCGTGCTTTGCTATCTGTCCAGAAACGGGGTTCGAGGAGATCTTATCGCGGACGGTGCTCCGTAACATTACATTTCCTCCATCCGGACTTCGGACCCGCGTCAAGGTTCGGTTCCGAGGTTTCGCATCCGATCTGCAATAATCGGCACGCGCTTTCCGAGCACGCCGTCGCTCGGGCATGAATCGCGATTGCGGCCCACACAGCGCGACGGCTTAGTCTGGACTCGGCACTCCCTAGTCGCCGCGCAAAGCGTGCATGGGATCAACCTTGGTGGCCCAGTGCGCGGGGATGTAGGCGGACACCGCTGCGACCAGCGCGAGGAGGGCCGTCAACGAGGCGAAGACTGGCGGTTCGATTCGAATGACGCCGAACACGACGTTGGAAATGGCTTGGGTCAGGAGCAGCGACACGCCAAGCCCGAAGGTCAAGCCTACGAGAGCCATCTTCATGGCCGATGCCATCACCAAGTGAAGAACATCGAATCGGCGGGCGCCAAGGGCCATGCGAATACCGATTTCATGAATGCGCTGCGTTACCGAGTAGGCCATGACGGCGAAGATGCCGGCCGCCGCCGATGCAAAGCGATAAGGCCGAAGACCGACATCATGCGAGCGGAAGACTCCACACCGCTCACGTTATCGGAAACAACCTGTTGCAGAGTGCGGACGTCGTACGCGGGTATACCGGGATCAATGCTGCGCAATTGCTGGGTCATGCGCCTGGCCAGGCTCAAAGGATCTGCCGAGGTACGTACTAGGACGGCCGACGAAGCTTGTGGCATCTGGGCGAAGGGCACATACGTGGTCGGGTTAGGCTTCGGCTCGAACGCAGAAGAGCGAATATCGCGCACGACTCCAACGACCCGCCGCTCGGGCTCCGAACTTTCGGGACGCCCTAACTTCAGGTGTTTTCCGATTGGATCCTGATCTGGCCAGTTGGCACGAGCCATGCTTTCGCTGATAACTGCTACGGGCAGAGCATCGGGACCGTCCGCGAGGAAAATGAAACGTCCCTTGATGAGAGGCACGTGCAAGGTTGCAAAGAAATCGGGCGTGACGATTTGCGAGACGGCGGAAGGCAATTCTCCGCCGGAGACCGGAGGGTGACCTTCTGCAGTGTACTCGGTCCAATTCCAACTCCATCCGGAAGGCAAGCTGGTAACGCAAGCGACGGTATCCACCGACGGAATGGTTTGGAGCTGATGGAGCAAGCGATCGTAGTAGCCCTGGATTTGATCTCTTTTCTGATATTTCTCCTTAGGCAAGGCGATGTGAAAGGTAAGCACGTGGGTGCGGTCGAATCGATTTCTACGGCAAGGAGACTGCGGAACCCGCTGACCATGAGCCCCGCGCCCACGAGAAGAATGAGAGCGAGGGAGGTTTCGATAATTACAACACGCCGCGAGACGACCGGCAGAGCGACCCGCGGTCGAGGAGCGCGTGCTTTCTTTTAAGGCGTCGTTGAGGTCGGACCCGGAGAAACGGAAGGCGGGCGCGAGGCCAGCGAGAATTCCGCTACACAAAGCGACTGCGAGAGTGAACAAGAGTACGCGGAAATCGACCGCCACGTGCTTGAGGCCTGGCACATGCGCCATGATGAACGGCGGGAGATCACGACGCAGAAGCTCCATTCCCCAGTTCGCCAGCAGGGCGCCAGCAGCCCCTCCGGCGAGGGCCAGTAATGTGCTTTCGACCAGCAATTGGCGGATCAGTTGCCAGCGGCTCGCGCCCATGCCAGACCGGATCGCCATTTCTTTTTGCCGGCTTGATGCCCGGGCGAGTTGCAGGTTCGCTACGTTCACACAAGCAAGCAATAGCACAAAGACGGCGCAACCCATCAGCACCATTACGAACTGCCACGTTCCGTTGGCGGCGTCTTCAGCCAATCGGATAACACGGACTCCATAGCCGGCATTGCTGCCGGGAAATTGTTCTGCCAGACGACCGGCGACGGCTTGCAGGTCAGCGGTAGCGCTCGACACCGAGGTGTTCTTGTTCAGGCGGCCAAGAACAAGAAGTGAGTGCGTTTCCCGGTCGGTGCCCTCGACGGAGTGGAGATCGAACGGAGTCCAAATCCGAGCCCCTGCCGGAAAGTCTAAATCGGAGCCAGCGACGCCGATGATGGTGAATTTGCGGCCATTCAGGAGCAAGTTTTTGCCGAGGACCGTTCGATCGCCAGCAAGATGACGCTCCCAGAATCCGTGACTGAGAACGACGACGGTTGCCGCTCCTTGTTGGAGGTTAACGCTGCTGATCTGCCGGCCGATTTCGGCTGGAACGCCAAGCAACGGGAAAAAGTCGCTCGTCACTTGATAACCTTCGACGCGTTCGGCAACGCCTTCGCCGGTTAAGTTTCATCCCAGCCGCGAGTGGCGGCCAAATATTCGAAGGATTTGCTTTGCTCGGTCCAATCATGGAAGTTCGCTCGGGGCGACGCTGACACGGTAGGCGTCTTGCTTCGGAACGGTTTCCCAGAGGGCTACGACACGATCAAGATCCGGGAGAGAAAAAGGGCGGAGGACGAGAGCATTGACGTTGCTGAAGATCGCCGTATTTGCGCCGATCCCGAGGGCCAGGGTGAGGACGGCGACGGTCGTGAAGGCGGAGTTCTTGCGGAGTTGTCGAATGCCATAGCGGCAATCGGAGATCACCGCGTGCAGCCAATTGCCAATTCCCGCATCGCGTACCTGTTCTTTCACCTGTGCGATATCGCCAAGTTCGATCCGCGCGGCTCGTTGCGCTTCCTCCGGCGACATGCCCGCACGAGTATTTTCCTCTATCAGCATCCCGAGGTGCGAAAACACCTCCTCGTCAGTTCCGCATCCACACGACGAGATAAAAAGAGATTTCGCAGCAAACTTCGTACTTTAATGAGGAGCGGCACGCTAAACACCTCTTTACGATGCTTCCAAAGCCTGCGCGATAGCCCAAGAAATGCGGTCCCATCGCTTGGTTTCTGCTTCGAGTTGTTTCTTTCCCGCCTTGGTCAAGCGGTAGTATTTCGCGCGGCGGTTGTTCTCCGATTCTCCCCAAGAAGAAGAAACCCAACCTTCTTCTTCCAGTCGGTGCAATGCGGGAAAGAGCGAGCCTGGCTTGACAACAAACGTGCCGCCGGTGATCTGCTGGATTCTCCGCGAGACTCCCAATCCATGCTTCTCGCCAGCGATCAGGGACTTCAAGATCAGCATGTCCAAAGTCCCTTGCAACAGGGTTGTCGGTCGAGACTCC
>CAVPKZ010000192.1:0-29536 GCA_963705755.1 uncultured Acidobacteriota bacterium | reverse complement strand
GCGACCTGGTGGTGCTGTCCGACGAGGTGTACTGGGCTTTGCGGTATTCGGCTGGTAAGCACGCTTCTGTGCTCGACGTACCCGGGATGGCGGACCGGACGATCCTGCTGGACGGCTGGTCGAAGACGTACGCGATGACCGGGTGGCGGCTCGGCTTCGGCGTGTTCCCGCCCGCTCTGGTGGAGCCCATCACCCGGCTGGCGATCAACTCGGTGTCGTGCACGTCGGCGTTCAGCCAGTACGCGGCGATCGCCGCGCTGACCGGGCCGTGGGATCCGGTGGCGGACATGCTGGCGGAGTTCCGGCGGCGCCGGGACGTGATCGTCGCCGGGCTGAACGACATTCCCGGGGTGAGCTGTCTCGAGCCGGACGGCGCGTTCTACGTGTTCCCTCGGATAACGGGTACCGGGCTGTCGTCGGGCGAACTGGCCGCCCGGCTGCTGGACGGAGGAAGTAACTGGGCGCTTCCCGGTACTGCGTTCGGCCGGTACGGGGAGGGGTACCTGCGCTTCTCGTACGCGAACTCGGTGGCGAACATTCAGTCCGCGCTGAAGGCGATCGCGGGGGTGCTCGCGCCGCTCGACTCGTAGACGCCATCCGCCAGCCATTGCGGTACGACGGTCCACGAGCAGGCACCGGGCGTGATCGAGATCGAGAACGTGCAAGGTCGCGGTCGTGCATTCGGCCGAGGTTGAACGTTGTCAGGCCGTCCTGCAGATAAAAGGCCCACCCAAAAATTCAACCAGATGAACACGCTCATGCCCAGAAAATAAATTGCCAGGGTAGTTTTCCTTCCCAATCGTTCCGCTAGGATCGGCGCCATCAAACAACCCAAAATCGTTCCGATGGAAAGAATCGCCGTCCCGATCGAAGCTGTCTTGGATGCCTGCGCCAGCGACATACCAGCCTTTTTCGCGAGCGTAATAATTGCCGTTGGTTCGTACACCGCTCCCGCCCAGAGACCGATGATCGCGACTGTCAGCAACGCCGCGTTGACAATTGTTTTCCGCCGATACTTAGCCGAAAAAATTTCCGCGAGTGACGCCACCCAGCGCTGCGGTTTACCTATCCGCCCTGGCAGCCCTGCCTTTTCCCTCCACCGCTCCGGCTCCTTGACCCGCGCCAGAATCAGCACAGAAATAATCACCGGCGACAATCCGCAGAGAAACATCGCGCGCCATCCGAACCGCGCCCCCACCGTATAATTCAGCGCCGCAGCCAGAAAAAATCCGAAGTAATAACCAGTCTGCAAAAATCCGGCCCCCATTTTTCGCCGGTCCTCAGGCCACGCCTCCGCGACATACGTTCCCGCCAGCGCCCACTCGCCCCCAATGCCAATGCCCGCCAACAGCCGAAACAACGCTAATTGCCACACACTTTGCGCCAATGCCGCCGCGCCGGTAAACACCGCATAAGCCAGAATCGTCGCCGCCAGCACTCGCGCGCGTCCGAATCGATCGGCAATCGGCCCCCACATAAACGAGAGCCCCAACCAACCAGGAACAGCGCGAACAAAATGGACCCCGCGAGTCCTATGTTTGCCGGTGTCTTCGCATACCCCGACTTGGGCAAAAGCTCCGATAGCGCTGGACTCAGCACCAGCGCATCATAAACGAATCCATGCCGTCGAGAGTCCATCCCGACCATGCTCCCCCAGAAGCCCGTGATTTGTGCTGCTGAAAGTTTTGTGTGTGGCATGCCGCTTGAGACAGCGGGGGACAATTCAGCGCGACTAACAGCTCCACGGCAATTAATAATCGCGCCTCAAAAAAATTCCCGCTTCGCCACTGTTGCATTACATTGACCTATTAGTTTGCAATCTCCTGCCGCCACAAGAGAGAATCCCCTTCCCAAATCGAAATGCCCACGCCACCATCGCCATCGCAGCCGCCATCGCAGCCGCCATCGCAGCCACTGACCGGCAAACTTTGGCGTGTTCTCATTTTGTTAGGCCTCTCCATCTTCATCAGCTACATCGATCGCTCCAATCTCTCCATCGCCGCTCCCCTGATAAAAGACGAACTACACCTCTCCGCCTCGCAGCTCGGCCTCTTGCTCTCTTCCTTTTTCTGGACCTACGCGTTCTTGCAGCTTATATCCGGCTGGCTGGTGGATCGGCTAAACGTGAACTGGGTTTTTGCCGGAGGTTTTTTTCTCTGGTCGATCCGCTACTATCGTCACCGGCCTCGTTCACGGATTTTTCTTGCTGCTGGTGTTGCGTCTCTGCTCGGTCGAGAATCCGTCGCCTATCCTTCCTACTCAAAAATCATCGCCCTCCATTATCGTGAGGAACATCGCGGCATCGCCAATTCCATAATTTCGGCCGGCTTGGCGCTTGGTCCGGGCTTCGGGCTGTTGGTTGGCGGATTGTTGATCGCCAGATTCGGATGGCGCGGTTTCTTCGTAGTTCTCGGACTGATCAGCTTGTGCTGGTTGATTCCGTGGCTTCCTGGATGCCTCCATCAAAAGCCGCCATTCATCTGGACAAAATCGCCGCGCCAAGTTACGCAGCCATCCTGCTCCAGCGTTCCGCCTGGGGCACCATCATCGCCCAGTTTGGTTACAACTACCTGAGCTATTTCCTGCTCACCTGGCTCCCATTTTATTGTGCGCGACCGGCATTTTTCCATCGTCAGCATGGCCAAAATCGGCGCCACCGGTTACGTTCTTAGCGCTCTTCTCGCGATATTTTGTGGTTGGCTCTCAGATCGTTTAATCCGCTCAGGAGGCACACCTACTCGCGTTCGCAAACCTTTCGTCGCCGGTGGCCTGGCAGCCGCCGGTGTATTACTTTTCTCTCCGCCGTCGGTCCCCCAGCGTGGAATGTGCCCTTATTAATTTTGGGCATCGCGTGCCAGGGCATCTGTTCGTCCAACATTTGGGCCATCTCTCAAACTCTTGCTGGCCCGTACGCCGCAGGACGCTGGACCGGTGTGCAAAATGGCTCTGGAAACTTAGCAGGGATCGTCGCACCGGCCCTCACCGGACTTATTTTGGATCGTACCGGCCACTTCCAGTGGCCTTTCGCGCTAGCGGCTCTCATTGCGTTGGTCGGCACTTCGTCCTGGCTTTTCATCGTAGGACCCGTGCGAGAAGTTACCTGGCCCGAACGCACCGCCGGCCACGTCATCGCTTTGTAGGGCGCAGCTTTAGCCTGCCCACCTAGGCGGGCCGCGACATAAACGAACCAACAACTATACGAGGCTTTAGCCTCTGAAGGATGCGACCACTAACCTCAACCGCGTCGGTTTTGCAATTCCTAAATTAGTCTTAATTTTCGTTTATCTACGTCATCTTCGGTAGGCAGAACGTCAATCACCTGCTAGCCTCTCTCCGCGGCAATTACCGCCACGCTGTTACATCATGACGGCTAGGGCGCCAGAAACTCGCCCTTGCACGCCAAACGAGGAAATAGACATGCATCGATTCTTGCGAAATTCGGCCCTGATCTTTTCCGCCGCCGCAATCGCGTTAACACCCAGCGCTTTGCGCGCCGGTGATGACGGCGGCAAATTCAAAATCGTGAAAAAGATCCCCCTCGAAGGGGGCGGGCGCTGGGACTACGTCACCGTCGATCCAGAAGCGCATCGCGTTTACATTGCGCGCGCCACGCATGTGACCGTATTGGATTCTGAGAGCGGAGCCGTCGTTGGTGACATCCCCGACACCCCTGGCGTACATGGCGTCGCTGTAGCCCCCGATCTCGGGATTGGTTTTGTAAGCGAAGGCGGAGCTGCCAAGGTTGCCGTCTTCGATTTGAAAACGCTGAAAGTGGAATCTCAGATTGCCACCGGCGAGAACCCTGACTCCATCCTGTATCATCCCGCCACTCATCAGGTGTTCGTACAGAACGGCAAAAGCAAATCAACCTCCGTCATCGACGCTAAAACGAAAAAAGTCGTCGTCACTATTGCGCTCGACTCCAAGCCTGAATTTTTCGCTTACGATGAAAAAGGGAATGTTTTTATCAATCTGGAAGATAAACACGCCATCGCGGTTATCGATGCCAGCAGCAAAAAATTAAAGTCGACCTGGGTCATGGAGGGCTGTGAGGGCCCTTCCGGACTGGCCATCGACAATAAAACTCACACTCTTTCTCGAGCTGCGATGGAAAACTCATGGTCGTCGATAGCAACAGCGGCAAAGTTCGCCAAAGCGTCGCCATCGGCGACGATTGCGACGGCGTAACCTTCGATCCTGGGACTGGTTATGTCTTCGCATCCCCGAGCACCGGGAAATTTCAAATCATCCACGCGGATAAATCCGGTAAATACTCGGTGGTCCAGGAAATCGATACTCCAGTGGGATCAAAAACTCACGGACTCGACACCGCCACTCATAAAGTCTATCTGCCTTCGGCTAAATTCACAGGCGACCCCTCCAAGCGTCCGCGCCCGTCTGTGGTAGAGGGCTCAATACAGGTGCTGGTAATCGGCCAATAGGCTCACAGACTCACAAGGCATCGCAGCCCCGCAAGCGCCTGAACAGAAATTTGTTAGGGCTTTCGGGGCCTTTTCTTTCCCAAACCTAAACGAAAACTAATTGTCGCTTAATTCAATTCCCTGTATCTCGCGCTAAAATGGCAAAAGTCACGACGGACAGGTTCTCATGAATCCTGCTTCAGCCCCGACAAAGCGGTATTCTAGATAGTTCCAGCCGCTACTCGTCTGGCCAGTTATAGGAGCCACCATGGACTATTCCGCACTACTTCGCTCCGCGCTCGTAGCGTTGCTGAGAAACAAAATGCGCAGCATGTTGACCGTCATGGGCATCACTATCGGCATCGCTGCGGTGATCTGCGTGGTAGCCATCGGAAAAGCCGGCCAATCGCGCGTCGAACAACAAATGAACAACCTCGGCGACAATTTCGTGTGGATCGAAGCAGGAGGCCGCTCCGTCAGTGGTGTGCGCACCGGCACCCACGGCTCCCCTTCCCTTTCCATGGCTGACGCCGCTGCCATCAAAAACCAGATCGCTCTCATCAAAACGGTTTCGCCCAACGTCGATGATCACGTGCAAGTCATTTACGGAAATCAAAACTGGTTTACCGCCTATCGTGGCGTGTCCCCGGAATTCTTTGACATCAAGCGTTGGTACGCCGACCAAGGCGCAGTCTTTACGAACGAGGACGTCGAACGTGCCGCGGACGTCTGCGATATTGGCGTCACCGTTCGCGAGCAACTCTTTGGTGCGGAAGATCCCATTGGAAAAGTTATCCGCGTAAAAAACCTGCCCTGCAAAGTAATCGGCATCCTCCATCCCAAAGGCCTCTCCATGTCGGGGCAGGACCAGGACGACAACATCATCTTGCCGTACACCACCGCCCAGAAAAAGATGAAAGGCAATCCCTGGCTAGACGATATTCTTTGCTCCGCCGTCTCCCAGGACTCGGTAAAGCTTGCCGGCCAAGAAGCCGCCGCAATCCTGCGCGATCGCCATCACCTGCGCCCTGAAGAAGACGACGACTTCAACATTCGCAATCCCGAAGACATCATTCAGGCGCAGATGGAAGCGAGCAAAACTCTCACCGTCCTGCTCATCGCCATTGCCTCCATATCCCTAATCGTCGGCGGCATCGGCATCATGAATGTCATGCTGGTTTCGGTCACGGAACGCACCCGCGAAATTGGTGTTCGTGTGGCCGTCGGAGCCACTGAGCAAGCCATTCAGCTGCAATTTCTCGGGGAATCCGTGATGCTGAGCCTGGTTGGCGGCTTCGCGGGCGTGTTATTCGGAGTTCTAGGCTCCTACGTTGTCGGCCAGACTTTAAAGTGGCCGATGGAAACTTCCATGCAGGCCATCGTCGTGGCCGCCATGTTTTCCATTGCTGTGGGAGTTTTTTTCGGTTACTACCCCGCGCGCAAGGCTTCGTTGCTCGATCCCATTGAGGCACTGCGCTACGAGTAAACTGAGTCAGCGAGCTACGCTGTAATTTAAGCTGCGTTGTAACAACCAGCATGAGTTTTCATTTTTTTTTCAGGACTGTGAATGAAGAAGAATCTTAAATGGCTGATTTTGGCTGGCGTGTTGGCGGTGGTAGCTATCTTGGCCGCCTTCGGCTTCAACGCCAAATCACAAGACCAGAACTTTACCGCCAAAGTCGAGCGCGGCGATATTCATGACGTCGTGGAGGCCACAGGCACTATCAATGCCGTAATTACCGTGCAAGTTGGGTCGCAGGTTTCCGGGGTCATCGCCAAGCTCTTCGTCGATTTCAACTCTCGCGTACACAAAGGTGACCTTATTGCCCTGATCGATCCCGCCTTATTCCAGGGCGCTGTGCAGCAAGCCGATGCCGATCTGAATAGCGCCAAAGCCAACCTGCTGGCCGCGCGGGCAAATTTAGAGAAGGCTAAAGCCTCCATGGTTCAGACCAAGGCTGATTACGAACGTGCCAGTCAGCTCACTCGAGAAAACATTACCAGCCAGCAGCAGCTTGATCTCGCCAAGGCCAATTACGATTCCATGAATGCCGGCGTCGGCGCCGCCGTCGCTAACGTCACTCAAGCGGAAGCTCAGGTAAATCAGAAGGCCGCTGCGCTGAGCGTCGCGCAAACTAATCTCAATTACACGATAATCCGTTCTCCAATCGACGGCACTGTCGTGGCTCGCAATGTCGACGTCGGCCAGACCGTCGCCGCCTCCTTGCAAGCGCCCACCATATTCACCATCGCCCAGGATTTAAAAAAAATGCTGGTCTACACCAAGACTGACGAGTCCGACGTCGGCAACATCAAGCCCGGCAAACAAGTCACTTTTAAAGTCGATGCTTTTCCCAAAGAAAATTTTCATGGCACGGTCTCCCAGGTACGCATGAATCCCACCACCGTGCAAAACGTCGTTACCTACGACACCATGATCGAGTTTGATAATCCCGAACTTAAGCTTTTTCCAGGCATGACCGCTTACGTCACCATCCCCGTCGCTACGGTGCAAGACGTCCTGAAGCTTCCTAATACCGCCCTGCGCTATAAGCCCCTGATGTCACCTGAAGAAGTCATGCGACTGTATGCGCAGTACGGCATCGACGAAAAACAGCCGGAACCCTCACAAGGCGCGCAACCCGGCGGCACACCCGAATCGAATATAATTCGCGTTCCCCGCGCTACCACCGCTGTGGTTTGGAAATGGCATCCCGATAACACCATGGAGCCCGTGAAAGTCTCTCTCGGAATCACTGACCACGCCTTCACAGAAATTACCGCCGTCCTCAAGGGCAGCTTGAAAGAGAATGACGATCTCGTGGTTCGCTCCATCAGCTCCAAACCTTCGGCTCCCGGAGCTATAAGGCGCTAAGTTCTACGCCGCGCGGATATACTTTGTGAAAATAATCTAATGGCCGCTGCGATACCAACTAAGTTCCACTCTTCCGCTCCAGACCGCGCGGTTATCCGCGTGGAGGATGTTCACAAGTATTACGATCTGGGCGAAAGCCGCGTTCACGCCTTGCGGGGTGTCAGTCTGGAGATCCAGCGTGGAGAATTTCTGGCCATTATGGGTGCCAGTGGTAGCGGCAAATCTACTTTCATGAATTTACTTGGGTGCCTGGACAAGCCCACTTCCGGGAAATATCTCCTCGACGGCATTGACGTGTCCGAGCACGATAAAAAAGCTCTCGCGCACATCCGCAATCAGAAACTGGGTTTTGTTTTCCAGGGTTTCAATTTGTTAGCGCGCACCACCGCCCTCGAAAATACCGAATTGCCCACGCTGTACACTAAAATTCACAAGTCCGAGCGCACCAAACGCGCCACCGAAGCATTAGCCATGGTCGGCCTCGCCAACCGTTCTGAACACTTCCCTTCACAAATGTCCGGAGGGCAGCAGCAGCGCGTCGCCATCGCCCGGGCCTTGGTCAATCGCCCTTCGATACTTCTCGCCGACGAGCCCACCGGCAACCTCGATACGCGCACCTCGGTGGAAATCATGGAGATCTTCCAGAGACTCAACGATCAAGGCTTGACCATTGTTCTGGTAACCCACGAGCTCGACGTCGCCCACTTTGCGAAACGTACTCTTATCTTTCGCGATGGCAAAATTCGCAAGGATGAGCCGGTGCTCAACCGCCCAATCGGAACTGAAGTGCTAAAGACTCTACCCACCCTGGAAGACTGATCTGCACCTCGCTCAACGCCACACCTGAGCGCAATTGAGCCTTATTCACTTAACTCTGAACACCTTGCTTTCAACTTAGCTCTTGACACAAAGAGCTAAACCGTTTATTAAATCGTTTTAAAATCAGTTGTTGCGGGTGTTCCGTCGCCGATTTCGGCCTGCGGTGATTTTCTGTCGATGAAAAAGAGGAGGTCATTGTGTCCCAACTCGACGGGGCGTGCAATTACAGCTGGCTTTGAAGCTCTATTTCTAGTCACCGAGCGCAAGGGGTTCTGTGGTCATTCATGAGGAACAATCGCGCGCGGCCATATCAGCAGGGTGGCCCAGGTTCGCCTTTGAGGTGTTCAGTCCCATGACATCCTTTACAGGTTGTCCCTAGACATCCTTTACACTCCCGCGCGCGAAGCGCGCGCGGGAGAAGGGCGATGGCATGGAAGACGATGGACATCCAGGAGCAGCGGGTGCGATTTGTTGTGGCGGCCGCCCGTGGTACGCAGGGATTTAGTTCTCTGTGTGCAGAATTTGGCATCTCCAGGCCTACCGGTTATTTGTGGCTGCAGCGCTACCAAGAGCTCGGTATACGAGGCATCGCTGAGCGCAGTCACAAACCGTACCGCAGCCCACGGCGAACCGCGGACAACTTGCGGCGTGTCGTGGAGCTGCGGCTGCGTTACCCAGACTGGGGCGCACGGAAGCTAAGTGTGCTATTGGCGCGGGAAGGAATCTTCCTGCCCCGCAACACCATTCATCGCATTCTGTGGCGTCACGATCTCATTCTAGAGGACGACCAACATCCACCGGCGCTGCAGCGCTTTGCACGAAAACAACCGAATGAGTTGTGGCAGATGGACTTCAAGGGGCCGAAGCGCTGGCCCCAGCCCGTCGGCCCGCTATCTGTGCTCGACGATCACAGCCGCTACCTGATCGCGCTGGCCGCTAACGGCAGTACCCGCGGCGAAGCCGTGCGTCGACAACTGGAAGAAGCCTTTCAGCGTTGTGGAGTGCCGGACGGGATGCTCATGGACCACGGGATTCCCTGGCGAGAGCAGCAAGCCCCTTCCGGATATTCGCGTTTGTCTGTGTGGCTGATGCGTCAAGGCATTCGCCTACATTGGAGTGCCATCCGCCATCCGCAAACGCAAGGGAAGGTCGAGCGCTTTCATGGAGCGCTGCAACGCGCCTGGAGACGCAGAGGAATTCCAGCAGCACCGCACCTGCAGACTTGGCTCGACGAATATCGTTGGGAACACAACTACGTGCGGCCCCATGAAGCCTTGAATATGAAGACTCCCGCGAGTGTGTGGAGGCCCAGTGCAAGATGCTACGATGCACATCCACCGCGCTGGGAATATCCCACCGGTGCTTGGGTGCTGAAAGTCGACTGTAACGGTACGCTGGAAATAAAGAAGCGCAAGTGGGCCATCAGTCAGGCCCTGGCCGGTGAATACGTGCAGGTAGTGCCCGCCGCCGGGCGCTGGATGATCTTCTACTGCGCCACACTGGTGCGCGAACTGGACCCGCAAATCCCTGACGCACCTTCCGGTTTCGAACTGTAAAGGATGGCTAGGGACACTTTGTAAAGGATGTGTTGGGACTGGACAGTTGAGGTATGAACCTGGGTCTTGAGGTGCACTATTCCCATTGAATTTCTTGACCGCCGGCGCGGCCTTCTCGTCTGAGAAACAATCCTGGAACCACTAGTCATATTTTCCCAGCCTGCCCACCCTGCCAGTTGAATTGCACCTCTCAAGCTCGCCGCGTATCATTAACTGTTCATGCTCCCGGCGCGTTTTCACCACTCCATTCTTCGCTCGCTCTTCCCGGCAATCTTCGCGTTCACGTTCTTGTTTGGCCCCGTCTCTTATGCGCGCGCTCAGCAATCAACCGAGATACTCCCACTCTCGGACGTCCATCCCGGCATGCATGGTTACGCCTACACCATTTTTGCCGGCGACCAAATTGAAAAATTCGACCTTGAAGTCCTCGGCATCATGCCTAATTTCTTGGGCCCCAAACAATCCATCATCCTCGTTCAATTAAAAGGCCCCAAGGTCGAGCACACCGGCGTCGTAGCAGGCATGAGCGGCAGTCCCGTTTATTTGGACGGCAAACTCGCCGGCGCCCTTTCGCTCAAGCTCGGCATATTCACCAAAGAACCCATCGCTGGCGTAACACCCATCGCCGATGTGTTGAATCCTCCAGTCCAATCAAGCGCGCCACAACCCGCGCAGTCCTCGCAAAATTTACCTCAGCAATTCTCACTATCTTCCCTGCCAAACGACTCGTCATCGAATTCCGCGAAT
Organism: uncultured Acidobacteriota bacterium; assembly: GCA_963705755.1. Taxonomy (GTDB): domain Bacteria; phylum Acidobacteriota; class Terriglobia; order Acidiferrales; family UBA7541; genus Acidiferrum. The sequence continues at coordinate 19,118 of CAVPKZ010000192.1, read as the reverse complement.
AATTTCGCAGCACGACAAATCACCTTGCCAACTGGTGCCGCCCTGGAACCCATCGAAACGCCTCTCGTCTTTTCCGGTTTTCAAGCTTCCGCTCTACGCGAATTTTCTTCGCAACTCCAGGGTTACGGTTTCGTCGCCGCCCAGGGAGGCACCGCCGCCGCGCGCCCGGATGACTCACAACTCAAACCCGGCGACATGGCCGGAATGGTGCTCGTCCAAGGTGACGCCTCCATCAACTCCGCGTGCACCGTCACCGCCGTGCAAGCCGATCGTGTTTTCTTGTGCGGCCATCCCTTCTTAAGTCTCGGCGACGTGCAAATTCCCATGGCCCGCAGCCACGTACTCGCCACGCTCTCCTCCGATATGGCCTCCACCAAAATCGTAAACGTGGGTGGCTCCATCGGCACCATCACCGGCGATCACCTCACCGCGGTCACTGGAAAGCTCGGCGCGTCACCCGCCATGATTCCACTGGACCTCACACTTTCCGTCGCTGGCGCGGAAAAACAACTGCACTTCCAGCTCGTCAATCACCCCCGCTTAACCCCGATTTTGGTTGCACTCACCACTTTCAGCGGTCTCACTCAAAATTCGCTTTACGGCGAAGGCACGACCCTGCATCTCTCCGGCGAAATCCAGCTGAAAAATCACGCGCCCGTCCAGATTGAAAACACCTTCGCTCCTGGCGACGCTCTTTTCCCCGACGGTTTGCCGATCGCCCTCACCATGCAAAGCATTTTCTCGCGCCTATTCACCAATAATTTTGAAGCCACCGCCATTGAGCGAGTTTCGCTGCGCGTCGAAAGTGTACCTGGCCGCCATTCCTTCACCATCGAAAGTGCCTGGCTCGAAAAGGGCGAAGCCGCTCCCGGCGAAACTTTGCGCGTGCGTGTCTTGCTCCGCCCCTATCGCGGCCCCGCTCAAGTTCGGGAAACGACCGTGCGTGTTCCTGATCAGGTCACTCGCGGCACCATGCTGCGCGTCCTAGTCAGCGATGCCGACATGCTCAATCGTGCATCCCGTGGATTTGCCGCCACCGGTGCCGGTGCCGGCGCCTCCGCCTCCGCAAGCCTCGATCAACTCATCGCTCTGCTCAATCGCGAGCGCCGCAATGATCGCCTGTACGTCGGACTTTTCGCTCCATCTCCCACCATGCTGTGGGAAGACAAGGAATTACCCAACGTGCCGCTTTCTCAAATTAATATCGTTGATGGACGCCCAGCACCCGGCACTGTTCAGGTCCTTCGCGAATCGCTTTCCAGCGAATCTTCCATTCCGCTTGGTGGCCCGGTCGCCGGAGTTATCTCACTCAATCTTCAAATCCGATGATTACTTTTAAAAATTTACCCCCAGGAAGTCCACGCTTGAAATTTCACTTCAACATCCGCACGTACCGAACTTTTTTGACATGTGTGCTGCTACTCGTTGCATGCGCCTTAGTCGCCCGTGCCGAGCACACTCGCCGCTGGCGCAGCAGCACTTACGAAGAATTTCTAAAAGGCAAAGCCAATGGCGTGGCCGTCAGCAGCGATGGCCGCCTCGAATTAGCTCCTAAGTTCGTCTTGATCGCTGACGCTGATGCATCTTATCTGTGGTCTCTGCGCACCGATCCTAAAGGTGTGCTCTACGCCGCCGCAGGCTCGCCCGCAAAAGTTTTTCGCTTCGATACCGCGGGAAAGCCCACCGCGGTTTTTGACTCTGGCGATCTTTCTGCCCAAGCCATCGCCTTCGACCCACAGGGCAATCTTTATGTTGGCACTTCCCCTGACGGAGAGGTTTATCGCGTCTCATCCTCCGGCGAAAAATCCGTATTCTTCGATCCCAAGACAAAATATATCTGGGACTTGGCGTTTTCCTCAGACGGAACTCTCTACGTGGCCACCGGCGATAAAGGCCAAATTTTCGCCGTCAATTCCAGCGGCAATGGCGAACTTTTTTACTCCAGCGATGAAGCCCATATTCGCGTATTGGCCTTTGATCCCAGCGGAAATCTGATTGCTGGCACCGAGCCCAATGGCCGCGTTCTGCGCGTCTCCCATGCCAACACGAAATCCTCCCGCCCCAATAAATCTTCCGACAAATCACTCCCCGCGGCACAAGGTTTCGTGCTTTACGAAACCGCTAAACGTGAAGTCACCGCTCTGGCTATAGCCCCAGATGGCACCATTTACGTTTCCGCCATTGGCGAAAAGCAGCGCAACGCCACTCCCGCTCCTTCCGCGGTCTTTGTCACCCCGCAAGGCACCACCACCATTACCAACGCTCCGGGAACCTCCCCTGCTCAGTCCACCGCGCTCTCGGTGTTCTTGCCCTTTCCCGCGGTCGTTTCTTCCAGCATCTACCGCATTAGCGCCAACGGCGCCCCCGACGAGCTTTGGTCTTCGCGCGAAGATGTGGTCTACAGCCTGGGCCTCGGCGCCGACGGCCGTCTGCTCGCAGGTACTGGAAACAACGGCGCATTGCTAGCCATCGATTCTAAAGGCGTCTTCGCCCAACTGGCCAAATCCGGCTCCGCACAGATCACTGGAATTTCCCGCGATAAAAACGGTAAAGTTTTTGTCTGCACCGCCAATCCCGGCAAAGTTTTCTCCGTTGGCCCCGAATTTGAAGCTGAAGGCACCTATGAATCGCGCTCCTTCGACGCGCAAAACTTTTCGCAATGGGGCCGTCTGGAATGGTGGAGTCCGCGCACTGTCCCGAACACATCTTCGGCCGCGAAAAAATCCTCTGCACATGACACCGAGCCGCGCGTCGAATTCTTCGTGCGCTCTGGCAATACCGAAGACCCCGGCAAAGAATGGTCCACCTGGTACGGCCCCTACACCCACTCGGGCGTGGAGATGGAAATTCCCCCGGCGCGATTTGCCCAATGGAAAGCCGTCATTCACGGCGGCCAGCCGGGCGATGGCGTAGATTGGGTCAGCCTGGCGTATCTGCCCCGGAACGTCGCGCCGGTAATCGATGGCATCGCCATCCAGGAGCCAGGCGTGCGCGCCAACGCCACCAATATAATTGCCACCGGCCAGCCAACCACCGTCACCCTCAAACTGCCTCCCGCGCCCAGTACCTCCGGCCTGATCATCACCCAGTCGAGCACCCCGCCGAGATTCGAACCGCCGCCGCAGGGCATTCAGCAAAAAGGTTACGCTACCGTGCTGTGGACCGCGCACGACGATAACGACGATGAACTACGCTACGCTGTTTATTACCGCGGCGAAAATGAGCAGGACTGGAAATTATTGAAGGACAAACTGGAGCAGAAATTTTATTCCTGGGACACTACATCATTCCCAGACGGAGTCTATTACCTGAAGATTGTCGCAACCGACGCGCCCTCGAACCCACCGGCCACTGCGCTTACCGCCGAACGAATTAGCGAGCGCTTCGAAGTCGACAACACCCCACCCGTCATCAAGCATCTGCAAGCCGAATTTCGCGCCACTGATAAATCCGCCAGCTCCATCACCGTGAAATTCACCGTGCGCGATGCCAGCAGCAGCGTGGAGCGCGCCCAATACAGCCTCGACGGCGGCGACTGGATTCTCATATCCCCAGCGGGAAACATCAGCGACGCGCCCGAAGAACACTATGATTTTACGATTAGCGATCCGTCCGCCGGAGAACACACCATCGCGGTGCGCGCTTACGACCGCTTTGAAAATGTCGGGAGTGCAAAAACTACCGTAAACGTGACAAGTTCAAATCACCGGTAAAGCGATTTAACTTGAACCCGCCGAATCATGGGGATTGGGTCAGTATTGCTGAAGATTAATCCCAGCGGGGCAGCCGCGTCGCATCTCTCTGCTCTTCAATTTCCGCGCCAAAACCAATTCGTCCATCCCCAAACGGCTCACCCCGTGTGTGAGCAATCCGCGCCGTGCAATTTATTTCCTTCGCCGCGCACCCGCCCACCTCGATCGGCATTCGCAGCGTAACTTCCAGTTGCATTCCGACTCGCAGCGGTGCCGACGACGCGAAAAAAAATCCACCACGCGAAACATTCAGCGCTTCCGTAAAATGTTCGCTGCTGTCCGCGCCAATTCCCAGCGCACGAAAGCGCAACGGGGTGCGCAAATTGTAGCGGGTTAACCGCCGGCGCTCCCGGTCTTTCATTTTTGCTTGCTCCACGTGGGGAAAACTGGCTAGCGAGTCTCAACGACGGGGCTTCAAGTCAGCGTAGCAAAGCTGCGGGACACGTCAAGTGACAAATTAGCGGCCACCACGCGCGCACGGTTACCCTCAATCGCTTTGCGCCCACTCGCGCTTCCAGTATTCTGCTGTGCATTGGACACCGAATAATGGCTACTACAAACTCAGAACACATGGCCCACATGAACCCTCATCAAAAAACCGTCCCCGTCGAAGACTTTGCGCCTCCCTCCTGGGACTCCATCAAGCAGGCCCACGCCCGCATCGCCCCTAAAATACATCGCACTCCCGTACTGACCAGTTCTTCGCTCGATAAACTCACCGGCGCGAACATTTTTTTCAAATGCGATAATTTTCAGAAAACCGGCTCCTTCAAAATTCGCGGCGCCACGAATGCTATCTTCTCGCTCACCGATGCCGAGGTTGCAAACGGCATCGTCACCCAATCGAGCGGCAATCATGGCGCAGCCATAGCCTGTGCCGGCGCCTGGCGCGGCGTAAAAACCTGGGTCGTGATGCCCAAAAATGCGCCAGCGGTAAAATTTCGCGCCGTCGAAAGTTACGGCGCGCAGGTAACTCTCTGCGAGCCCACCGTCACCGCACGCAATGAAGCCGCCGCCCGCGTTCGCGCCGAGACTGGCGCCTACCTCATACATCCTTACGATGACGATCGCATCATCGCCGGGCAAGCCACTGCCGCCAAGGAACTCCTTGAAGAAATCAACGATCTCGACGCTGTCTTTGGGCCCGTCAGTGGCGGCGGCCTCCTCAGTGGCACCTGCCTCGGGGCAAAAGGTCTTCGCTCGAATATTCGCATCTTTGGTTGCGAGCCGGAACGCGCCGACGATGCCTATCGCTCCCTCGCCAGCGGCATATTACAGTCTCAGGACTCCAGCGACACCATCGCCGACGGTCTGCGCGCTTCCCTCGCTCCGCGCACCTTCGCCATTCTGCGAAAACTTGTGGATGGAATTTTGCTGGCCAGCGAAGAAGAAATTATTTCCACCACCCGCCTCATCTGGGAGCGCATGAAAATCATCATCGAGCCATCGTCGGCGGTGGCCATCGCGCCATTGCTGCGGTCCGGCGCCGTCGCCGCCTTAAACCTGCCGTCACGCGCCGACGGCCACGCCCCAAAAATTGGCGTGATCTTCTCCGGCGGCAACGTCGACCTATCGTCCCTCCCGTTCTAATTTAATCAGCGCCGCCCAACGCGAAGAGTGCCCAGGCTCGATTTGCAGCCTGGGTCTTGGGGTTGCCCTTCTGATGTTCTTCACGCCACTCTATCGCGCGCCTCTTCTCAGAGTTTACGTTTCCCGCAATTTCAATTTCCCCGCACCTTTATTCTCTTCCAGAAAGCTCGCAAATCCTGCGAGGCATCCAACAGCCTCACCCACTGCTCGTAATAAAGCGTCACCGGAAAGCGCCCCAGTCCGTACACACTCACGCCGCCCTTTTCACCCACACGAAATTCCAGCGCTCCAGTGCGCCGCCCGGAGCCTTTCTTTTCCAGCTCCGCTATTTTTGCTTTCAGTTCCTCATAAGATGGCTCAGCCATTTTTCCTCCATTAAACTCGAATGCCGCCGATTATACCGGACCCGCCAAGGAGTGTCCGCAAGCCAACACTCCATCCTCAGTCACGGATCCGTTTGCCCGCCTCACCACCGCTACTTCAGCGTGACCTTTTTTACCAGCGGCAAGTCCTGTGAAGACCCGCCCGCCATAAATGAGTAACTTCCCGGTACCATCTTCCAGCTGTCCGACGCCTCGTCAAATATAGACAGATACACAGGCTCGATACTAATCGCCACTTCCTTGCTTTCCCCCGCCTGCAGCTTAACTTTGCTCCAGCCCACCAACCTTTTTGGAGGCTCTCCAGCATCCGCAGGAAGTGCAGCATAAACCTGAGCGACTTCTGCTCCCGCCTTGTTTCCGGTGTTCTTCACCGTAAACGTAACGGTCGTCTGTTTGCCGGTTCTTACCTTCAACTCTGAATAAGCGTACGACGTATACGCCAACCCAAATCCAAACGGAAACAGCACCGGTTTCTTTTCAGCGTCATACCATTTATAGCCAACTTTTAATCCCTCGTCGTAATGTACTTCGAACGTCGGCTTAGCCTCCCCACTTGCCATCACCGCTGCCTTACCCAACTGGCTCGGCGACGGAATCACTTCTCGCGGATGCGGCAAATCCGCTTCGCCGCGCGGAAAAGTCATCGGTAATTTAGCGCTGGGGTTCACATCGCCAAATAGAATGTTGGCCACCGCGTCGGCACCCTTGCTCCCCGCATACCACGCTTCCAGCACGCCACTCACTTTATCGATCCATGGCATGGTCACCGCGCTTCCGGATTCAATCACCACGATCGTCCGCGGATTCGCGGAAGCCACCTGGTCAATCATCGCATCCTGGTTATCCGGCAATGACAAATTCGGCAGGTCAAAGTCCTCGCTGGTCCACTGGTGCACAAACACGATCGCGACATCCGACTGCTTAGCCAAAGCCGCAGTACCTGCAGGATCGGCTCCCGAGGCATACTTCACACTCACCCCTGGAGCCTTGGCAGCGACAGCCTTTAAAGGTGAAGTCGGAAACCACACATGTGCCTTCCATGCTGGCGCCGTAGATCCCGGCGGATCCACCTGCGCCGATCCCCCACCCGAAATCATGCCTTCATCCGCATGCGTGCCAATGATTGCGATGGAGCGCACCTTCGCACGATCCAAAGGCAAAATCCCTTTTTCGTTTTTGAGCAACACGATGCTTTGTTCAGCAATCTGCCGCGAAGTTTCCAGCCCACCTTCTACATCCACTACGCTTCTCTTCCTCGGAAAGTCCACGATACCGCTCAAAAATTCTGACCGCAGAACGCGCCGCACGTGATCATCCAGCTCTGCGACAGGAACTTTGCCCTCCTGTACCGCTTTCTTCAAAGGCTCGCCATAATAAATATCTTCAGGTTCCTCATTATCCAGACCAGCCGCCGACGCTTTCACCGTGCTGTGTGTGCCGCCCCAATCCGACACCACGAAACCTTTGAACTTCCACGCTTTCTTCAGTACTTCCATAAGCAAATATTTGTTTTCGCACGCATAATCGCCGTTAATCGCATTGTAGGAACACATCACCGCGGCCGGACTGCCAATCTCGATGCCAATGTGAAAAGCCAGCAAGTCCGTCTCCTGCAACGCGCGCTTTCCGATCACCGCATTCACTTCGTTGCGCCCGCTTTCCTGATCGTTCACCGCATAATGCTTGATGTCCCCGATGACGTGCTGCGCCTGCTCGCATTTAATGCGATTGCCAACCAACGTGCCCGCCAAAATGGGATCTTCTCCCAGGTATTCGAACGTCCGCCCGTTGCGCGGCTCGCGTGTAATGTTCGTGCCGCCGCCTAACGTCATGTTGTAGCCCTGCGCCCGCAACTCCCGCCCGATCAGCGCGCCATACTCGCACGCCGCTTGGGGATCCCAGCTCGCCGCGGAAGCAATGGGGGACGGCAGCGCCGTCGAATATCTCCCATTGTCCGCGCTGTCCGCACCCCGTAGGCTGCGTCGCTCATTTGAATCATGGGAATTCCCAGCCGCTCCACACCGAACACAAATCCCGCCCCGCCATTGCCTAAGTATGCCTTGGGAAAAACCTTGCCATGCCATCCCGGCATACCCTCGCCATGCACCAGATCGATTTTTTCGTCCAGTGTCAATTCTTTCAGCACCATCTCGGCCCGTTCATCCGGTGAAAGTTGGGGGTTCATCCAGGGACGATCTTTAGCGGCACCCTGTTCGCCCTCATGCAAACGGCCCTGCGTGAACGACGCTGAGCCACTCAACGAAATAGCAAGTGCAGCAGTAAGTCCTAAACGTAAACAACGCAACTTCTTCATCGGCAATGTCCTCGTGAAAGCGCTCATAAATGCGCGCCTATGATAGCGGTTTTCGCTCAAGTAATGCGCCGGATCTTACACTCCACCGGGAAACAAATCTTCCAGAACAACATTAGCTAATTCTAATGATGACTCATTTAGTACAGAACCGTCGTTTCCAGCATGAAATACTTCCAATGGGACCAGGTGTGTTCGTGCCAAAAACCACGACGGCAAAATCAAGTCGTGCACGAGCCGTCTCGGCAGGCACGGCATTTAAAACCAGGCCCGAGCTTTTTTTATTTCTTTTTACCCCCTTCCCGCAAGTGAAAAGCACCAGCGCGTCTTCGAACAGACGCGGACGGGAGCGGTATGAACCAACCGATAAAAAAATCCGTGCTGCTGATCGAATCCCACCCGGGCGATACGCGCTTGATAACCGACGCGCTTCTGAATGGTCCGGCAGAACTGCTGACCGGATGGTCTCAAGCAGAAGCGCAAGGCCATTCGCTAAACGAGATACTCGGTCACGCCGCTTGCGATAACCACGAAACCTCAGCCATCGTGCCTTCACTGGCTTCTGGTGCACGCGAAGACACGCCCTGCGCTGACACCGCAATATTGGTGAGACGTGACGGCATCGAGCTGAACATAAAGAATTGCTCGGGGTACATCCGCGACCGGGACGGTAACGTCGCCGGAACCGTGGCCGTTCTGCACGATTTAGGGGCCGCAACACAGGAGGCTTTGAATCTTTCCCATGCGGCGCAGCATGATTTTCTGACCGGCCTGCCCAATCGCTCACTTGTGAATGATCGTATCACCCAGCCCATTTCCTTCTCCGCGCGATATACCCAACAGTTGGCGGTGATGTTTGTCGACCTCGATCTATTTCAGAAAATCAACGATTCGCTCGGACATGCCGTCGGCGACAAACTCCTGCAACAGGTAGCTATCCGCATCGTTGCCTGCGTGCGCCGTTCAGACACCGTGGCGCGCATTGGCGGAGACGAATTCGTGGTGCTGCTTTCACAAGTCGGGCACGCGGAAGACGCAGTTTTCATTGCAGAAAAATTTTGACCTCTCTGGCCGCCCCGTACCTCATCGATCAAAAACTACTTCAGATCAACGCCAGTATCGGTGTCAGTACCTACCCGGGCGATGGCACAGACTCCGAAACTCTCATACACCGCGCGGATACCGCCATGTATGAAGCCAAAAAAAGCTGGGCCGCAATAACGGTCAATTCTTCCGCCCGGAAATGCAGGCGCGAGTCTTGGAATGGCGGAGCCTGGAGGGCAGTCTGCGCTGCGCGCTCCAGCGCAACGAATTCATCCTGGAGTACCAACCGAAGATTGATCTTTTCACCGGAGAAATCAGCGGCGTGGAAGCCCTGCTGCGCTGGAGTCATCCCGAACGGGGCCAGATCCAGCCGTCCAAATTTGTTCCCATTGCAGAGGAATCCGGTTTGATCGTGCCCATTGGACAATGGGTGCCCCTGGAAGCTTGCCGCCAGGCGCGCACCTGGATCGACGCGGGATTGCCGCCAGTTCGCATCGCCGTGAACGTCTCCGCGCTGCAATTCGCATCCAAGGATTTTTTGCCCCGTGTTCACGCCGCTTTGATTTCAACCGCAATGGACCCCCCCAATTTAGAACTCGAATTGACCGAGACGGTACTGATGGAAGACGCCGAATCCGCGATGCGAACGTTGCGCGCCCTGAAAGCCATCGGCGTGCAACTCGCCGTGGATGATTTTGGGGTTGGTGATTCCAGCTTCAGCTATTTGCGAAAATTCCCATTGGATGCTTTAAAAGTCGACCGTAGCTTCATAAGTGATATTTCCTCGAACTCTGACAACGCCATGATTCTGAGCGCCCTGATCAACATCGGAAAGAGCCTTAAGCATCGCGTGGTGGCCGAGGGTGTGGAGACCGAGGAACAACTCCATTTTCTGGCGCCAAGAAGGTTGCAGCGAGGGCCAAGGCTACTTTTTCTGCCGTCCGGTAATTGCCGAGAAGTTCGCCGAATTTCTGGAGCGCGGCGTAACCGAGTCAACGGTGCATTAACCCCGAAGCGCGCAATTGCCGCCGAACCGGGACAGCCAATCATCCCGAAATTTTGGCCCTCTCGGCTCGCAAATATTCCCTCGGGAAAATAGCCTCGGAAAGCATCCTAAGCAAATCATGTCCGCATCAGACAGAACACTCGGGTTGGGTCTTGCTTAGTCCGCATTGTAGGACTGGACCAAAAGCATGGTTTACGAGTCGGTTATCTGACCCAAGGTGGTAGCCTTCATTGATTGGGGAGTGCTGGTGGGGCCTTCCGCGGAAACATCTTTGTCAGTAGTAAAATGTAATACCACCGGTGTATCCATCGGTCGCAGCCGCCTCGTCGACTCGCTCAAAAAACAAATCAAGCTAGCTCCAAAATCCCCACTACGGGCTAAATGATGAAAACCTATTCGCAACTGCTAGGGACGGTTGATCGCACTTTCCAGTTTTCGCCCATTGGGTTCTTGGCGATTGCTCTGCTTTCGACCGCCTTGACCACCACCGCCGCGGCGCAGACCAATGACGCCAGCGCATCGCAGGCGACCTCCCGCCCTTCGCAAATCACTCAGGCCCGCATCACACAAGCCATCGACGAAAAACAGTTGGTGCTCCTCCGCGGCAATGTCCATCCGCTGGCGCAACCCAAATTTGACCAGGGCGCCGTAAGCGATGCTCAACCCCTGGATCGCATGCTCCTGCTGTTGCAACGCGCACCAGAACTAGAAGCCGCTCTGCGCCAATTGTTGGACGATCAACTCACTCTCAATTCGCCAAATCATCACGTCTGGCTGACTCCCCAACAGTTCGGCGCGCAATTCGGACCCGCTGACGCCGACCTCCAGACCGCTACGAGCTGGTTGACCGCCAAAGGATTTCACTCCATCCAGGTCGGGCCGGGACGCATCGCCATCCAGTTTTCAGGCACAGCGGGACAAGTGCGCGACGCCTTCCACACCGAAATTCACCGCTACCTAGTGAATGAAGTTGAACACTTCGCCAACTCCAGCGATCCACAAATTCCCGTGGCTCTGGCCCCGGTAGTGGCAGGCGTGGTCTCCTTGCATAATTTTCCGAAGTTCGCCCACTCTCACACTCTGGGAAGTTTTCATCGTGCCCGGGATGGCGGCGCTATCGAACCACTATTTTCTTTTGCCGGCTGCGGCTCTAATTCAAACCAGCCCTGCAACGGACTCGGCCCCGCCGACCTCGCCAAAATCTACAACGTCCCTGCAAATCTGGATGGCACAGGACAAACCATCGCCGTAGTAGGCCAGTCGAATATTAATCTCGCCGATGCGCAACAATATCGCGCCATTTTCGGCTTGCCGGTGAACGATCCCGTCATCGTTTTAAATGGACCAGATCCCGGGCTGACCCCCGACGAATCGGAAGCCACTCTGGACGTTCAATTGGCCGGCGCTATGGCCCCCAAAGCAACAATCAAGCTTGTGGTCTCAGAATCGTCGCAATCCTCCGCCACCGCGGGCATCGATTTATCCGCTCTGTACATCGTTGACAACAACATTGCCGGGATCATGAGCGAAAGCTACGGCTCCTGTGAAGCTGGCCTCGGCACCGCGGGCAATAACTTTTATAGCGCTTTGTGGGAACAAGCTGCCGCGCAGGGCATCACCGTGCTGGTATCGACCGGCGACAACGGCTCCGCATCTTGCGATGATCCCAACTCCGTAGACTTTGCTTCCAGCGGCTTGGCGGTGAACGGAATTGCATCCACTCCTTTCAACGTAGCCGTCGGCGGCACGGACTTCCTCTACAGCGCTACCAACCCATCCTCAATCTACTGGAGTGTTACTAATTCCGGCACGCCTCCAACGGAGTCCGCCAAGTCCTATATTCCGGAAACCCCCTGGAACGATTCCTGCGCCGCGGCAGGATTGAGCGGTTGCACCGCGAGTATTATCAATGCCGATAGCTCCACCGACGTTGATCTTGTCGCCGCCAGCGGCGGGCCCAGCTCCCTCTATTCCAAACCCGCATGGCAAGCGGGCATCACCGGCATGCCTAGCGACAATAAACGCGACATCCCCGATGTTTCTCTATTCTCCAGCGACGGTACTAACAACAGTTTCTACATTGTTTGTCAGAAAGATTTTACCGGTGCCAGTTCCTGTGATTTGAACTCGCCCTTCCTCGATTTCAGCGGTGTCGGTGGAACCTCCGGCTCGGTGCAAACGTTCGCGGGAATCATGGCCCTCATCAATCAAAGCCAGGCTTCTGGATTAAACCCCGCGCCCCGCCAGGGCAACGCAGATTACATTTTTTATAGATTGTATAAACAGAATCCAACGAAAATATGCCCGTCCAACCCCGCCTCAGTCACCGCCACCGGTTGCATGTTTTACGATGTCGTTACCGGAAATATTTCCGTGGCCTGCCAGGGTGGCACTCCAAATTGCAGCAACACCAGCACCGCCTTCAACCAATACGGTGTGATGGTCAACAGCGCAGGTACTCTCGCGTGGGCTGCTACCTCCGGCTACGACTTGGCCACCGGCCTCGGTACTGTGAACATCGCCAATCTGGCCGCCGCTTGGGGCGGCGTCGGCTTGACGGCTTCCACCACCACCATCAGCGCTTCACCGAGCGGAACGATTGCGCACGGCGCAAATGCTAGTTTCACCGTACACGTAGCCTCATCAGGCGGAACACCCACCGGTCAGATTTCCTTGATTGCCACTCCCGCAGGCGCTGCCCAAACCGGAATTGGCCCCTTTTCATTAAGCACCGGCACAGCGACATTTACCACCAACATGCTCCCCGGTGGCACCGCCTACAACGTCGTCGCCCATTACAGCGGCGACGGCACCTTCGCACAAAGCGACTCAGCACCCGTTCCAGTGACCGTCAGTAAAGAAAGCAGCAAGACTGCTGTCTCGCTGGTTACCTTCGACTCCAATGGCAACCTCATTAGCTCCAACGCCACCACCGCTGCCTACGGTTCCCCCTACATCATGCGCGTGGATGTCACGAATGCTTCCGGTACTTCCTGTTCCACGAATCTCAATAACGGAACCGTCCCCCCCATCAACACCATCCCCTGCCCGACCGGCAACGTTTCCGTCACCGATAACGGTGCCGCTTTCAATGATTTCACCAACAGCAACAGCGGCGTCGCCTCTAATGTCGCTCCTTTAAACAGCCAGGGATTTTTTGAAGATCAGCCCATTCAGCTCCCCGGCGGAAATCACAGTATCGCCGCCGCTTACGCAGGCGACACCAGCTATACCTCCAGCACCTCCGCTGCGGACGCCATCTCCATCACCAAGGCCGGCACCGGCGTGACCATGAACCCTATTCCCAATGCTTCTACGAACTTTCCTATCTCTTTGTCGGCCACCGTCACGACCGCCAGTTCCGGCGTCGGCCCAACCGGCACCATGACTTTCGCCTCCGGTGGCACAACTCTCGGAACCGCGCCGGTAATTGGCACCGCCGCTATTCTCACCCCATTCGCACCTGCAATCGGCACCGCTACATTTGCTGCCACCTTCAGCACCGCGGGCGCCAAAAGCGTCACAGCTACATATAGCGGAGATTCAAATTACTCGCCTTCTGGACCATCCGCGGCACTCTCCGTCAATGTGACCTCCTCCGGCTCATTCAACATTACCGCCTCGCCTATAACCGTTACTGCCGGCAGTAGCGGCGTATCAAGCGTCACCGTCACTCCAACGGGCGGCTTTACTGGCAGCGTGCAAGTTTCTTGCGCCGGAACAGGTTTGCCGCCCGGCGTCAGTTGCAGTCCAAATCCGCTGACCATCGCCGTCAGTGGCACTGCGCCAGTGACAGCCGGATTAACAGTCATGGTCGCCGGACCGTCGACAACATTGTCAGCTTCTAGAATTTCAGACCAACACCCGCTCTACGCCGCGGCGATCGCCATCCCGCCAACAAATTCGAACGGCACCCACCTGACCGCCCACCTGACGACTTGGTGGTCACTCAGCGCAGTCTCAGGCCTGGCTTCAGTGTTGCTCCTGCTCTTCCCCGGCTTGCGACCACGCAATCAACTGCGCTCGGCTCTCGGCTTAGGACTGCTATGCGTGTTGAGTTTTACCCTGGGATGTGGCGGCGGCAGTAGTTCAGGCGGCGGTGGAGGCGGCAATCAGGTCGCTTCTCACACTACCCTGACCGTAACCAACGCGAAGCAGTCCTCCAACAACAATTTTGCATTCAATGTCGCGGTGACGTCCTCGGGCGCAAGTCCCACCGGCCAGGTGCAGCTCTTCGATGGAAGCACCGCGTTGGGTCTCCCGGTAAGTCTTTCGAATGGCACTGCTTCGATCAACAGCGGCCTGGCCACTGTCGGCACTCACGGGGTTAGTGCGCATTACTTGGGCAATGCCACCACTCTCGCATCCGCCAGCGGCGCGATAAACCTGACGGTCACTGGCGCCACAGTCGTGCCTTTGACAAGCACTCCAAACGGATCCGCAAATATTAACTTAACCATTCAGTAGCCAGGTAATGATCGGGAAGTTCGTTCGGAGTAGATTCAAGTGAAACGGAATTAATTATTGAGGACCGGCGGAAAGAATACGCCCCAGAAGTGCGGTGCCGGCGTCAAGAATTCTATCGGCTGCAGCGATCCGCCTTGAGATAATTGCGCGGCACGCACGATGCGAACCTCGACACGGTCCTTCGTCTGCGGATGCTCGATCGTAAGCTTCGCGCCCGCCGGAAAACCCTCAGCGACTAACAGCATCGCACCTGTTTGACTGACCGTATGCGTTTCCGCTTGCACCGGATCAGCTTGGTTCGGGAGGTGTAGGAACACCCGCATGCGCAGTAGAACCCGTTGCGCGCGGCGGCGTTCCTCGGCCGTAGGTTGCCTGGTAACTCCCGGGCGCGTGCCAGTAGCCGGCGAGGCATTAATCTCAGAGTTGCTTTTCACAGCTCCAACCCCCAGAAATCCATCTCCGGCGCCACCAATTCGATGCCATATTCCCAGCCGTCCGGGCGCGCGCCACCTTTCCACACCACCACCGCTGCGTTAGTGGAATGAGTGGCAACGTTGGTAAGCGCCACGCGATCTTCAAGTTCCAACGACTGCTTCAGCACGATCATGCAACCGTAAGGATTCACGATCCGCGTGTGCGCGGCTACCTGGATCCGTTCTCCCGCTGCCGTGTTCCACTCAATCCGAACAGGAACGCGCGAATTCATGCGCGGGCCACGACGTTGCATGGTATGGCGCGTGCTGGCCTGCTTCGATTCCACAAACTTTACGGACATAGTTTGCCCCAAGTGGACTAACAAACAAATTTCGAGACCCACTACGGTCGGTAAGGTCATGCTAAAGTTGCCAGCAAAGGCGGTCAATGGAACTGTTTCAAAATGGTACCGAAGTTACATCTGGCCCTTTGGACAGGGTAAAGCAGGGCTGCAGTGGCAACCACAACCGTCAGAAATTTAATTGTAAACGCCGATGACCTCGCTTGGACCGAGGGTGTAAATCGCGGCATCGCGGAAGCGCACCGCAACGGCATCGTCACCAGCGCCACGCTCTTGGCCAACGGCGCGGCCTTTGTCTCCGCTGTGGAACTAGCAAAAGCCACGCCCTCTCTGAGCGTCGGCGTACACCTGAACTTGAGCGACGGCAAGCCTGTATCCCCGCCTGAGACCGTGCAGAGCCTCGTAAATGCCCGCGGTGAGTTCGCTGGCGGACCGGAAGCCTTATTGCTACGCATCGCGCGGCGAAATCTGCGGCTCAATGAAGTCGAAATCGAATGGGAAAGTCAGATTCAGAAAATACGGAACGCCGGCATTCATCCAACACATCTCGATGGTCACAAACATGTGCACATGCTGCCGGGAATGTTTGAAATTGCCTTGCGCCTTGCCAAGCGCAACTCCATTCCAGCCATTCGCATCTCACATGAAGGTTCTTCGCTGCGGGCCGCGCTATCCACCGGAGAAAACCAAAATGTCCCGCTGGTCATGAAGCAAGGCGTGCAGGCTCGCGTGCTCAAACTCTTGGCCAGAGACGCTCGCGCGTTGGCGGAATCCGCCGGCATCGCCACCACGGATTATTTTTGTGGCGTCGCCCAGACCGGAGAGTTGACCATTGAAGGCATGAAATGCCTTCTACAAAAGTTGCCAGAAGGCACCACCGAAATGATGTGTCATCCCGGCTTCATGGATAAAGAGTTGGAGGAATCCGCAACCAGGCTGCAGGATTCCCGCGAGCTCGAGGTTGAGATACTAACTAGGCTAGACATTCGAAATCTTGTCGCCTCACAAGGGATTCGCCTGATAGACTATGCTTTCGTGGCCGGTAAGGCCTGAGTGCGGCCTTTAAAAACACACGAGTAGGTTGCTGAAAAAAACATGAGAAGCGAATCCCCTATCCGCTACTCCATCGTGGTGCCGTTTTTCAACGAACAGGAAAACGTGCCTCCGTTATACATGAAGCTCACCGAAGTGATGGACTCTATCGGCGAGCCTTACGAGCTTGTCTTTGTGGACGACGGTAGCCGCGACAATACCTTCAAAGTTCTCTCCGAAATTTATGAACACGATCGCCGCGTCAACCTCGTCCGCTTGCGCCGCAATTTCGGTCAAACCGCTGGATTAAAAGCCGGCTCGACTTTGCGCGCGGCGAAATTATCATCTCCATGGATGGCGATCTGCAGCACGACCCCGAAGAAATTCCCGCTTCCTCGAGAAAATTGAAGAAGGTTACGACCTGGTTAGTGGCTGGCGCCATGAACGCAAAGATCACTGGCTTATGCGCCAGATTCCCAGCCGCGCTGCCAACTGGATGATGGCCCGCCTTTCTGGCATCGACTTGCACGACTTCGGCACTACCTTCAAAGCCTATCGCCGCGAAATTATCCAGGAAATTCAACTCTACGGCGAGCTGCACAGATTCATTCCCGCGTTGGCCAGTTCCACCGGCGCGAAAATCGCCGAAGTCCCCATCACCAATCTCGATCGCAAAAGCGGCAAGTCCAATTACGGAATCGGACGCACCATTCGCGTTTTTCTGGATTTGCTGATCGTAAAATTTTTGCTGGATTACTCTACACGCCCGTTGCAATTCTTTGGCTTGCTGGGCGTCGCAGGCGCCGGCTCCGGCTGTTTGATTGCAACTTTTCTGGCCTTCGAAAAATTTTACAACGGCCAGACCATCATGACCGAGCACGGCCCGTTGATGCTGCTCGCCGTGGCCCTTTTCATTAGTGGCGTGCAACTCATCTCTATGGGTCTGCTGGGCGAAATTATCGCCCGCACCTATTACGAATCCCAGAACAAGTCCATTTATTCCCTGCGCGAAGTGAAGAGCCACCGTAAAGAGATGAGCGATCCCGCCGAACCCGCCCGCCCATCGGGCAGCTCCGAACGATAAATTTCCACAAATTTTCGAAGGCCATCAAACCATCCACAAAGCGCCGCTAGACAAAATGCGTTCGAACGTCGCGCACCGGGGGGCTCCATGAATCGCGAGCATTTTTATTCCATCATGAATGGTGAGGGCACCCTCGACTACGAGATGTATCTCAATACCAAAGCGTTGTTGTCCTGCCAAACTAAATTTGACGAGCTGTGCAACGCCGATGAATTGCAATTCCAGGTGGTCCATCAGGTAGAAGAATTGTGGATGAAGTTAATCGCCTACACCCTGCTGGACATCGACGAGTACCTGCAGGAGGAAATTACCAATCGCGTGCTACCTTTTCCGCCGCGTTCACCTCATCCAAAAAATGATGATCCAGCAGATCGCCGTCCTGGAAACCATGTCTCCCAAGGAATATCAAGCCATTCGAACCCGCCTGGGAAACGGCAGCGGCCAGGAATCGCCCGGCTTTCGCGTGCTCCTCAAAATGTTCCAACCCATCCTGGAACTCCTTCAAATCGTCCTACCTCGAAAAGCATCAGCTCACCGTGGAAAACATTTACGACTCCGAATATTCCCACGACGACGCCTACGTGGTAGCCGAAGCCCTCGCCGAATTCGACGCCCTGTTCCAAAAATTTCGCTACGAGCACATGCAACTCATCCACCGCACCATCGGTTTCGGCGCCAAATCACTAAAAGGCCGTGCTGTCGAAATTTTGGAGGAAGGCATGCGCCAAAAATTTTTCCCCGAGTTATGGGAAATCCGCGGCCAAATGACCGACAAATGGGGCGCCCAATACGGAGTAAAACGTGACCCCCGGGCCCCCACCACTAACCCGCTGCGCCATCACCAACTAAATCACACGAATGGTGGCGGGTGCCCCTCGATCACCTAGAAGGCGTTGTCAAGCAACACTTTTCCTTTGCGCTGCTGTAACATTGCGTGTGCCGCAGTGGTTGAGGACGGAAGCTCCAGGACTCTCGCGATGAATCAGTTTTCGGTGTAAACGAAAAAATCGTTTCACCAGCCATCGATACGGCCTTAACCGCGGCCATGATTCTGCTATGCGAATCCAGTTTTAGGCCGAAGCCTAAAGCTGGACGAGAGCGCCCAATCAATCCGGAGTCTAGCTGGCCTGCCGGAAGGGCAAGGTTGCGCCGACTAGGGGCACCCGCGAGCTGCTCTCGACATGAACGATCTCCGGATGCTTGGTATTGCTATGTAGCATCCAGTACAGCCGAATCGCCAACTTCCGCGCCGCCACCACTTTGGCCACACCTTTGGGCTTGCCGTGGCAGCGATGCAGATATTCGTTGCGAAAACTTTTGTCATACCGCACCACACTCTGCGCCGCCTCCACCAGCAACATCCGCAGAAAGCTGTTTCCTTGTTTGCTGATGGATCCCAGTCGCTGATGCCCACCGGAACTGTACTCCCACGGGATCAGTCCCAGGTAGCTAGCCACCTGCTTGCCACGCTGGAATCGTGAAACATCTCCGATGGTCAACACAAAGGCCAGCGAGGTGATCGGTCCCACTCCCGGTGGCGTCATCAGCAGCCGCGCTCGGGCATCTTTCTCGGCGGCCTCCACCACCGCCATGTCCAACGCGTCAATCTTGGCGTCCAGTTCACTCCTCATCTTCAACAGCAATACGATCGGTCGCGGCGCCGCCAGAACAAGG
>CAVPKZ010000191.1:0-42895 GCA_963705755.1 uncultured Acidobacteriota bacterium | reverse complement strand
ACCGGGAGGCGTTATCCATCCATTTGTTGCGTGTGGCCATGGCCAGCTTGAGACAAAGCCAACGTCCTGACAGCACAGGGCATGGAAGCAACAATTGGCGCGGTGGAGAAGGTAACACTAACAGAAAGCCATTCAGATAAAGCCAGCAGGCGGGTTCGGCTGGCGCGATCGACGGGTCTTGAAGGACAATTTGAACACTGCTGGGATGTACACGCTCCACGGACAAAAGCCAGATCAAGATGGAAGAGCCAGAATAACGCGGGACAGTGTTGTAATCGCGCGGGTAACGAAGATTGAGGAATCGCAGGAACTGTTCATTCATGAAGAAAAAACCACAGCAAGCTGGTGTATCACACGGGGGCCGCTGTGAAATGAAAAAGAAAAATACGGTGGATTACGAAGCGTGGCCAGCACGTGCCATGGTGCCGCGACTAGCAGCACGATAAGCGTGCCGTCAAGGGATGAAGACGCTTCCAGGTTTGGCGAACAAATAATTGGTGCGTCACTGCCAAATAAATCAGCGCAGTGAACACCGGAAAGACAATGGCTACGGAGGCTTTTGAGAAGCAAGCCAAGGCCCAGGCTTACCGCTAAAGTAATGGCCCAATAAACGAGGATTGGCTCGCAATTGACAGGGTCAAGGAATGCCCACATCGCCAACGCAATCGTAAAGGTCAGCATTACATCCGGAATCAAAATGCGGGTGAATAAACTATCCAGTAACAGCGGCGACAATACCAGCGTACGCTGGCCTTTTTTCAAACGCCCAGTTCAACGCAGCGGGTAACGCCAGCGCAATGGAGGAGAGTGCGTACCAAACGCGCGGCCCCATCGGAAATCCCAGCAGCTCGTAAGACGCGGCATCGATCCAATAATGGAGCGGCAGACTTTTCCAGGTAGATGACGCCGTCCAAGCGCGCGGTCACCCATTGCTGCAGGTCAACATATTCCTGGCAATTTCCTGCGCTTGCACGGCGTCCACATCATCCATCAGGGAAGGAGGCCAGACGATACATCCCAGAGAGATTGTGCCGGCGATAAAAAAAACTATTAATATAGCTACTTTTGCC
This sequence comes from uncultured Acidobacteriota bacterium, assembly GCA_963705755.1. Taxonomy (GTDB): domain Bacteria; phylum Acidobacteriota; class Terriglobia; order Acidiferrales; family UBA7541; genus Acidiferrum. The sequence goes on along the minus strand of CAVPKZ010000191.1, from coordinate 41,825 downwards.
AGTAAAAGCCAACACTCTTCCTGCAAACTGCGTGTGCACTGGTTCTGATCTGCCATTTGTTCATCCACAGAAACAGAATCAGTAAACCCCACAGGTGGTAACCGATATTGACTTTTCTTTCAAGATGAAAATACGAACAAATTTCAGGACTGTGAGTTAAAAAGTTCAGCATGCTCAGTGGTGCCGGCTTGCAAAGGCGTCAGCAGCAGGTTGTGGAGCGGGCCGCGCAGCCAGTCATGGGCTGACGTCAAAGCCGATTTTCTTACGGGTGAGGATGGTCGGCAGCTCGCCGCCATGAAGAGTTCGCGCAAAATGAATTTTTGCTGCGAGCCTCGGATCTTGAAGGGCGGGCAAAGATGCGGCAAATTCCACGATGCGGTGATCAAGAAAAGGAGGGCGGACCTCCAGGGAATGGGCCATGCTCATGCGGTCGCTTTTGGTGAGGATATCGTCGCCCATGTAGTATTTTTGATCGAGCCAAAGAAATGCAGCCAAGGGGTCTTTGCCGGCGGGCAGTTTCGACATTTCCTCCAGAATCTGACGGAGCGAATGGGGAAGTCGTACGCGCACGAGAGCGGCTTTTTCGGTATCTGAGAATGTTCCATTCCAGTAGGTGTGGGCGCGCCTAGGCTGCAGTAGACTACCTTCCAAGAAACGCTGGAGTTTATATTCGAGGCCGATTTTTTCATCGGAGACTGGCCACTGGCGAATGGCCGCCAGTGCCAAGCGCCGCGCGATGGCAGGCACCGCGCGCGCATGCCGCGCAAAATGATTGGCTCGATATGTAAGGTAGCCGCCAAAAAGTTCGTCGGCTCCTTCACCGCTGAGCGCCACGGTGGTGCGCGTTTTGCTCAGCTTGGATAAGAACCACACTGGCAATGCGCCGGCATCCGCGGTTGGCTCGTCCGCGTAGTAAGCAAATTCTTCTATCGCACCGCGTAAATTAGTCTCAGGAGGCAAATCCATTTCGTGGTGATCAGTGCCGTACTGTTTGACGACCTGATGGATATATTTCGTCTCATCAAAGCTGCGGCCGCGGAAGGAGATGGAAAAAGTCTTGAGCTGAGAGCTTGAGGCTTGTGCGGCATAGTGCAAAATCGCCGAGGAATCGATGCCTCCACTGAGCCATACGCCCAAGGGAACGTCGGAGAGCAAATGCTCGCGAAGAGCGCTTTGCATCAGACTATCCAGTTCTTCCTTGGCGGAATCCAGCGTCCAGTGTGTCGATGGGCCGAATGGCAAACGCCAGTACGAATCCGAAGTTACTTGGCCATCACGCCATTCCAGCCAGTAACCAGGCGGAAGTTTTTCGATACCGTCGACCAGGGTCCACGGACAGGGAACATAGTTTAGAGACAGGTAACAATCCAGGCCCGCAAGGCTGATGCCGCGTTCGATTTCCGGATGAGCGAAAATCGCTTTGAGCTCGGAGCCGAAGAACAGATCTTCGCCCTGACGGCTGATGTACAGCGGCTTAATACCCATGCGGTCGCGTGCCAGAACAATTCGTTTCTCGAATTTACACCATAATGCAATCGCGAACATGCCACGCAGACGAGAAAAGCACTCTTTGTCCCATTCGAGAAAGGCGTGCAGAACCGTTTCGGTGTCGGAGTGCGAGGTGAAACGATGGCCGCGCTCCTCGAGTTCGCGCCGTAATTCCAGATGGTTGTAGATTTCTCCGTTGAAAACAATTCCGGTATCGCCGTCATCGGAAAGAATGGGCTGATCCCCTCCGTGCAGGTCAATAATTTTGAGGCGAGTGGCACCCATGGAAAATAATTCGGATTCGAAGACACCGGTCTGGTCAGGCCCGCGATGGATCAGCGTGCTTGTGGCAGCTCTAATGCGATCCGAGGGAGGCTCCCAATTTTTACTGGTAAAGCCGGTTATTCCACACAAATTCTGAGGCCTCTCATGAACAACGGCAAATGTCTCGGTTGGCCGGCTTCATCCAAACCCGCGGTGTTCGGAGGTGTTTGGCGAATCGGCGATCGTTCTGCCAGTGATGGTATCGCAGAAGATCAATAGTGATTCGATTCTATCTGTGGAGGTTGTCTGGGAGCAAATCTCGTAATGCCCGTGAACCACAGGGCTATGAGCGTCTGATGTCGAACCGATCTATGGTCAAAGGGCTGGTCCACGGCGCGCGACGAGAATCTTTGCCGTCGTTATCGCCTGTCCTACATGCCTTTGGGTGTGATCGGCGATATGTACGAGAAGGCCTGCAACGGTGGTGGGCAGATTCTTTCTGCCGACGGTGCGCGATTGATTCAGGGTGTCAGGCTGTTCACCCAGCTTCAGAATTCTAGCGGAACTCTTGGTAAAGGATGCCCACAGCTCATTTGAGATTTCAGCGTGCGAGCAATGAGAGCTGGCCTCAGTGCTTAATACTTGTAGTTGTCGATCATTGAGTTGGCGTTCTTCTGCACATGTCAGTAACCGATCAAGGCTGCGCGCGATATGTCGAAGATGAAACGCGATGGACGGGAGGCCCGAAGGCGTGGCCATCAATTCCGGTTCGCTCAATTCGTCACACCAGAAGGCTAGGTTTCCTGGGCGAGTTCGAGAGCGTGAAGCACCGCGCGAGGTACAGCAGGGATTTCCAAATGAGTGCCTCGCAACCACGGTTCAGGCTGGGATTTTTGCATGGCTCACGCTCCCGGCGATTTTTCTTGCAGCATATCCTACAGTTTTTAGAAACATCGTCCAACTGCATCCCGGGTCGATTGAGCACAGAATGAAACAAAATGAGCCTGGGTGCTGCTTGCCCTGACAGCGAGGCGTGCGTTAGAGTCTCGATTCGGTTTGAATCCGTTCCATGACTACAAAACAACTGAAGACCAATGCTGCGCCGCGTCAAGTTGAGAATGTGCATGAAAGTGTGCGGGTGCTTATCCCTCGGGAGCGTATCAAAAAGCGCATTAAGCAACTGGCGCACGAAATCCGCCGGGATTTTGGGGACCAACCGCTGCACCTGGTGGGCGTTTTGAAGGGGGCGGTATTTTTTCTTGCCGACCTTGCCAGGCAAATACCGGGGGAAGTTTCTTTTGATTTCATCGCGGTATCGAGTTATGGAGACGAATGCATTCGTCCGGTCAAGTGCGGTTGACCCGAGACCTGGACTCCAGCATCGAAGGGAAAATTGTTATCGTTGTTGAAGATATTCTGGATACGGGCATGACCATGCATTATTTGCTAAGTATTTTTCAGCAGCGCAAGCCTCTGCATTTGCGGGTGGCCGCGCTTCTGGATAAGCCGGAAAGACGAATAACGGCGGTGCAGGCCGACTATGTCGGATTCAGGATTCCCAACGAATTTGTGGTGGGCTATGGGCTCGATTATGCCGAGCGTTATCGTAACCTGCTGGATGTTGGAATATTGACCATTGGGAAAGCGGAGAAGAAGAAGCGGAAAGGCTCCAAAAAGTGAGCGGGCAGCCCACGGATAGCGGCGGTGTGGCCGCGCTGATCGATCACACTTTGTTAAAAGCAGAAGCAACGCGAAGTGATATTGCGCGTATTTGCAGGGAAGCGCTGCAATATCGATTTGCGTCGGTGTGCGTAAATTCAGTGTTTGTTAAGCAGGTTTTCGAAGCACTTCGCAATTCACCGGTTAAAACGTGCGTGGTGGTCGGCTTTCCTCTAGGTGCTAATTTGCCGCAGGTAAAGCTTGACGAAGCCCGTGTGGCGCTCGAACAAGGAGCGCAAGAGATCGACATAGTGATCCACATCGGAGGGTTGAAGGCCGGTGACGATGCGGCGGTGCGAAGTGAGATTGAAGATTTGTCGCGGTTGGTTCACGAGCGCGGTGCCATCCTGAAAGTCATCATCGAGACGGCGTTGTTGACTGAGGAAGAAAAAGTGCGTGCTTGCCGAGCGGCGCGTGACGGGCGGGCGGATTTCGTAAAAACGTCGACGGGCTTCAGCACTTCCGGGGCGACGATCGGGGATGTGGAGTTGATGCGGCGTGAAGTTGGAGGCGAAATGGGCGTAAAGGCCTCGGGTGGCGTTCGCACACTGGATGACCTGTTGGCAATGGTGGAGGCGGGGGCCACGCGCATTGGCACGAGCAATGGCGTCAAAATCATGGAAGAAGCGCTGGCCAAATTCGGAAGCTAGCGACGGAATCGTAATTTACTGTGAATACACGCCACGCCGGACGGTCGTTTCTGGCTGCTATAATAATGACACGCAATGAATCCAGGACAGGCACGGGTTGAAGTGGCGCCCGAAACGACTGATACACCGCTTCCTGCCGAAGTGTTGGCAACCCTCACGGAAATTGGGGAAGGCGTTAACTCGTCCCTGGACCTTGACGAAGTGCTGGCCCGTACTGCTGCGCTGATCAAGCGGCACATCGATTACGAAATTTTTGGCGTGTTGATGGTCGAGGGCGGCGGAGCTTATCTGAAGCATTATTTCTCGATCGGCTATCCGCCTGAGCTGGTTGATAATTTGCGAGTTCCGATCGGACAGGGAATTACCGGAACGGCGGCGGCCACCGGGCATCCAGTTCGCGTGAGTGATACTTCCAAAGACGACCGCTACATCGCCGCGATAGAAAATGTACGTTCCGAGTTGGCCGTACCGCTCATGCTGCAAGGGAAACCCGTTGGTGTGCTCGATATTCAGAGCCGCCACCCCGATTACTTCACGCCGGAGCAGCAAAGTATTTTGACTTTGCTGGCGAGCCGGCTGGCGGTGGCAATTGAAAATGCGCGCTTGTATCAAAAAGAACGCGCTCAGGCTGAAACGCTTCTACTGCTCAACGAGGTCGGCCGCGAAACCAGTTCTATTCTGGATGTGGAGGAGCTACTTCGCCGCGCGGCCGAACAGATCAAACGCGTGATTGATTACCAGATACTGAGCCTGATGTTGTACGACGAGAAACAGAAGGTTTTCCGGCATCGTATCGATGTGAAACATGGGCAGCATGTGCAGGGGAAATTGCGCGTGGCGGTCAGCGAGGGAATTGTGGGGGCGGCCGCGACTTTGAAAGCGCCGGTGCGTGTGCCAGATGTCTCCGCTGACCCGCGTTACCTGATGGTCAATCCTGAAACACGTTCGGAACTGGCGATTCCGATGATTCACAAAGGGCAGGTTATTGGGGTGTTGGATCTGGAAAGTCCACAGCTGAATTATTTTACCGAGGACCACGTTCAGACGCTTTCGATTTTGGCCGCGAATCTTGCGGTGTCGCTGGAAAATGCGCGGTTGTACGAAAAACTGGCTCGAGACGAAGCGCGGTTGGAAAGGGATCTGCAAGCCGCCAAGCGCATTCAGGGTGCCCTGTTGCAACCGGTGCCCAGCGAAGATTATGGACTCGACATGGCCGCCCGATATTTGTCCGCGCGGGAAGTGTGCGGGGACCTGTATGAGTTTTTGCGTTATGGACCGCAGCAATTGGGAATAGCGCTCGGTGACGTGAGTGGTAAGGGTACGGCTGCCGCGCTGTATGGGGCCGTAGCGATTGGAATCATGCGAAGTTTGGCGCCGCAGAAATTGCAACCGGCGGACATACTCAAGCAGATGAATCGAATTGTTGGCGAGCGGCGTATTGAAGGCCGCTTCATGACCGCTTGTTTTGCGACCTGGCAAAAGGGCAAGCGCAAATTGCGAGTGGCGAACGCCGGGCAGTCGCAGCCATTACTCTATAAAGACGGACACTGCGAAAAAATAGAGTTGACCGGATTTCCGCTGGGAATTTTTGAGGAAGTGAATTACGACGAATGGAACGGCGTTTTGGAGCCAGGAGAGATCCTGGTTTTTCATTCTGACGGCATCGCCGAGAGCACCAATCTCGAAGGGCAGTTCTTTGGTACAGAGAAACTTCGTAAGCTGATTGAACAGCACCATGAGTTACAGGCCACCGAGCTGGCCGACTTGATCTTGCGCGAAGTGGATTGGTTTACGCAGAATGCTCCGCTGGCGGATGATCGAACGCTGGTTATTGCCAAAGTTCGATGACCGTTACCAAATCGCGTTCTAACCAGAAAGCTGTAGATCCGACTACCTTCAGCCCGCACTTTTGCTGGAAGCGAAAATCTGACCGGATTGCTCAAGAGGAAGAGATCTATTGTGAAGGCGTGTCTCTTGTGCACGCGGCGGAGAAATTCGAAACGCCTGCCTATGTGTACAGCCGCACAGCGATAACCGACGCATTTCGCGAACTGGACCGAGGGCTGGCCGGGGTTCCGCATATGCTGTGCTTTGCGATGAAAGCGAATGGCAATCTTTCCATTCTGAAGCATCTTGCCAAGCTGGGCAGCGGATTCGATATTGTTTCGGGCGGGGAACTGGAACATCTTCGACGCATTGGAGCACGTGGTGAGCGCATCGTTTATTCGGGTGTGGGCAAAACACGCGAGGAAATTCGAGATGCGTTGCAGTATCCCGGAGCGCGCCGCCGCGGACGTTCAGGGATTCTGCTATTCAATGTGGAATCGGAAGCGGAGTTCGACGTATTACAGCAAGAGGCTGCGCGCCATGTAGACCGCGGTGGCACGCCCCCTAGCCTGGCAGTGCGTGTGAATCCCGACATATTGGCGGGCGGACACCCTCATATTGCGACCGGGCTTCACGAACACAAGTTTGGGCTCGGTTGGAGTGAAGCGCGGCGGTTGTACCTCGCGCACCAGGACTCGAAATGGATTCGCTGGCAGGGGATTAGCGCGCACATCGGATCGCAGATCGTTTCCCCGCAGCCGTTCAAGCAGGCGTTGAAAAAGGTGATTGGCTTTATTGGGGAATTGAAAAAAAATGGAATTGAGTTGCGGTATCTGGATTTTGGCGGCGGATTGGGGATTCGCTATACGAATGAAAAAGTTCCTTCTCGTGGTACGTATGCGCGGATGATTGCCAACATGGTTCGGCCTCTAGGTGTACATCTTTTGCTGGAGCCGGGGCGCACAATCATTGCGCCGGCCGGAGTTTTGTTGACGCGGGTGCTATACAACAAACGCAATGGCAAAAAAACGTTTGTAATCGTGGATGCGGGCATGAATGATTTAATGCGTCCGTCACTTTATGGTGCGGTGCATCCGATAACGCGGACCATGCGCAACCGGGACGAATCGGGTTCGAACGGCGAGCGAGTTGATATCGTGGGTCCGGTATGTGAGACCGGGGATTGTTTCCTACATGATTGGCAGCTCGGACCGGTCAAAACGGGGGATGTCCTGGCGATCTGGGCTGCGGGAGCGTATGGCATGTCGCTGGCGTCGAATTACAACGGAAGGTGCCGCGCGCCGGAAATATTGATCACCGGAGAAAAATCGCAGCTAATCAGGCGACGTGAAACGGTTAAGGATTTGCTTGGCCCTGACGTTCTTTCTTGAAGCGAAACTCGGGATCTGATCGTTCTACGCTTCTCCCCACTTCAACTTGTTGCGCAGAATTTCGAAATACGATTTATTGGGAGTTTGAATAAGCTTTAAAAGTTGCTGGGCGCGAGAGATTCGCACCCGATCAGTGGCCTGCAGGGGAATCCCTTTTTGCCCATCAAGAGTTAAAAAGACTGATTCGGTGCCTGCTGACAATTTCACTTCAATGATGGAAGTGTCGCCGACCACCACCGGACGGTCGCTGAGAGTATGCGGGCAAATCGGCGTGATGATGAAGGACTCGACCGAGGGATGCACGATGGGCCCACCTGCAGAGAGAGAATACGCAGTAGAGCCCGTCGGCGACGCTACGATGAGGCCATCGGCGCGATAACGACAGACAAAATCCTGGTCGATGCTCAACTCCAATTCGATCATGCGAGCTAGCGCGCCTTTATTGATGACTACTTCGTTCAGCACGGTTTGCTTATCGAGAATTTTGTCGCCGCGTTGAAGCTCGGCATGGAGCATGACGCGTTCGCTGATGGTTAAGCGGCCGGCAAGAATGTCTTCCAGAGCGGGATAAAGTTCTTCCAACATGAAACTGGTGAGAAAGCCGAGGCTGCCCATGTTGATGGGCAAAATGGGAATGCCTCTGGGTGCGGCCACGCGTGCCGCCGCCAATAACGTTCCGTCGCCGCCGAGAACGAGCAGGAGTTCTGAGGCGGCTGCAACCTGTTCGCGGCTGCGGCCTTCGGATGGTTCAGCCAGGGAGCTGGCGGTTTCCTGATCATAGGCTACATGAATGCCGCGGCCTTGGAGCCATGAGAGTAATGGGGGTGCCACTTCGGAAAGATTGGAGCGCCTTGGTCGGGAAATGATGCCAATATTGCGAAAAGTATGTGCAGGCTGCATGTGTGAGAGCGATTCTACCTTAGCGAATTTTTGCGTGCGTGCAGAAAATATTCCTGATTACCTTCTGCGCCGGCTAATTGGCTGGGTTGAAGGCCCAGGTAATCCAGGCTTGCTGATGCGGCCGCGCGTTTGATGATTGAAATAGCTTTTTCGTGCAGGGTCGCGTCGGCGACGATGCCGCCGGGGCCTATTTCCTCGCGGCCCAATTCGAATTGCGGCTTTACAAGAATTAAGAATGCGGTGCCTTCCTTGGCGACGCTTGCTGCTGGTGGCAACACTTTGGCGGCGGATATGAAGGACACGTCCACGGTTACGAGGTCCACAGATTCTGGGATGTCGAGTTGGGTAAGCTCTCTGGCATTTCGTTCTATGCGCAGGACGCGGGGATCCTGACGCAATTTCCAGGCAATTTGATCCACGGTAACGTCAACCGAGTAGACACGAATTGCACCATGTTGCAGCAAACAGTCGGTGAATCCGCCAGTGGAAGATCCGACGTCGAGACATATCTTGCCGGCGGGATCGACATGAAAATCTCGCAGAGCTCCTTCAAGTTTGAAGCCACCGCGACTGGCATACCGCTGCTCGCGGCTATTTATTTCCACCAACGCATCTTCGGCGATGGGTGTACCTGACGTGCTTACGCGAACTCCATTTACGAAGACTTCGCCGGCGAGAATCATCGCTTGAGCTTTTTGGGCATTCGGGGCGAGACCTCGCGCCATTAGCGAGGTATCGAGGCGCGTCCGTGGGGGCTTTCTTTTCATGGAGGGCCGGGAGTTCAAAAATCAAAAGATCAGGCGCGACGCTGCACAAGAAATTCTGCCAGTGCGCGCAATCGGGTGGCCCGTTCGCCAAAAGAATCTAGTTGCGCAATGGCGTCTTTGGCCAACTTTGCAGCGATTTCGTGTGATTGGGCAACACCAAACACCGCCGGGTAGGTGGCCTTTTGTTGCGCGATATCCTTGCCAGCGGTTTTACCGAGGGCTGCGGATGATTCTTCCACATCCAGAATGTCGTCGGTTACCTGGAAGGCCCAGCCAATGGTTTCGCCGAAGTTGCGAAGTCGCGCGACATCAGCGATTCCCGCGCCCGCGCTGATAGCGCCAGTGCTTACCGATGCCCGGATAAGCGCCGCGGTCTTCGAGCGATGAATATATTCCAGTGTTTGCGGCTCAACACGCTTGCCTTCGCTTTCGAGGTCTGCAACTTGCCCGCCGACCATACCTTTCACGGTGCCGGCTGCGCTGCTGACTTCCTGCAGGGCTGCGAGAGTGCGCTCCGCAGAGGTTGGACTTTCGCCGATGATTTGAAAGGCCAGAGTAAGCAATCCATCGCCCGCCAGGATTGCGGTAGCTTCGCCGAATTGTTTGTGGCAGGTGGGTTTGCCGCGGCGCAGATCGTCGTTATCGAGGGCGGGCAGATCGTCATGAATTAAAGAATAGGCATGGATGAATTCAATGGCGCAGGCGGCATGCATGGCGGGGGAGGCGTCAGGCTGAATATCGGGTTCAAAGATTCGGGCGGCTTCGAGGCAAAGAATGGGGCGAATGCGTTTGCCGCCGGCGAAGACGCTGTAGCGCATGGCGGTATGGATCGAGATTGGCTCCGTGGTTTGAGCGGGAAGCAAACGGTCAAGCGCGGCGTCAACGGCCAGCCGATCCTGTTCAAAAAAATCGGGAAGGTTCATCGCGAGGGCACTGGAACAAGCGGAAGGACGCTGGACCTCAAGATTCGTTCTCGGTTTCGGGTTCGAATGGCTCGGGTGCCAGTTTTCTGTCGGCCCTCTTCAGGAGAATCTCAACGCGGCCTTCGGCTTCTTCCAGCTGTTTCTGACACTCGCGAGAAAGCGCCACGCCTTCTTCAAAAAGTTGCATGGCGTCGTCGAGCGAGAGTTGCGGGCTCTCAAGGCGACGAACGACTTCTTCCAGACGCGCGAGAGAACGCTCGAAATCAGGTTTCTTGGGTGCCTCTGGCTTTTTAGGAACAGGAGAATTCACGCGTCAGCCTTGTCTTTCGAATGGAAGAAGTCTCGTGATTTTACGCCGGTCATTTGTAATCTGCATGCAGACAACATGTCAGCATTCTAAGGCACGCGCGAGAAAGGACACAATCGCTTTATGATGCGGCGGCGCTTTCTATTTCGACCAGGTTGCGACCACATCAAAACAAATCGACGCTGTAGCCTTTCCCCTCGTGTAGTTACGATCCCGGCTTTAAGGTTAGAGTGTGTTTACGGGTAGTTTTTTCAGCCGCATCGCTGAACGGCAGGACAATAGGTTTTCCTTCATACCAATAGGAAAACTGATCGGTGTAGTGCGAGCTTCCTACTTGCCCGGACTCTCCAGAGGTGATTAACAGTATTGAGTCATCCCAGTTGGCAGTGTTGGCGACGAAGCGCTCTGAAGGGCCGTGACTCTTGCCTGCAGCGCGCACGCTGTAAATTGTTCCAGATTGTGGTTTGTCGCTGATGCTGAAGATTAACTTGAGAATTCCCGTTCGCCCCATGGGATGCAGCATTTGAAGAGAATTAAATCGTTTCCAAGGCCAATCTTTAGTCCGCTGACTTTTTGTTTGCTCCGCTAGTTTCGAAACTGCGCGATCGGCTGCCGCGCTTAGTAGTTCATCATAGTTTTTGTACGTAGGCGGAAGCCACTTCGCCAGGCGCTCGGTCAAAACTCTTTGCAGAAAGGCCATGCTGCGCCATTTGTAGAGATCGGTATCATCGCCAAGATAAGGCTCAAGAATCATTTGCAGCAGCGACCGCTGCACGGCTTGCAAGAAAGAAACTTCCACCGAATCCGCGCCGGCGATGCCATTCCAGTCTTTTAATTGTTGAATCAAATGCTGGGCCCGGGTGTCCTTGGGCGGCACGCTCTTGGCCGCCGCGGATACTTGTTCGGCCAAGAACATGTGCGGGTAGCTGTAAGTGTCATTCTGGACCTTCAGCATATCTTCAGGACGCAGATCATGGCGGCCTTGCAGTAAATCAAAAATTCTTGCGGTGCGGTATGGTTCTTCCCATCGATCGGTCAAATAAGGTTTGTAATCCGGGCCGACGACTCGTGCATTGGCGGTGACGATCAGGCCGCTATCCGGATTGAGAACCTGGGGCAATTGGTCGAATGGAATGTATCCCGTCCATTCATATTCGTCGGTATCACCTGGCACCGGGACTTCGCCGTGGCCTTTCTTGCGTATAGGAACCTTCGCGGACATTACGTAACCGATGTTTCCGGCTACGTCTGCGTAGACAGCATTTTGTGCCGGACCCCAGGACTGTTTGATGGCCTTGCGAAACTCGTCCCAGTTTTTTGCGGCGCCCAGCCAGTTATAGGAATTTGAGAGAGCGCCCGGTTCAGTAGCCGTCCAGCGCAGGGCGTATCCTTTAGTGCCGTCACGTCGAACGACTGGGCCATGACGTGTTAACACAACGGCGAAATGTTCATCAGGTTGCCCTTTTACGTGAATCACTTCATCGAGCGTCTGCGCTTTTTTCCAAACGCCATTTACGCGGTATTCGTCTGGGGCGGCGGGATTGAAAGTCTCGATGTATAAATCCTGCACGTCGGCGCCGTTGTTGGTGAATCCCCAGGCGATGCGATCATTGTGACCAATGACCACGAGCGGCGCTCCTGGAAACGTGAAGCCTGCAACATTCCAGCCCGGCGCGGTGAGATGGACCTGGTACCAGATTGAAGGAATGCTCAATTCCAGATGCGTATCGTTGGCTAGCAACGGTTTTCCGGTGGCGGTGTGCGCGCCGCTGACGACCCAATTGTTGCTGCCCAGTGATTGCCGAATTTCACGGTTTGTGGCAGAGAGAAAATCGCGCACGACGGGCCACAACATCGAATTAATCGCTGGCGGGATTTCGTCAGGTTCAAGATTTTGCGCTTTAATGACGTCATCGGATTCCATTTCGTCGTCATCATCGTCGTCATCATCGCCGCTGTGAGCGTGTTGGGAACCGTCTTTCTTGTCGTTCGGATCACCGACAATAAAATGGTCCATCGCGGCTTCCTGGGAAAAAAGATCTTTTGCGCGATCCAGCCCGACACGCTCGGTTACTTTGGCGCGATCTAGTTCGCGTTCCCAGGTGTCGGCAAGGGTCGCGTACATATAGCCGCCAATGACAAAAGTGTCGGCGGGGGTCCATGGTTGCGGCTTGTAATGCAAAAGGGAAAACTCCAGCGGGAGCTGACTCTGGTGTTGCTCGATAAAGCTGTTTACGCCGCGAGCGTAGGCCTCGACGATTGTGCGGGGCTCGCCGGTGGCTGCTGCTGCCTCACGTTCAGCGGCGCGACCGAAGCCCAGAGTGCGAAACTTTTTGTCGATGGATAGTAGCGCGGGACCAAATATATCGGAGAGTTGACCGCGGCCAACGCGGCGCAGCAGATCCATTTGCCAAAGGCGATCCTGGGCCATCACGTAGCCCTGAGCCTCGACCATATCTCCGGTAGAGGCTGCGCGGATGTGCGGGATGCCCCAGCGGTCGCGTTCGACGGAGACATCGCTGTGCAAACCATTTACCATGATGGTTCCGTCGACCTGTGGCAGCGGGCGATAGACAAACCACCAGATGGCGGTGCCTGTGACAATTAGCAGAATTAAAAATATCGAGAGTAAGACACGTCGAACGCTGCGCAATTTGTTCCTTAGCCGCTACACGTCTCCAATCGAGTGTAAAAGACGGCGTATCCTCAGGCAACGGCCAGCGGCTGGCAATTGTCTGCTGCTACAATGCGGCAGGGGACCGATTGTCTATGTTTGGGTTGCGCTTGATCGGAGTGCTGGCGCTGATTGGCCTGAATGGATTTTTTGCTGCCGCGGAGTTTTCGTTGGTGGCGGTGAGAATATCCCGAGTACGGCAGCTGGTCGCCAAAGGAAATCTGCGGGCGCGCGTGGTGGAAATACTGGTAGGGGATCTGCGCCGGGTGGTTTCCGGTGTGCAGCTAGGGATTACGCTTTCCAGTTTAGCCATTGGCGCCCTGGGTGAATCAAGCCTGGCGAAATTGTTTCAGCAGATCTGGCCAGGCACCCTGGGCGCGCACTCCGCTCTAATTGCGCACGGCATTGCGCTGGCGGTTGCATTTGCGCTGCTGAGTGCGCTGCACGTAGTGATCGGGGAACTGGTTCCCAAGACCATCAGCCTTGCGCGCGCCGAACGGGTGGCGTTGCTGATTGCGTTGCCGTTTCATTGGTTCCTGAAAACTTTTTACTGGGCGATTTATCTTTTGGAGGCGACCTCCAACGGAATTATCAAAGCACTGGGTGTGACGGCGGCACCCGGGCACGGCGTTGCGCATTCGACGGAAGAGCTGCAAATCCAGATTCAGCAGGCGCGGGAGCGGGGACTGCTGGCGGTGGGGGAAGAAAAATTTATCGTCAGCGCGATTGAGTTGACACAAGTGCAGGTGCGAGAAATTATGGTGCCGCGGCCGGATATGCACACGCTCCCGGTTGAGGCTTCGCTTGATGACGTGATGCGCGCATTCGCTACGACGCAACGCTGAGAATCCCTGTTTATCGGGGATCGGAAGATCACATACTGGGCTTTGTGCACATTAAAGATATGTTGTGGGTGCTGCTCGATCGCGAGCGCCGCACCGAGGAAAATTTGCCGCCCCCCGCGTTCGATTTGCGGCGGGTGCTGCGCGAAGTATTGATCGTGCCGGAGACCAAACCCGCCAGCGAACTGCTCCCTGAACTTCGCGCGCGCCATGTCGGGATGGCCATGGTGGTAGACGAATTTGGCAGCATTCTGGGATTGGTTACGCTGGAAGATATCCTCGAGCAGGTGGTCGGTGAGATTCATGACGAATTTGACGTGGTCGAACAACCGCTGACGTTGGCGGATGGCGCGGTTGTTTTCGATGCGGCGCTGAACGTGCGCGATTTAGACACGCAGTACAACATTTCACTGCCGGAAGACCCGGCTTATGCCACGGTAGGAGGATTCGTTCTCGCACAACTGGGATTTATTCCCAAAGGCGGCGAGACTTTCGAATACGGGAGCTGGCGTTTTACGGTTGCAGAAATGGATGGCAAGCGTGTGGCACGAGTCAAGATCCAACGTATCCGTTCTATATCTGAATCGGTGAAAGTCAGCGACGCACCGGATGGGACGGCTCGTACGCAAAAGGAAACACGAATTGCCCATACAGATTCCTAAGTTCGCACCGGCACTGGATCATTAAAATTCACAAAATGCTGCGCTATTTTCTCCAACGATTTCTGATGACCTTGCCGGCGCTGTGGCTGGTGCTGACGCTGGTTTTTCTGATGATTCACATTGTTCCCGGCGATCCGGTGGAGCAGATGCTGGGTGAAGGCGCTGCTCCGGGGGAGCTGGCGCAACTGCGGCATTCTTTGGGGCTCGATTTATCGCTGCCCGTGCAATACGGGCATTACCTTCGCAACTTGCGCATGGCGATCTGGGACACTCGCTGAAATTTCAGGCGCCCGTGCGGCGGATTATTTTTGAGCGTTATCCCGCGACGTTGCAGCTCGCGTTCCTGGCGCTGCTGGTTTGCGCGGCGATTGCTGTGCCTGCGGGTGTACTTGCGGCGCATCGGAGGGGTACCGGTGCGGACCGCGCTGTGAGCGCGTTTACACTCTTCGGCCTGGCGATTCCCAATTTCGCCTTGGGGCCTTTACTGATTCTGTTTCCATTGACTGGGACTTTTGCCGGTGTCTGGAAAGGGTGGACCGGCTTACTACATTCTTCCGGCCGCGACTCTAGGCGCTGCACTGGCGGCGATTCTTACGCGCATGGTGCGGGGGTCGATGCTGGAGGAGCTGTCCAGCGATTACGTTCGAACCGCGCGCGCCAAAGGCTTGTCCACTGGCGCGGTTTTGTTTCGACACGCATTTCGCAATGCGCTCATTCCGATTATCACCATTCTTGGTTTGCAATTCGGGACCTTGCTGGCGGGCACGATTGTCACGGAAACGATTTTCTCGTGGCCGGGGATTGGCCGGCTGACGGTGCAGGCGATTTCTTCCCGAGACTATCCGCTGCTGCAAGGCTGCATTCTGGTCATCGCGGTTTCTTACGTAGTCGTAAATTTGCTCACTGACTTGCTGTACACGTTGATCGACCCTCGGGTGCGGCTCTCTTGAGCCCCGGGCGTCGCTGCGGCAATTCCTGCGGCAAAGCGTGTTGGCTCGCGCAGGATTTATTGCCGCAGTTATTTTGATCCTTGCAGCTTTGCTGGCGCCGTGGATTGTTCCCGCTGATCCGGCCGCTCAGAATCTGCCCATTCGGCTTTCGGCTCCCTCGCACGCGCACTGGATGGGAACGGACGAACTTGGGCGCGACATTCTTTCGCGAACTATTTTTGGCGCGCGGGTTTCTTTGCTGGTGGCGATTTCCGTGGTGTGCGGATGCGGTTCCATCGGACTGATCATCGGAATGCTGGCCGGTTATTCGGGCGGGTGGTTCGATCGTTTTGTGAACCTGCTGCTGATTAATGCGTTTCTTTCTTTTCCCGGGATACTTTTGGCCATCGCGTTTGCGGCCTTCCTGGGGCCTGGGATTGGGAAAGTTATTCTCGCATTGATTATTACCGGGTGGGCTGGGTACGCACGCCTGGCTCGCGCCCAAGTCCTAAAAGCCAAAGAACTGGAATTTGTGCTGGCGGCGCGTTCGCTGGGCGCATCGCACCGAAGAATTCTGGTGAGTCATCTGCTGCCAAATATTTTGCAGCCGATTTTGATTCAGGCGACTATCGGCATGGCCGGAGCAATTCTTGCGGAGTCCACGTTGAGCTTTTTGGGACTAGGAGTGGTTGCGCCGCTGCCCAGCTGGGGATCGATGCTTAATGATGCGCGCAGCCACTTGTTTGACGCTCCGCATATGGTGGTATTTCCGGCGCTGGCGGTGATGACTGCAGTGCTGGCTTTTAATTTGTCGGGGGATGCGTGGCGGGACTGGCTTGATCCGCGCACCCGTTCGCAGATGGCTGCGCTGGAAAGCTCGCGGTGATCTAATTTCCGGCTGAGAGTATTTGCGATGCGACTGGATACGAGTGAAAACTGTGCCGAGAATTAACTCTTGGGAAGAATCACGGCAGCGCCGCGAGCTATTGCTAATTTTCGTGCGGCATTCGCTTTGTTGATGCCGATCTCAAGATAACCGCTCGAACCCACGTAGGCGATCGGCTCATCCGCGGCGCCATTCGCGAAGGTGTCCACCAGCTTCGCTATGGTGTGCGTACCTACCTTTAAGTTCAGGCCGCCGCCGTTTTTCGCGGATTCGGGCAAGTCTTCGGCGCGAAAATTGGTCATTACGTTGCCGAATGCATCGATGCGCAGCACCACACCTTGCGATCCGCCGTCGATTGGTTTGGGGCGGGGAAGAGTGAAGCGCTGAAAATCTTGAATTTCTTCACCCATGGCCGAAGTTTGCCAGCCCTTGGATAACCAGGCCGCTACCGGGGCAAATATGTCGCGTCCATGAAATGTTTTGCTGATGGGTTGGAGAAAGTAATGTTCGGCAGTCGCGTGACGGACGGCTAAATTGTCTTGCTCCCGTTCGTAAACCAGAGAGAGAACGCCATTGTCTGGAGCTACGAAATATTGATTTTGAGCGGTGACCAGCAGTGGGCGCCGGGCTGTACCAACTCCGGGATCCACGACCACGATGTGAATTGTTCTTGGCGGAAAATAGGAGTATGCCGCACCGATGGTGAGGGCTCCGTCAAGCAGGTCATAGGGATTCACGTGGTGAGTGATATCGACGATGGTGAGTTCAGGATTGATCTTAAGCAGAACGCCCTTGAGCGTGCCGACCAGATGATCGTTGGTGCCGTAGTCGGTGGTCAGGGTAATGATTGGATTAGCCACTGCTTCTCCCGGTTAGTTCTGTAGGGTCCTTGATTCATGGGCGCAGCCAAAAGAAAACAGAGTGAACGTGACACCCGTTATTGACGCTATCGAAGGGGACGGCTGGCGTCAAGAAATCAGGCGTGAACTGCTGTGCAAGCTGCAACAGAAACTTTTGGCGCATGCGCTGACGTGCCGGGCTGTTCCGGCAATTTGTTTGCGTTGGTTATTTGGGATTGGGGTCCACGACGCCGATTTTGTCCACGCCGCTGCATGCCAGGTAGATGCGGCCGTCGGGAGTAGCTGCCATGTTTCGAACCACTCCACCGCCGGATGGGATCGTGGCGCGGGCGAATTTCTCGGAGGATGGATCGAATTTAATTATGGTGTTGGGTTTAACGCCGGACTCGCTGTACCACACGCTGCCATCTTTCGTGATGGCGATTCCGTACGGCCCGGAATCGGATCCGCCGGGGGATGGCCACATCTTTACCGCACCGGTGGCTGGATTTAGCCGGCCAAGATTGCCACTTTTGAAATCGGTGAAATAAACCTGGTCATCGGAAGCGATCGCCAGCCTACGCGGTCGAGCAGTTTCCGGAAGCTTAAACTCCGTGATGGCCATTGTGGTTGGATCGATCTTGGCCATTTTGTTAACGCCCAATTCGCAGAAGAACGGCACACCTTTGCTGTTGATGGCGATTCCGTAGGGTAATGCGTTCTCGGTGGGCACATTCTTCAACTCTATTTTTCCGGTCTTGGGATCGAGGCGCCCCACCATATTTCCGCCCTGCACGGTAAACCACAAAGTGCCATGACTATCGAAGACCGGAGTGTGCGGATCGTCGGCTTTCTCGACTGGCATCTTGTATTGCGTGACTTTTCCGGTTTGCGGGTCGAGCTTTCCTATATATCCGCCAAAGTTCGCGGTGAACCAGATGTTGCCTTCGTTATCGGAAACCAATCCGTGAGGGCCAGCGTTGTCTCCGGTGACCGGATATTCTTTGAAATTTTGCGACGCGGGATCAAAGCGGCCAATCTTGTTGGTCATCTGCTCGGTGAACCACAGCTCGCCATTCTTGCCAACCGCGGGGTCGTGAGGATGCGCGCCCTTGGTGGGGACATCCCACTCGCGGATGCTCACATGTAAATCGGTAACGAGTGTAGCTGCCCATAAGGTTGAGGCCAGCGAAACGATCAAAATTGTGAATACCACTATGTAGCTTCCGGTTTTTTTGCCGCTCATGGCAGCCTCCATTACTTCCGGCATTAGTTCGAGGCGGCGTTCCCGGTCAGGTGGGTGACAGACGCGTGCGAGAAAACAGAACAATCTGGGGAAATAGTCTCACGACCAACGTGCGATCAGTCCCCGAGTTTGCCTGCCAACACGGTAACGGACGCCTTCGGAAGAGTATACCTTGTGCTCGCATTGCCAGTGATGGTCGACCGGGCTGCTGGGCCATCCGGGTCGGCGGTGCCTCCATTGATGTTGGAGTGCCACTGATATTGTTCGCTGCCGAACGTAACCATGCTGACCGGACCGTGGAAATGGCTCTGTTTTGCTCCAAGTCCATCAAAGGCGATCTGGACGGAGTGCGCATTTTCCTGATCTTTATTGACGATCATCAGGGACCACTGCTTGTCGGGCCTTAGAACGGCGTAGACGGTCACGAGAGTGTTTCCCACGAGATCATGAATATCGCTGGCAGCAGAAAAGACCTGATGCTCGCCGCTGCCTGGTTGGACCCACTCAAGGTTGATCAATTGCCCGGCAAAGAATTGCGAATCGGGCTGTTTGATTTGAAAGTCGGGAGTGATGGTGAACATGCTGAAGGTGCCGGGAGAAGTTCCGCCGCAACTAAGGGACAGCTGCTCCGGCGCGTAATGGAAATAGTAGACCGCTTTGCCGCCGGCTTCGAAAAAGGCGCCGATATAGTCGGCCCACCAGAGTGCGGCGAAGATGTCGACAAAGGATTCGTCGGAGCCAGAAGCGATGTTGGATTCGGTGATAAACATGGGGACGCCGGGAGGCAGGCCGTCGTCACGCCACACTTGCAGTATGTGGCTTACCAGCTTTGCTTCGTCGTAAAGATCGCTCCATTTAATTGCGCACTCTCGCAAGGGGTAGTGTTCGAAGGAAACGAAGGAGAGGTCGGCCAGACGTTGGTGGGATTCTAAGTAGTTGAAGAAGCGGCCCATCCAGGAAACTCTTCCCTGCGCATCCGGCCATACCTGAATGTCTTCGTTTACACCTTCGAAGATCGGACCTCCCAGCTTTAATTTTGGATCCACGCGACGCAGTGCCGTCGCGAATTGCAGGTATAGCTCAGCATAATCTTCCGGAAGGCAATGTTTGCCGTCGGGCTCCTCGCCCATCTCGACGTAGGAAATTGGATAGCCACGTTTTTCAATGTAAGCGATTTCAGCGGCGGCGTTTTCCGGGGTGTCGTAAAGCATGGCGATGGGAATCATGGCGGGCAGGCCGCGGGTAATGCCGCTGGTGAAGAAAAGATCGAAGCCAACCTGGTCGGCACGATCGTTGACGACGGAGGCGGTATGCCAGGGATCGACGGAGGAGCAAATGGTATTGGTTTGCGCGCGGTCGGCGGTGTGATGCACGAGATCGTGAAAGCCGCTGTCGTTTAAGGTGCCGGCATAGAGTTCGCGAATGGCGTAACCGACACAATTGCGCTTGTCCGCCGAACCGTGGGTGTCGCAGGTGTTGGAGGACTTGGTCATCCAGATGCGCAGAAACCGCGTAGCGACGGGCAAATGCGAAAGAGTGAGAGTGGCATCGCCGCCTGTTCCGTTGGCGATACTGCCTCCTGGGAAAGTAATCCAGCTGCCCTGAGCGGCGTGGCGAAGGGGATCGGGACCGGTGAAATACTGCACGAGATATTTGCGCGCGTAAGGATCGGCCCAATCGATGCGAATGGCATTGATCTGTTGAATGGCGGCCAAGTCGACGACAACCCATTGCGGGTGCAGGAAATCATCCTGGCCGGTAAACGCTTTGGTCAGGTAGGGATTGCTCTTCCAGTAGGTGTTGGTGTCACCGTCAGTGAGGCGGGAGTAGCTATTGCCATCCGGTTGAGAAAAACCAGCGTGCGGAAGAGGATAGCCAAAAGAGTGACGGATGGGTTCTGCGAGGGTGGAGTTGCCGACAAAGTAGCCTTTGTCGCCGTCGCTCCAGGTGCCTTCACGATTCCAGTGCCACGCTTCTACGTGGAGCTCCGTGTTCTGGCGGTAGGTGACGGTTTGCCAGCCTGCAGAAAGCATCGGTTTGAGGATCGCATCGGTAAAAATTTTGTCGGTCGATACGCGCGAGATACGATCGAGGCCAGCGCCCAATGCTTCGGTGGGACGAAAAGAGTTAACGGCGTGGTCTGGCGCGGCATCCACGTGGATGGTTTGGGATCGACCGCCGGGAGCCAGGCTGAGCAACAACGGTAAACAGACGAGCAACCTGAGCATCCAACGCCGAGTTCTTTTCAGTGGAGCAAACGTCGCTTTCATCAGCGCCTCTCCAGGGAGTGGAAGTTCGCGGTGAAAATAACTACGCTGCAGGCGTTGATATAGGACCCAGGTTCATACCTCAACTGTCCAGTCCCAACACATCCTTTACAAAGTGTCCCTAGCCATCCTTTACAGTTCGAAACCGGAAGGTGCGTCAGGGATTTGCGGGTCCAGTTCGCGCACCAGTGTGGCGCAGTAGAAGATCATCCAGCGCCCGGCGGCGGGCACTACCTGCACGTATTCACCGGCCAGGGCCTGACTGATGGCCCACTTGCGCTTCTTTATTCCAGCGTACCGTTACAGTCGACTTTCAGCACCCAAGCACCGGTGGGATATTCCCAGCGCGGTGGATGTGCATCGTAGCATCTTGCACTGGGCCTCCACACACTCGCGGGAGTCTTCATATTCAAGGCTTCATGGGGCCGCACGTAGTTGTGTTCCCAACGATATTCGTCGAGCCAAGTCTGCAGGTGCGGTGCTGCTGGAATTCCTCTGCGTCTCCAGGCGCGTTGCAGCGCTCCATGAAAGCGCTCGACCTTCCCTTGCGTTTGCGGATGGCGGATGGCACTCCAATGTAGGCGAATGCCTTGACGCATCAGCCACACAGACAAACGCGAATATCCGGAAGGGGCTTGCTGCTCTCGCCAGGGAATCCCGTGGTCCATGAGCATCCCGTCCGGCACTCCACAACGCTGAAAGGCTTCTTCCAGTTGTCGACGCACGGCTTCGCCGCGGGTACTGCCGTTAGCGGCCAGCGCGATCAGGTAGCGGCTGTGATCGTCGAGCACAGATAGCGGGCCGACGGGCTGGGGCCAGCGCTTCGGCCCCTTGAAGTCCATCTGCCACAACTCATTCGGTTGTTTTCGTGCAAAGCGCTGCAGCGCCGGTGGATGTTGGTCGTCCTCTAGAATGAGATCGTGACGCCACAGAATGCGATGAATGGTGTTGCGGGGCAGGAAGATTCCTTCCCGCGCCAATAGCACACTTAGCTTCCGTGCGCCCCAGTCTGGGTAACGCAGCCGCAGCTCCACGACACGCCGCAAGTTGTCCGCGGTTCGCCGTGGGCTGCGGTACGGCTTGTGACTGCGCTCAGCGATGCCTCGTATACCGAGCTCTTGGTAGCGCTGCAGCCACAAATAACCGGTAGGCCTGGAGATGCCAAATTCTGCACACAGAGAACTAAATCCCTGCGTACCACGGGCGGCCGCCACAACAAATCGCACCCGCTGCTCCTGGATGTCCATCGTCTTCCATGCCATCGCCCTTCTCCCGCGCGCGCTTCGCGCGCGGGAGTGTAAAGGATGTCTAGGGACAACCTGTAAAGGATGTCATGGGACTGAACACCTCAACTGCGAACCTGGGGCACCCTGCGGCGAGGTCAGCATTGCTTCGATGATTACAGATATACAGCATCCACTGTTTTAGAGCGGGGTTTACGTGTAATCTGCGCCTTGCCCCCTAGTCCAGCCGACAGATCCATTCGGAAGTAATAAGGAAAAGAAGGAGAGCGAATGCGCGCGCTAACTGTGCGAATCATGGCGGTACTGATTTTAGGCGCCGGAAGTTCGACGCTGGCTTTGGCGCAGACGAAAACTGCGGAGAAAGATGCGCCGATTTCGGGGCTGGCTCCTCCGGAGACTCCGGTTCGCGAAGTGAAGGAAACTTTTTTCGGGACGGAGATCAGCGATCCGTATCGCTGGCTGGAGGACCTGAAGAGTCCGGAGGTTTCGTCGTGGATGCGCGCGCAGAATGATTACACACGCGC
This sequence comes from uncultured Acidobacteriota bacterium, assembly GCA_963705755.1. Lineage (GTDB taxonomy): Bacteria > Acidobacteriota > Terriglobia > Acidiferrales > UBA7541 > Acidiferrum. Next base: position 19,476 of record CAVPKZ010000191.1, on the reverse strand, counting down.
GGTGCTGGAGCGTATACCCAATCGCGACAAATTGCGGAAACGTATCGCGGAGCTGGATGATAGCGGCGTGCGGGTAAACGGGCTGCAATCATTTGGCGGGCGGTTGTTTTACTTGAAGCAGGCGACGGGCGAGGACAATCGCAGACTGTATGTGCGGGATGGCAGCGGCGGCGCGGAGCGGCTGCTACTTGATCCACAAACGCGCACGGCGAACGGGGTGCATTTTTCCATCGATTATTTTCAGGCCTCGCCGGACGGGAAGCTAGTGGCGGTGGGCATCTCGCCGGGCGGTTCGGAGAACAGCGTTCTGCATGTGCTGGATGCCAGCGATGGAAAGGAAGCCGGCCCGAGCATCGATCGCGCGCAATTCGGCGCGGTATTCTGGCTGCCCGATAATCACAGTTTTTTTTATAACCGGCTGAGGAAACCTGCGCCGGAAGATCCGCGAACTTCGTATTACCTCAACAGCAAAGATTATTTGCATCACGTCGCAGATCATCCGGAAAAAGACGTGGCGATATTTGGCAATGGTCTATCGCCGGCGGTGAGCATGACGGAAAGTGATTTTCCGTTTGTCAGTGTTCCTCCGGGATCGAAGTATGCCTTTGGAGTCATTGCGCACGGAGTTCAGAACGAAAATACGATTTATGTGACCAGCCTGGCCAGCTTGCATGACGCCAGCGCTTCGTGGCGGAAGATCGCCGACGTGGGCGACGAGGTCACGGGATTTGATATTCATGGCGATCACGTTTATCTGTTGTCGCATCACGAGGCGTCGCGGTTCAAGGTATTGGGCGTTGATTTGCCAAAGGATGAAGTGGCACACGCGCGCGTGTTGATGCCGGCTTCGGATGCGGTGGTGACCGGGATACAAGCCGCGGGGGACGCGCTGTATGTGCAAAAACTCGATGGTGGATTGGGAAAATTGTGGCGGTTGCCGTACGAGGGCGGCACGGCGACGGAAATTCGCTTGCCGTTTGAAGGCGCGATACAAGAAATATTTGTGAACCCGACGGAGCCAGGCGTTTTTGTACGACTGGCTTCGTGGACCAAATCATCGATGTTCTTTCACTATGATCCGAAGACCAACGCGATCGCGGATACAAAAATAATTCCAGTGTCGCCGGTGGATTTTTCTGGAATTGAATCGGAAGAGGTAAAGGTGAAGGCGGCTGATGGGACGATGGTGCCGCTATCGATCGTGCATCAACGCGGTTTGAAGATGGATGGCTCGCACCCAATGTTGTTGCACGGATACGGATCATACGGATACACGTACGATCCGGGGTTCGATCCGACTTCGCTGGCGTGGCTGGAGCGCGGCGGGGTAGTAGCGGTAGCGCACATTCGAGGAGGCGGAGAATACGGCGAGGATTGGCACAACGGCGGGCGCAAGGGCACAAAGGAAAATACCATAACGGATTTTCTGGCTTGCGCGCAGTACCTGATCGATCGCAAATACACTTCGCCGCAACATCTAGCCGGTGAAGGGACTAGCGCGGGAGGCATTACCATCGGCGGGGCGATAACCGAGCGGCCCGATTTATTTGGCGCGGCGCTGGACAACGTGGGTATGTCGGACGATTTGCGGGCGGAATTACCAGGTGAATGGTCCCGCGAATATACCGGAGTTTGGCACGGTGAAAAATTCGGACGATTTCAAGAACCTGCTGGCGATCAGCGCGTTTCACCGGATAAAAGACCACACCTCGTATCCGGCGGTGCTGCTCACCACGGGAATTAATGATCCGCGGGTTGACCCTTGGCAGATGAACAAAATGACGGCGCGACTGCAAGCGGCCACTTCCAGCGGGAAACCGGTGCTACTCGCGTGGATTACGATGCGGGGCATGGTGGAATCGGGGCTACAAAATCGCAGCACACGGCATTGCTGACAGATCAATATTCATTTTTGTTGTGGCAACTTGGTGATGCGGAATTTGCGGTGCCCAACGGCGGAGCGAAGAACGCAGTGGCAAAACAGTAAAAAAACTAATCCATGTGGTGATGCATGGTGAAGATTTTATCCAGGCCGCCTTCGTAGGGGTAGACGTGCACCATCCAGCCAAAAATAGAAGGCTGGAAGCGGCCTCCGGCGGCGTCGCAAGCGTCCTGGGTGGCGATTGAGCCTTTCAAGCCAAATTTAGTGAAATCCGCGCTGCGCACTTGATCGCGCGGAGGCAAGCAGAGATTGGTGTGCAAATGCCAAGTAGCGATGCTGAGCGGCACGCGGGCGTTGAGCTGGTCTTCAGTGGCGCGCTTGGGCATGGTGTACATCGCGCCGACTAGTTCATAGCCGTTGGACGTTTTTTTGTACAGGAGCGAGGTGGGGCGCGATGGATCGAAGTTTAACGCTCCGAGAAAGCCATTTTTGTAGTTGGTGAAATGATATTCAGGCTGCGGGACATTGGGCATAAAAATCTTGAAGCCATCGTCGAGCGCAACGTGATAGTCCTTATACTTTTCGATTCCGCCACGCAATTGGGCAACAATTTCGTTGGCACGCTGCACGTCGCCCGTGGTCTGAGGGCGCGGCGCGGTCATATACATATGTAGACTGTGCGCGTCAAGACTGCCTGAGGACATGTCGTGCACGGCGCCGGCTTCAGGAGTGTGTTGTTCACTCATGTCCATGCCTGGCATGGTGGTTGCATTGGGTGGAGTGGATTGCGATTTCAGCGCTCCGGAAGTTTGCGGCGGCTGCGATTTGTGAGCAGGGATGGCGGCGAGCAAGACACCGACCAGAAAAAGTGCGCCTAATAAAGTTCCGGCTTTAGTGATGAGCTGGATGGCGGTGTTGCGTGCGGACATAACGATTCTCCCTAATCATGATACGTAGCGGGGGTAAGAAAACTTTCATGAAATCAGGTGGAATTGCAGGTGTGACAACTGGCCGTGAGGACAGGTTCGGCGCGGCCGCAAGACATTGATGCGTGTTCATAACAATCCGTGGTTGACGCGCCTCGACGGGTCGTCAACAATACCTTCACGATGAATGAAAATCTGAGAGACAAAAAGTTAGCCGTTCTCGGAACGGGCAAACTTGGCGGGATTCTTCTGCGCGCCTACCTGAAGCAGGGATTGTTCAAGCTGCAGAATGTCACCGCAACGGTAAAACACAGCGAGAAAGCCGCAAAGCTGGCCAAGGAGATGGGGATCGCGACCAGCACGGAAAATCGCAGCGCGGTTCGCGGAGCTGATATCGTATTGCTGGGAGTTAAACCGCAAGTCATCGGGGACGTGCTGCAGGAGATTTCCGGAGAACTAAACCCTGATGCTCTGGTGATTTCGGTTGCGGCGTCGGTCCCCACTTCATACATCGAGCAGCGACTGGGCGCCAAGGCGGCGGTAGTTCGGGTGATGCCCAACACTTGCTCGACGGTAAATTGCGGGATGGCGGGAATATGTCGGGGAGCCAGCGCTACGGAGCAACACGTGGAAATTGCGCGGGCGATGTTTGACGCCGTGGGCCGTACGGTGGTGGTGGACGAAAAAAACATGGATGCGGTTACGGGACTTTCCGCGAGCGGACCGGCTTTTGCGTACATCATTCTGGAATCGTTAGCGGAGGCGGGCGTGAAGGTGGGTCTAGCGCGCGACGTGGCGACGTTGCTAGCCGCCCAGACCATGAAAGGGGCGGCTAGTGTGGTTCTTGAAACCGGGGATCATCCGGCACTGCTGAAGGATGCGGTGACCACCCCGGCAGGCTGTACCATCGATGGAATCCTGGAACTTGAGGAAGGGAAGTTGCGGGTAACGCTGATTAAAGCAGTGGTGAAAGCGACGCAGCGTGCGGGTGAATTGCTATTCGAAAAATAAAACGGCCCTGGAGCATGCTTTCAAATTTAACGCGAAATTTATGGCGGTGTTGCGATGCACGGTGAAATCACGTTTTACGTGCTTGCCGGGATCGCCATCATGAGCGCGGCGATGGTAGTGACGCGAAGGAAAGCATTCTACGCTTCTCTTTACTTCGGATTGAGCTTGCTGGCCAGCTCAGGAATTTTCTTGCAACTGTACGCTCCATTATTATTCGTGGCGCAGCTAATGGCGATTGCGTGTGGGATGCTAGGAATGATTTTGTTTGCCGTGGAAGTCTCCACCCTGAATGTCGCGCTGGCCGGGGAATCTCGCTGGCGACCGCGAGCCGCAGTGATTGCCGTGACGCTGGTGTTGATGTTGCAAATCGTGTCGGCGACGATGCTGAGTCGTCTGCTGCAGCCGGGCGAAAATCTAACAGTGTTGTTGCCTCGCGGTCCTATAGCTACGCCCCCGCGTGCGGTGGAGCTGATGAATTTTTTTTTCGGTAATGAGCTACTGCCGTTAACGTTGATATTGTTTATGTTGGTGATCGCCGGGGTTGGTTTCCGGGCTACATTTCAAAAGAAGGCCCTAAATTAATGCTGCCGGTCACGCATTACCTGTTCTTAAGTTTTGCGCTGTTTTTTGTCGGGCTCACGGGGGTATTAAGTCGACGCAACCTGGTCGTCAAACTTTTTTCCATTGAGATCATTCTTAACGCCGCAAGCATCAATTTCATGGCTTTTGCCCGTTTATACGGAGATGCTACGGGGCAAGTTTTTTCCATTCTTGTGGTTGCGATGCTGGCGCTTGAATTACTCGTGGCGCTAGTGATTATTGCCGCGGTTTGCAGCCGCTGGAAGTGTGCAACGCGTGACTACGGGAAAGACTTACCCTCCCAACTTGATTATTAAGTCCAGCTTCTCGATTACATCGACTACCGACTAATGCCCAATCACATTCTCAGCGCTTTTCGCACGTATATGCACGGCGATGGCGCGGTGCTACTTCCGGAGATGCAGCTTTTTCTGTTTGCCATCGGGACGTTGGCCATGGATTCCTGGGCCGCCAATACATCCAGCGAAAAAGACGGCGGTAACCCAGTTTTCCAGCAAAATTATTGGAACCCGGCGATTGCGTTGGCAGGCATAGCTTTCAGCGCTTTGACGCTAGGGATGCTGCGAGCGCGAATTATGCAGTCCGGCGAGCTTGCCGGGTTTCACCTGACACTGGTGATAGACAACTACTTTGTATTTTTCTCCGCACTATTCCTGGCCGCAACAGCACTGGTGATTTTGCTTTCAGTGAATAGCTCAACGATTTCAGCGGTCCGACAAGGACGGTATTTCGCTTTGCTGTTATTTGCGTGCATAAGCATGATGTTGATGGTTTCCGCGGTGGATTTGGTAACGATATTTCTCGCCATGGAAGCGGCTGCAATCAGCGCGATATTTCCTGGCCGCAACTCCCGGGATGTCGAACAGGACTCCGTCAGCCGCAGTGAGATTCGTGTTTTCCAGCGCGCTCGGTTCGGCATTGGTGGTGTATGGGTTTTCACTGCTCTACGGCCTGAGCGGCGCCAGCAATATCACCCAGGTTGCCAGGGCGCTTGGGAGCCGGCACAACGTTGCAAAAGTGATCGCACTCAGCCACCAAAGCTCCCAACAGGGCTTGCAGATGCTTCAACTTTTGCAGTCGCGCTTGCCTGAAGCGGTGCACTGGCATGCTTTCACGCTGGAAGTTCTGCCGATCGCGGCGTTCCTGCTGGTCAGCGTGGGAATAATAGTGAAATTTGCGGTGCCACCATTTCAGGCCGAGTTTAATCACGCGCATGGTGAAAAAGATTTCGGCATTCCCGGCCCGATTATCCTGTATCTCTCCGGGGCGTTTACGATTGCGGCCGCCGCACTGCTGGTGCGGTTGTTATTCACAATTTTTGCGGATTCGCAGAATATTTGGTGGTACATCATCGCGGGACTGGCGATCTGCGGTATTGGTTATGGCATTCTCGGGTCTTTGCGCCACACGAACGTGGAACGGATCGTTGTTTATTCATCGATGGCGCAGATGGGGTACGTTCTTCTGGGCATCGTGGCTGCCAACGAGGGGGCCGCGACGGCGATGACTTATTACTTGTTCACTTATTTGTTCATGATAACCGGCTTGTTTGGGGTCTTAATCACGGTAGGCGAAAAGAATACGCCCGCGGGATTTCTGAGTGATTTCAGTGGCTTGCGACAGCGCAGCGCAGTCATGGCTCTGCTGTTGATAGTTTTCGTTCTATCGCTAGCGGGCGCGCCGCCTACGGCTGGGTTTTTCGGGCGCTATTTCATTTTTCATTCACTTTTGGAAACTGGGCATCGTTATATCGCGTGGTTCGTCGCGATGTCATCGTTGCCGCTTGCGTATTCTTATTTGCGGATCGCGGTCTGTGCCTGGCGCGGCAACAAATCCGGAAGCGAGTCAACGGCGGTGGTGTTTGGCGCGCGGGAAGCGATCGTAGTAGGGATCTGCGTATTTGTTTCGCTGGCGGCTGGGCTGTATTCTGAGCCGTTCACGCGGATGGCGCGCTATGCCTTTGGACAATAAGCCGACAAACGATTCGCCGGATCCTTCTTCTGCGCCTGGCAAGGCGAACAATTTTTCGAACCAATTCGCCATGGCGATGGAGTTGCCGTTTGTTCTTGTCGGCGCTGTCCTGCTCGGCGGCGTGCTGGGTTATTTTCTCGACCGTTGGCTGCACACTAAGCCTTGGCTCATGCTGGTTTTTGGCGCGCTGGGATTTTTTGGCGGAGTCCGAGACATGATTCGCCGCATGCCCGGAAGCCGGCCGTGAAGTGCCGATGGCAGATTCTCAAGTCAGCATCAATTCCGCGACGCAAACCGAGAAGAGAGTCGCCTGGCTAACGTTGTTTTTCGGCGCCATGGCGGGAGTTGCCGCGGCAGTTTTGCGCCAACCGCTGTGGGCTGGCGGGCTGATGGTCGGTGCGGTTCTGGCATGGTTCAATTTTCGTTGGCTTCGCCAAGGCATGAATGCGCTGGTAGCGGCGTCGCAGGCTCAAGCGGGATTTCCGCAGCCACGTGTACCGATTGGCGCGTACTTCCGAGTGTTGTTCCGCTACGCCTTGATAGCGGTTACCGTGTATGTTATTTTTGAGGTTCTGAAATTCCCCCTTGCCAGCATGGTGGTGGGTTTGTGTGCGCTGGGACCGGCAGCAATCGTCGCAAGTGTGTACGAGATTGCCCGACCTACGGGGTTGCGGAAATAAGGGAGCCGGGGAAAAGTAATCTGCAGAAATTTCGAGGATATGGAGCAAAACATCTCGCAGCTGAAATCCATATGGAGCACGTAAGCGCGCTAACTCATCTGGTGAATCGGTTTTTCGGCAACTTTGCACTGTCTTTATTGTCTGCGCTGCATGTGAAGCCGACGGATCCGGAAAATCCGATTCCGGAGCACGTTGTGATGGCGCTGGCGGTTTTAGTTGTTGGAACTCTTCTGGCGCTGTGGGTGCGCTCCCGACTTTCGGTTGAGCGGCCTGGCGCGTCGCAGCAAATCGCCGAGATTCTTCTCAACAATCCGATGGGCTTCGGTATCCGGGATGTGCTCAGTCAAAATGCCGGGCACCACTGGGAGCGCTACACTCCGATGATTGGCTCCATTGCGCTTTTCGTTCTGCTGGGCAACTTGTTCGGGGCGTTTCCGTTTCTTACCGCGCCTACGAGTGCGTATACCGTGCCGCTGGCCTGCGCGATAATCACGTTTTTGTATTTCAATTGGCAGGGCATTCGTCATCATGGTCCGATCGGTTATTTAAAACATTTCACTGGCCCGGTTGCGTGGCTCGCTCCGCTCATGTTCCCGGTGGAAATTCTTAGTACTGCCGCGCGTCTCTTGTCTCTTTCCGTGCGTTTGTGGGCCAACATTTTTGCAAGCGACATTATTTACGGATTATTTCTGGGGCTATTTGCGGGGGCCTTTACTTCAGGCTGGACCAAATCGCCAATTCTTGGGGTCATTGTTGGTGTGTTACCGGCGCTGATTCCTATCGCATTCATACTTCTGCACGTCTTCGTGTCCGTTGTACAGGCCTACGTGTTTACGATTCTGCCCGCCGTTTACATCGGGATGGCCACGGAAGACGAGCACTAAACAGTTTTGTTAGCCGCTCCAGTGTGAGCCCGGCTGCACGGTGTCCGGGAACCACCTCCTGGCGGCAATTCATGAGGAGGCAGTAAATGAAGAAAGCAGCAGTCGTTCTGGTAGCAGTGGTAATTGTAATGATGGTAATTCCCGCGGCATTCGCGCAGGATAACGCTCCCGCAGGAGGCAAGCTCCCGCTTAACCCTACGACGCTCGCGTTGGCTGCCGGTTTCGGCGTGGCCATTGCGGCTTTTGGTTGCGGTCTGGGGCAGGGGCGAATCGCTGCCGCGGCTTGCGAAGGTATAGCTCGTAATCCTGGAGCTGCTGATGGAGTCCGCGGCGCGATGATTCTCGGGCTGGTGTTCGTCGAAACGCTGACGCTTTTTACGTTCGCGCTGGGCTTTTTGCTCTATCGCCTACTGTAGCTTGTGCTGTTAGCTTGACATTTCCAATTGTTAGGACGGCTCGAAGAAATTTTCCGAGCCGTTTTCGTTTTGCATCGGTGTTGTCTTCAAAGTGTGTTTTGACGGCGATGAAAAGCCAAGAGAGATCCCTCCACTTCGCAGGCCGGCTGCTTCGCAGGAGCGAAGCAGAAAAGCAAATGCGCCGGCCTGCTCCGGTCGGGATGACCGGCATTGCTGGTGGTGGAAAAAGAAGGCCAAGGTCTTGAGAGGCTGCGGGGGATGGTGCGGCGATGAACCTTAATTGCTGATCAGGGTTCAGCGGCAATGCGAAGGCTCAGGCAAGCGGCGTGGTAAAATTTGCGCGTGAAAAAAGAAATGATACTTCCAGCTAAAGCTATTACCGGCGGCGTGGAGCCGCCTGGGGATAAATCGATCTCGCACCGGTATGCCATGCTGGCGGGGCTGGCTGAGGGCACCAGCGAGTTCGCCATTTTTCAGCGGCAGTGGATTGCCACAGCACGCTCGCGTGCATGAAAACATTGGGCGCGGAGGTGAAGGTCGAGAAGGACTCCGTAAAAGTTACCGGACGTGGTGCACGCGGGTTGAAAAGTACTTGGCGAGCGCTGGATGCAGGAAATTCCGGCACGACGATGCGGTTGTTGGCGGGAATCCTAGTGGGGCAAAAGTTTAATACGCGGCTGACGGGTGACGAGTCGCTGCAAAGGCGTCCGATGAAACGCATTGTGGGACCCTTGCGGGAAATGGGCGCGGATATTCGCGCGCGTGAAGATAATTTTGCGCCGCTGGAAATTCATGGCACAAGGCTGAAGGCGATTGATTACAAAATGCCGATGGCCAGCGCGCAGGTGAAGTCCGCGGTGCTGCTGGCGGGATTATTCGCTGACGGTGTAACCACGGTAACGGAGCCGGCGCGTACGCGCGATCACACGGAGCTGGCGCTGGAAGAATTTGGCGCGAGCCTTGAGAAGCATGGAAAAACTACGCGCGTGCATGGTTTGAGCGGTGAAACAAACGGCGCCGGAAAGTTGGTGGCCAAATCGCTGGATGTGCCGGGCGATTTATCCTCGGCGGTGTTTTTTATTGCGGCGGCTTGTTTGTTTCCGGAGTCGAGTTTGCTGATTCACAACGTGGGTTTGAATCCTACGCGAACAGCGATTCTGGATTTGTTTTTGTCCATGGGGGCGGCTATTCAAACGCCGACATTGCGCAGCGCGCATGGCGAGTTGGTGGGTGACCTGGCGGTGAAGGGCGCAACGCTGGAGGGCGGCGTGATTGAGGGGGAGCAAATCGCGCTGCTGATCGATGAGTTGCCGATGCTGGCGGCGCTGGGTCCGTACACGGAAAATGGGATTGAGATACGCGATGCTAAGGAATTGCGCGTCAAAGAAAGCGATCGCATCGCGGCGCTGGTGGAAAATTTAAAGCGCATGGGCGCTACCGTGGAAGAGCGACCAGACGGACTTAAGGTCGAGGGGCGCAAAGCGGGGAAGTTGCGCGGCGCGGAAATTGACCCACACGGGGACCATCGTATTGCGATGGCGTTTGCGGTGGCGGGGCTGGCCGCGGAAGGTCCTACGGTGATTCGCGGAGCTGAATGCGCGGGAGTTTCTTACCCGACATTTTTCGAAGATCTAGCGAGAGTGGCGGAACGGTAGAACTGGGACACCGCAAACGAGCGAGAAGTCGGGTTCCTGAAGAACCCTTTGCTAGTTTTCTTCTGGTGCAGGAATTTCTGGCGCAGGATGCGGGTTTGGGCGCGGTGGGTTTGGAACATGCGGCGGCATCGGCGGCTGCATGGAATCGCCGCTAGTCTTGCGCAGCGAAATGTTTCCGTAGCTGGTCTTCAAAGTGATCCTGGTGGCGCGGCCAGTGCCGTATTTTCCCTGCAAGTGATTATCCCCTGAGCCGCTGGACGAGTTGGAAAGTGTGCCACCGGAAAAGTCCGAATCGATATCGCAGGAATGGCAGTCGGCGGTGATTTCGAAACTCGAAGAGGCAGGCAGGCTCAAGGAAATTACCGCGTTGGCATTGCTGATATCGATGTCATCCTTGGGCGGAGACGAGAAGCGCAGCTCGACGGTGCCATCGCGGTTTTCGATTTTCGCTTTGCCGCCGACATTTTCGACATCGACGTCGTAACGATTGGTGCGCAGCTGCAAGTTTCCAGGGGCATCGGTAATTTCCAGATTGCCGGAGCCCAATTCCAGGTGGCCGCTGAGTTGGCTGAGGGTCAAATCGCTGCGCTGTGAAATATAACGAACGCCCCTGGCAATTTTGTCGGCACGTATGGGTCCGTAGAATTCTCCGTCGACGGTGAGGCCGCCGGATGCGTTGGTCACGTCCACTTCGCCACCTTTGCCGGCTAACTTGATATCGCCCTTGGTATCGGCAACTTTTACGTCGCCGTGGCGCGCCTCGATGGTGACGTCGCCAGTGGTATCGCGGATGTCCACATCACCATTGTGGTTGTCGATAACTACCGGACCAGCGATATCGGAAACCACGATGTCGCCTTTTTCGTTGCGAACGGTTAACTGTGATTTCTTTGGCACAACAATTTCCATATTGAAGCCGAGGCGCGAGTCTCCGGTATTCGACCCGGTGGGACGAATTTCGTAGCCATCGCCATTTTTTACCACTTCCACGGAAACGCGGTCGGCAAGCTGCGATGCTTCAGTGTCGGACCAGGCGCGAATATTCTTTTTTCCGCTTACGCGGATTTCAGAGGCGTCGGAGCTGCGCACGGAAATGTCGCCGCGGGTGGAGCGCACGGTAATGCGCGGATTAGCGGGAACGGCTTTGGGGGCTACTTCAAGGTCGTAGTCGTAGGAATTCTTGCCGAAATCACCGAACTCCAGATGGCTGCCGGGAAATTTGCCTTTTACGGTATCGACGCCAACTACGATACCGACCAGAAGCAGTAGTCCGATCACCAGGAAGATTTCACCGCCGGTAATACGGGCGGCGCCGGGCTCGTAACGGCTGGAGGTGCGTTCGTAGAGCTTGATGAGTCCGAGAACAATGAGAAGAAGAGGCCACCAATGGAGTAGGGCGGCCTGAAATTCAAAGCCGCGATAATTGTGGAGCAAAAATGCGACGCCAAAGAGTATGAGTGCCACACCGCTGAAAATACCGCTGCTGCGGGGCCGTGACATAGAGGGCTATTGGCCCTGTCTCGGATAATTTCCCGGGGTAGGATTCGCAGGTGGAACGGGAGTGCCCGCGGGCGGAACTGCCGATGTTGGAGGTACGGAAGAGATATGTCCATCCATGGGAGCCATCGCAGACGCGAGACTAATGATGCCGATCACCACCAGAATTACCGGCCATGTTTGTCCAAACGAAAAGCCGCTGCGGGTCTGTTCGAGAAGAAACAGTATGCCCACGGTGATGATCACCGCCGGGCCCATCAAGCTGCGGATGGTGCAGCGGCGGCAATGGCAACGAATGCGATCACTCATCTGTGTTGGCCTCCAACAACTTTTCCGGCGCTAATTCTGCGCGGCGTTTTTCCGCGCGAGGCGATCATGGTCGACCCAATCTGTTGCGGAACATCAACACGCCAACTCCAATAAGAATCAGGGGCCAGAAACGCTCTATCCGATAAAACGGGAACCACGCGAAATTGTTCAACAGAAACAGCACGCCGATGCCAATCAGAATAATGGGACCGATCGGCCGCTCTTTGCTCCACGATTCCAAAGGATCAACGGTGGCTTCGCCCATCTGCTTGGCTTTTGCGGTGCGCATGGCATCGAAAGCCATGTAGAAAACAAAACCTGCGAGGAGAAGTCCTAACGCGGTGTCGGCGCCACCGCCCAAGTCGCTGCTCAGTCCCACAATCATGGCGGCGAAGACTACGATGTGGATCAGCGCTTTGTTGTATTCGCCGTTATAGATCGCGCCCAGACCGGGACAGAATCCCAGGATGAACGCAACGGTAGGACTACTGGCGGTATTGGCACGCGGCGGAATCGCCCCGGGCTGTTGACCGGGTGGCGGAACGTAAGCGCCAGTTACGTACGGTGTGGGGCCAGCAGGGTTAGGAGCGGAGGCTGGCGGCGGATTGGGGGGAATACCAACCGCCCCAGCCAGGCAATCTTCGCAATAATAAACGTCGCGAATCGGGCGCGCGCACACTGAACAGAGCGCTTTGCCACAGTTGCGACAATAGCCGATAGCGTCCACATCCTGATGGACGGCACACTTCATCGAATTCTCCTCTCGACGAAAAGCGGCAAATCGGCAGCGAGCATTTGCAAATTTGCGTCGATGCCATTGGCGCGGTTTTGCTGCTTCGGGGACGAGGGGTTCGTGCCGTCAGTCTGGCCGGGATCCTTAGGGGGAGGCTGTTGGCGGTTGCGATCCTGCGCCGGAATCTGTTGGTCGTCCTGGCTGAGACGAGATTGAATTTCGTAAACCACGCGAAGGTCGCTGACGAACTTGGTGCCCTGCGCGTATACCAAGTGAACCTTTTGGTCGGCGCGGCGATAAATAGTGGCCGGCTTCAAATCCGCGAGACGCGGTTTGCGCCAGTTAAACCCGGAGCTGGAAACCACGATCAAGAAGGTCGCTGCCACGGAAGCGAATCCATAGCCAACGCGGGGATTGGCGAGCGCGCGGAGCCAAGCAAACCCGGCGCGCCAGCCCGTAACGGTTTCACGCGGGCCTAGAGTTTTATCGAGGATGGCGTAGATGAGCCGGGCGGCGGCTCGATTTCATCCATGGAATGGAGGTCGGTGAGCAGATGCGAAACGCTGGCGAGCAACGGCTCACACTGCTCGCAAGTGGAAATATGGGCGTCAAATGCGCGTTGCTCTTCGGGCTGCAACAATCCTTCGAGATAGTCGGTGAGTCGTGCTTCGATTTCTTCGTGTGTCCAGTTCGGGAGGGAAGTCATGATGGGCGCACTCCCATCTGCTGCAAAATGCGAGCGAGTTCGATGCGGCCACGGTTGATGCGGGATTTCACGGTGCCTTCGGGCACGGCGAGCGTACGTTGAATTTCGCCGTATTCGAGTTGCTGCAGGTCGCGGAGGATGACCGCTTCGCGCAATTCGGGGAAAGCTTGGTTAAGGCTACTTGGATCTGGGAGCCAGCTCGCCCAAGAGCGCCAGCTCATCAGGGCGGCGAGCGGAAGAGCCTTGTTCTCGACGACGGGCATGGCGTCATCGAGCGAGTCGGTGACGCGGTCCCTTTTGGTGCGGCGATAGTGGTCAATCAGTAGGTTACGAGTCACGCTAGTCATCCAAGTTGCGAAGCCGCCGTAAGCTGAACGGTAGCTGCCCAGAGTCTTATAAACGCGCAGGAAGACGTCCTGCGAGAGGTCCTCGGCCTCCGCCCCATTGCCCGTAAACCTATAACAAATATTATAGATACGACGGGTGTGACGGCGCACAAGTTCCTCCCAGGCCGACCCGTCGCCCTGGAGGCATTGCTGGACCAGTTGGGCATCCTGCTCCAACGTATCATCAGCCTCGAATACCCGTTACGTTGCAAGGGTGACCGCTTTCCGCAGTTACGCAAAGCAGCCAATCTCGGCCTGCCATTAATGGAACGTAAACTCCAGGTAAAATGTTCCCTATACCTGCCTGCCGGTGGGCAACAGAGCGAGCAACCGTAATCCGTGCATAGTACCGAGGTGGCGGCCGAGATACAAGGCACGGCAGCTGATTATTGCGTGAGCAGGCCGTGTTTGGATTTGAGTTCGGTTAGGAGGCGTTCGATTTCGGAGTCGCGGTCGAGGCGCGCTAGGCGTTCACCGGCATTTTCGTTGAAGAGTTCGACCTCGGCGCTGGCGATGGCTTCGGTGTGGTTGACTCGGTCTTGCAGGCGATCGAAGGCGGCGCTTCCGGAATTATCGCCAATTGCGGACTGCGCGCGGGCGGCTTTGCCGAGCGCGACGCCGCGACGATGGCGCGCGAGGAAGAGATCACGCTTGGCTTTGGCTTCGTCGAGCTTTTGTTCCAGCTTGATGAGCGCGTTTTTTAACGTTTCCACCTGTAGTTTCTGATCGTCCACCTGTTCGCGATAACTGAGCGTGAGTTTTTGCGAAGTCTGAAAACGATCGAGCGCGGCACGCGCGAGATCGTCCTGTTGCTTTTCTACTGCGAGTTCCGCCTTGCGCATCCAGTCCCCCCCTGCATCTTCATTTTCGCGAAACTTTTTTTCGAGCATATGCTGGTCCGCGATGGAGACCGCGACCTGCGTCTTCACTTGAAGATATTGATTGTCCATATCGAGGATGACTTGCTTGATGAGTTTTTCCGGATCTTCCGCGCGATCGATCATGTCATTCAGATTGGCGCGAATTAAAGTGCCGACACGTTCTAAAAGTCCCATGACTATTCTCCTTTTCTATCAAAAACTAAATTCCGATTCCTGAGCCCAACTTCCGTGAAGTTTTTTTCTGTCATGAACAGTTCTTTAATAGAGCCTTCCGGTGAATTTTCTAAAATTCACCGGAAGGGAAGTACCAGTTACAGCGTGGGAGCAGGCGGAATAGCCGGCTTCGCTGCTTTGTCGCCAATTACGCGCACTTTGCCCAGCAACTCGGACATCTGCATGCCCGATAGCGCTTCGAAGAGCGCGGGCACCTGGGCAGCTATCTTGGTGATGTCGCCAGTGAGTTTGTATGCGCCAGCGGCATCCCCATTGCCGGTAGAGACGATGGTGACCTTGTCCACTTTGCTGAGAGGTTCGCTAAGCGCTCGGACAACATCCGGCATTCCGGTAATAAGCTTGTCGAGTACTGCAGCCTGGTTGTATTCCTGAAACGCTTCCGCCTTGACGTTCATGGCCTTGGCTTCGGCTTCGCCCTTCTTGAAGATGATTTCGGCTTCCGCTTCGCCTTGGGCGCGGATGGAAGATGCGCGGCCTTCGGCTTCGCTGATGAAGCGCTGACGTTCGGCATTGGCAATCGTTTCGATGCGTTGCCGCTCGATTTCCGCGGGTTTCAACACGGTGGCGATCAGCTCGCGCTCGCGGCGCTCGATTTCCGCTTCCTGCACTTTGACTTGGGCCTCGCGCTCGATCTGCTGAACTTTCACGGACTCGGCAATCACACGTTGTTGCATCACGTTGGTTTCGATCTCGTAAGACTTGTCGGCGGTGGCCTGAGCTTTCTTGGTCATTTCCAGGAAAGCGGCCTTTTTGAGGTCGAGGTCGCGATTGGCTTCCGCTTGTTTGGCCAACGACGCGGTTTCGGCGGCCACGCGCTCCTGATCGGCTTGCGCCTTGGCGACCGCAGCGGCGCGTTGGGACTCGGCACGCTTAATGGCGATGTCGCGTTCGGCTTCGGCAGTGGCCACTTCGGCGTCACGGCGAATTCGCGCGATGTCGGGCCGACCCATGTTGGTGATGTATTCATTCTTGTCGCGCACTTCCTTGATGGTGAAGCTGATTACTTCGAGGCCCATCTTGGCCATGTCACTGGCATTAGTGGAGCGCATGCGATCCGCGACCATTTCAGGTTCCTTGACGATTTGCTCGACGGTGAGCTGGCCGATGATGCCGCGCAGGTGTCCTTCCATCACCAGGCGGATCAAGCCTTCGCGTTGCTCGGGCCGCTTGGTGAGGAACTGCTCGGCTGCAGTGCGGATAGAAACTGGATCGGACTTCACTTTAATTTGCGCGACCGCTTCAACCGTGACGGCCACGCCTTGTTGGGTGTAGAGACTTTGTTGCGGAGCCACGTCGAAGGACATGAGCTCGAGCGACAACTCTTTGCAAGTTTGCAACATGGGCCAGATGATGGTGCCGCTGCCTTTTACGATGCGCGCTTCAGAACCGGTACCGTAAATGATCAGCGCTTCGTGCGGGCCCACTTTGCGATACATCTTCGCCAAGGTGATCATGATGAGAAGCACGGCCACCACAGCAAGACCGGCAATCATGGGAATGACTGGGAATCCGAACATAAAGACCTTCCTTTCACTCTTCGGCGGACTGTTGAGTCGGGAGTCAGTCCGCGAAATTCGTGTACAGCCTTAGCTGGTGAATTCTTCCCACCGATGCACATAGGCCACACCGTTTTCGTAACGCTCAATGACCACTTCGGCGGCCTTTTCCAGCGGCTTACCATTGCAGGAGCGTGCGCCGGCACTGCGGCGTATACTGTTTTGCATGTACATAATTTCTCCGGTGCCGTTTGCGCGCACGGGCATGGTCACCGTGCAGACCAGACCCTCGTGGCGATAGTCCTCATCTTTCAAATGCGAACTTTCCGTGTTCATGAGTTTCACCATGAATTTAAAAACGGCCCACGAGGCGCTAAAGCCGCCAGCTATGGCAAACGCCAATGCAATAAGACCAACAAGGTGCGAATGCGCAGACAGGATGTAGCCGATACCACCAAACCAAGCGAGGAAGGCCAGTACCGTAGAGGCGTTGAACCAGGAGATGTGGCCTCCGCTGTGGAACGAAGCTGACTTGGCGATGCCGCCGTGAGAAGTAGCGCCACCGTGGGGTGCGCTGTGGAACGGCATGTGAAGTTTGAAGGGCAGGTGGATGTGAACGGCGCCGACCAAAAACGAAAGGACGCTGAGCGAGAATCCGATGATGAAGCAGAGAAGATAAAAATCTGACCAAGTCATAGGGCACCCCCGAAGCGAAACATTGTTGCTGGGGACTCTCGCGGGCGGTGGATCATAATCCACGCGCAGCGGTTTGTTATCACGCGGATGCCGGTGGTGGATGAGCGCTGCCCTGATTGGTATTAGGGCCGAGCACTTCGGCTAACCGTTCAGCTAGACCAGGAGCCCGCAGAATCTCCGCCAACAACAATAATGCTTGGCGAGAGTCACGGTGCCTGGCGATAGTCTCGAAGGCGCGATGCAGATCTTTGTCCGAGGCAAATTGTTCGGCACCAGCAAAGAGCCATGAGTCAATCTTGGCGTCAATGGCACGCAGCTCCGATTGCAGTTCGGGCGTGTAACCTTCAGGGTCGCTAACCAGGAAGCCCGGGTAGATGCGAAAGAAGCGGGCTAGAAGTTCGCGCGTGGTGTGAGTCAGATGCGGTCGAGAGCCGCTCTCAAGCTGCGAGAGATAGGCCTGGCTCAAGGTGCGACCGGTCTCGCGCTTCATGGCGGCAGCCATTTCTTGCTGGGTCATGGGCCGATTGAGGCCACGAAGAGAACCTTCAACAGCGCGAAGGGAACGGATTTTGTCGCCGAGGGTCATGGCCACACTAAGCATTGCAATATGCGATTATGATATAACAATCAGCTATTATGTCAAGAAAATAATAATCCGCTCATTTTAAATGACATACGACGATACGACGGTTGAGACTGTTAGGCTCCGGTGTGTTTCTTGAGGGCGGGCGCAGCTGGAAGTTGCGCATCAGACGATGGGGATAGTTGGCGTGGACGCCGAGGAGAGTAGCGGCGTCGGTAACGCTACCGTGGGATTGGTCGAAGGCGGCGAGAATGAGTTGTTTTTTGAGATTGCGGATGGCGTCGTGGTATTTAGCGGGTGGGCTACATCCGGTTTTGGCTGTTTCCAGAACGCTCTCGGGGAGATCCTCCGCTAGGATCCCTAGCGCCAGCGGGCGAGGATGGCCAGAGCAGATGGCTATCCGAAAGGATAGAGACCTAAACGAATGGCTTATCGGTTTTTGGGAGCTAGCGGGCGCGCCTGGCGATGTTATCAGCGGTCAATAACTAGCGGGGATTGTGCGGGTTGGCGCAGCTGTTGCCAAAATACCCATTTAAAAAGCAAATTTAGCAGCGGCGCTTGCGGGTGATCTTTCCTGCGGCTGTGTAGCTAGACAGATAGGATTGCAAACGTGGTGACCGGGGTCCAGGAGTCGCGCGGCATCGCGTGGTTGAGACAACTTGTTCATCTATCAGTCGATAAGAATTTATTTTGTTAACGTCGCGAAATTTCGCGGAATGGCATCGCGACTGCATTAGTAGATAGCGTTGGCAACAAGCGACAGAACAAAAAGATTGGATGGAGGTGGCAAATGAAATTTCAAAATATCCTCTGGGCGCAGGTAGCGGTAATCGGATTTGCAGCGGCTTTTTTGCTGGCAGGTGGTGCGCGGGCTCAAGAAATTGACAACACCGTTTGGAGGACAGCCCAAACGTGGAAAGGTTTCCGCAGCCCGCGCCCGCCGCAGTCGCAAATAATGGGAACACTGTGATGGCCAACTCAGTCCAGACGGACACGGCGATGGTGGTGGCGCAGTCGAGTGTGGTTCAGGAAGCGGTGGTTTCTGGCGGGAGTGCGAGAGAAGGGTGGTTGATCGGAATCTCAATCGTGTTGACGGCACCTCTCGCAGTGTTGGTGTTGGCCAAGATGCGACGCGCGAAGCAGAATATCCACGCACGCGCGTATCACAGCAAGCGAAGCGCCGCTCTTTCTTAGGTCCTGGAGAGACGGGACCGGGGAAAAGGTGGCGGGCCGCGCCCAGCGAGCCCGCTACTTTTTTTTGTGGCAGTGAAATTAGTCCCATGTGCGCGAGAAGCGAGGGTTAGGGATATACTACGCGCGCTTTTCCTAAGTTGCGACCATAGGAATTCTGCCTGATCCTGACGTGCGTTGAGGGATGAATCCTGGCTTGGCGGCAGCATGGCAGTCCTCATTTGCGTTAAGAAAACGATATACAATGCCGCTCAACAGTTCCAAGGAGATTGTCGTGGCTGCTGAGAAAATGTTTTCGCCGCGTGAAGCGTCGAAGGTGCTGGGCATCAGTTATGCCACGCTGAAATTGTGGATCTACAAAGGCAAGATTCGAACGATCAAGACTGCGGGAGGTCATCACCGAATTCCCGAGAGCCAACTGGACAAATTTCTGCACAGCGCAAGTGATAAAGGTGAAGTGGCAACAAAGCGAACTGGTTTTCGCAATATCAGTGGGCGCAATCAATTGATCGGGCGGGTCACGGATATCAAGATCGGCGGGCTGATCGCGCAGGTGAGTTTGTCGATCGGCGGCCAGCACATTACCTCTATTGTGACGGCTGACGCGGTGCGGGAGATGCGCCTGAAAGTAGGAGACAAGGCCGCGGCGCTGATTAAATCGACCGAAGTGATGATTTTACGGGCTTGATCCGCAACACTTTGGCAAATCTTTTTGTGATGATTGACCGCACGGTTTTTA
>CAVPKZ010000190.1:0-14303 GCA_963705755.1 uncultured Acidobacteriota bacterium | reverse complement strand
CGGAGGGCGCGGTAGCCTCTTGGCCGGAGCCGTAGCCTGCTCGCGCTTTTCATCCTCTAGAATCGTTTCGCACACACCCACGCACTCATTACATATGTAGGCGCGCGGATAGTCCGAAGGCGAACTGATCAGCTTTTCGACCTGTTCCTGGGTCTTATGGCAGAAGGAACAGCGCAGCGGCTCTTCTGGATTGAATTTTTTCACTGGCGTGAAGGCCTCGTCTCCGCGGAGCTTCGACGGAGTACCCTGAACCCATCATTCTAGGCCGATTTATCTCCGAAGCAAAATAGAAAGGCGTAAAACCTGCTAACTTGTTGGAACAAGTCTCGTAACGCGCGCCGGATAGTGAGCCTGGCGCGGATCTAACGATGCTTGTAGATAATCTCGTCAATCATCCCGTATTCCTTGGCTTGCTCGGGATTCATGATGAAGTCGCGCTCTACATCCTTTTCGATGCGCGTAACGTTCTGTCCGCTATGTTGCGCAAGAAGTTTGTTGATAACCATGCGCATGCGCAGGATTTCCTTGGCATGCAGGTCGATATCCGTGGCCTGACCGCCTAGACCGGACATCCACGGCTGGTGAATCAGGATACGTGCGTTGGGTAGCGCGAAACGCTTTTTCGGCGCTCCGCCAACCAACAGCACAGCCGCGATGGACGCTGCCTGACCCACGCAAGTGGTGACTACGTCGGGCTTGACGAACTGCATAGTGTCGTAAATCGCGAACCCCGCAGTGATAGAACCGCCCGGGGAATTGATGTAAATCTGAATGTCTTTTTCAGGATCTTCGGCCTGAAGAAAAAGCATTTGCGCGATAGCCAGATTGGCGACGTGGTCGTCAATCGGCGTGCCTATAAAAATGATGTGCTCTTTCAGGAGCCGCGAATAAATATCATAGGCGCGCTCGCCCCGGCTGGTCTGCTCGACCACCATGGGTACAAGCGTGGTGGTGCGATAATCTGGTTCGTTAAAGTTTTTCATTGTTTGGCTTGGTTAAGTGTTTGCGGTTGCGAACGATAAGATTAGGCTTCTAGTCAACTGCTGCGCGCCACCCTGCCGCCGAACGCAATCCGAAAGTTCACTTCGCACCAGCGGCTGCTGCTGTGGTGCTTACCCGAGCATTTTGCGCGAGCCAGTCGAGAGTTTTATCACTCCGCAACTTCGCTTTTATCCTATCGAGCGTACCTTGCTTTGTCAAACGAGCGCGAATTGCTTCCGCCGATTCGTTACTATGTCCGGCCAGATGTTCCAGCTCATGCTCCACTTCTTCCTCGGTGCACATCGATGTTTTCCGCCGTGGCGATGCGGTCGACAATCAGTTCAGCCTTTACATCGTCCTTGGCACGGTCTTCATTCCGCTTTCTGTAACGACACCCAATCGATATTCACCGCGCGCGGGTCGACACCTTGCTGCGCCAGCGAGCGAACCACGCGTTCCAGGCGCACATCCATTTGATGCTCGACCAGTGACTGCGGTACAGGGAAGTCATGCAACTTCACGATTTCGCCCAGAACTTTTTCGCGCAACAAATCTTTCTGCTTGTGATCGCGCTGGTGTTCCAGACCTTCGCGAATCTTTTTATTTAACTCGTCAAGGGTAGTCGCGTCGCTGACGTCCTTGGCGAAGTCATCATTTAATTCAGGAAGCTTCTTGGTTTTGATGCCCAGCACATCCACGGAATAATGATAGGTCTTGCCCGCGAGCTTCGCATCGGGATAATCCGCAGGATACGGAACGTCGAAATCCTTGTGATCCCCGATATTCACGCCGCGAAGATTTTCGTTAAATGGCGCCATGGTCTCTTCCGCGCCGATGTGACACAGCACGCTGTCAGCCTGCAGCGGTTCGCCTTCACCTTCAGGGGTGCCAGTCAGTTTTAGCTGCACGAAATCGCCGTCCTGCACAGGTCGGCCCTCGGCGGGAGCAAATGCCGCGGCACGTTCGCGCATGTCTTCCAGCGTTTTGGTGACATCCTCATCCACGACGTCCATGACCGGCATCTCGAGTTGCAGATCCTTATAATTGCCCAGCTCAAATTCGGGAAGAACTTCGAACACGGCTCGAAATTTAAGCGGCTGGCCATCGTTGAAGTCCAGCTTTTCGACTTCAGTTGTGAGACCGGGGGTAAGGTTCTGCTCGCTGACAGCCTTTTCCACCCTCTCAGGCACCAGCGATTGCAGCACTTCACCCTTGATGTCGTCTGCAAATCGCCGCCGAATCAACGTAATCGGGGCTTTGCCAGGACGAAAGCCCGGCACTCGCGCGACCTTCGCGAATTCTTTGGCCACCCGCTCCATGGCTTTGGAGACTTCGTCCGCGGGAATTTCCAGGTCCAGCTCGCGGCGGCAGGTCGCTCCAGCCACGGCCTGATTCGTGCCCTCCGGCGTGCTTTCGGCGGTCTTTTCGGTACCTTCACTCATACAGGTTGCCTTTCAATACTTAGAAACTTGGGATCAATCAATACAGGTTACAACGCTGGGACGCTCATCGGCGAGCACAAACACCCCAGTTCCAGGGGCTCCAGCGATCCAGGCTTTCAATTGAGCTTAGAGAAGCAAGGACTGACTCGCGACTAATCATCAGTATAAGCCGACGCTTCTGGCATCGTCAATTCGCGGACAGGCAAAACGATTGCGCTCGTCCCTTTTAAATTGCTGTGTTAAACGCGGCAGGAAACCGTTTTATCTTTAATCCGCGGCCGCTTCTGACCGGTTCGCCGCGACAGTCAAATCGGCGTGCAGCAAGCGATGGAAAAGATGTTCACCCGCCTCACGACGAACCGAGAGACGCCCGGCTAAATAAGCGCGTGAGCCTAAACCGCGCTGCACGGCGTCGCAGATACCCATATCTTCATCTTGAACTTTTTCGCTGACGGCAATGCTCTCGCGATTCCGCGTTTCCGCGGCAGCAGAGATATCCGCGAAATAGTAATCGAAGATCACCGCGCACTTATCCACGCCTAAGGGGACTACCACGTTTGTGTCCATCACCCCTTCGTACGCGTTCAGCATAAAATTGGGGTAGATCCACAAATAAAAAGCGCGGCCCTGGCGTGTGGAGGCCACTCCCACTTCAGAGCTGGCGTCGGAAGACAGCGGACTGGACTGCAAACAAGCGCGCTCAATGTTTTCTATGGTGTATTTGGTGTACTCGATGACGCTGCTTAGCCCTTTGTGCGCGTGCGGAACGTGATAGCCCCCATCCAGATAATTATCGACGTACACTTTCCAGTTGCACTGCAAAGTGTAGATGCGGCGATCAAAGTACCGCAGTTTTTTTGTCAACTGCAAAGGCGCGACAATGGGCGGGATGCTGCCAAGAAAGTCGCGCAACGAACCAGCGTCTGGATCGAGGTTCACAAATACAAAACTCTCCCAGGTGTCCACGAGGACGGGCACCAGCCCGTTAGCGGAGCGCTCGAAATCGCAGACGCCATCAAATTCAACCATGCCTTTTAACGCGCCATCGATCCCGTAGGTCCATCCGTGATAAGGACAGCGAAATTGTTTCGCGCAACCTTGAGCTTCCGTGACCACCGCCGCTGCATGATGTCGGCATACATTATAAAAGGCACGTAATTGCGAGTCTTCACCGCGCACCACCACAATCGGATCACCGGCGATATCGGCAGTAAGAAATTGCCCCGGGTTCTGCACCTGGTCGGCGCGGCCGACTGCCTGCCAGCTTTTACCAAAAACAGCGGAATTCTCCAGTTCCGCAAGACCTTCATCGAAATACCAAAGCGAAGGAATAGTGGATGCGTGATCCAGCGGATTATTGGGATTGTACAGTTCAAGCAGGCTGCGCACATCTCGCGACATAAACGGCTCCAGACCCAGAACGTTGTTCTTTAGCTATAAATTAGCATGATAAACTTGCTCTGCTCGCATTGCGGGAATGGCGGAACTGGCAGACGCAGCAGGCTTAGGACCTGCCGGGCGCAAGCCCTTGGGGGTTCAAATCCCTCTTCCCGCACCATCAACTACATCCAATCATTTGTCCCGGCCCATCGATCATGTCAGAGCCCGTCCTAAAGTCTCAGGAAGCAGCAGCGCCAGGAGCGCAGCTACGAAAAACGCCGCAGCCAGCAGCGAGAAAGCCGGACCGATCCCGTAATGCAGTGCCAACGCCCCAACAGCAAACGGTGCGGCGGCGGAAAATCCACGGCCGATGTTGTAGCTGAGTCCCATAGCTGCCGCGCGGATTTCGCCTGGAAAAATTTCACTGGCAATCGCGGCATAACCCGAAAAAAATCCCGTTCCAAAAAAAGCTACGAATGGGCCTAGCAACAGCAGCCAAAACGCGCTCTTGGCAGACCCATAGATTGGCGTTAACCCCGCCGCAATCAGCAAATAAATAAAGTAAGGTTTACGACGGCCGAAGACATCGGCAAAAAATCCAAAGGATGCGTAACCTAGCCATTTTCCGAAGCACAACACCAGAAAGAATGTTGTCGTCTTGACCAGGCTCAAGCCCCGTCCACCTTGAGAAACTGGCAATGACAAATACGCAGGGATCCAGGTGAACAGGCCCCAGTAGCCAAACATCCCGAAGGCGTTCATCGCCGTGGCCAGCAGTCCCACACGAAAAACTCCTTTGCCAAGCAACAGACGAAAGAATCCGGATCGCTCTGTTGCTACACGGTTTTTCCACACCGCGGGCTCGGGCACACTGCGGCGAATCCAAAAGACCATCAGCGCCGGTAGCACTCCGACAAAAAATACCGCTCGCCAGCCAAACTGCGGCAACACCACGGCGACGACCAGCGCAGCGATGGCTTCGCCAATAGCGTAAGAGGATTGCATCAGCCCCAGGGCTTTCCCGCGGTGTTCGGGCCGCCATGTTTCGGCTATCAGCGCAGCGGCGGCGGTCCATTCGCCGCCCATTCCAAGCCCTAACAAGAACCGGAACGCCGCCAATTCCGTCATGGAATGCGAGAATCCGCACGCCGCGCTGGCCACCGAGTACAACCCGATGGACGCCATCAGTGCGCGAGTACGGCCAATTCGATCAGCAACCCAACCGAATACCAGCCCGCCAATGGCTGAGGCCACAAGAGTGAGGGAATTGAGAAAGCCAGCGGTGCGCGTATCCATCGCGAATTCGCGCATGAGAAACGTGATCACCAGCGAGTACAACATCACGTCCATGGCATCGAGCATCCAGCCAAGACCACCCGCAACGAGTGTCTGGCGCTCGGCTGCTGTCGTGTCGCGCGGCCAATTAAACAGGCGAGAAGATGCGGACGGATTTGCGGAGGAGACGCTCGCGGAGGTCAATGCGTCAGCCATTGGGCTTAACTCTTGTCAAAAACGACCCTCACCCACATTAGCGTTGCTGCTAATTGCGCAACACCGCAAGGCGCTGTGCCGCTGCGATAAGTCATTGCACAAGAGGTCCTCTTTTGTTACGCTCCGGCGCATTATATCCCTCCCGGAGGTCTAGCAAATGGCGTTCTGTAAAGCGTGTGGAACGGAGTTAGGTGGCGCGACATTCTGCCCGAAGTGCGGAGCCAGCCAAACGGCTTCTGCAGTTCCGATGGCCACGGCGCCAGCGGCGAGCAGCGAAGGTCTCGCGGAAAACGTGGCTGGGCTGTTGTGCTACGCAGTTGGATGGCTGACGGGGATCATATTTATATTGATCGATAAACGGCCCTTCGTCAGGTTTCACGCCGCGCAGTCGATCGTGGTCTTCGGCGCTTTAATGGTGCTGAGAATTGGCTTTGGGGTCGTGGCCGGCATCGGAGGCTTCGTTGGATTTGGTTTGTGGGCGATGGTCTCCATGGTACTTGGGTTGTTGACGGTAATTTTGTGGATTCTGTTAATGATCAAGGCCTATCAGCACGAACTATTCCGTGTGCCTATTGCCGCGCCTATTGCCGATGGCATCGCCGGCAAATAATTAGACAGAAATCGCCGCCTGGGAGGCGCTCCATTCTCGTGCGATTTCTTTCTGCTCTGAACTTTATTTAAACGTGGTTACTATTGACTTTCCGGTTGGCTCCCACCATTGTAAAAAGCTTCATTTAACATTGCACTAAGCCTAGAAAGGCATTCGCGAGGTTTATGACCCGAGTACGCCTGTGTTTCCATGATCGTTGTTTTGATGGCACCGCCTCCGCCGCACTTTTTTACCGCTTCTACCGCGAACGCTTTGATCCGGACGCGCAATTCGAACTGACGGGCATGACCCATCGCGCGGTGCAGCCCTGGACAGACGGCCTTTTTGACGGTGACGAAAATGTGATTGTGGACTTCAAATATTCGAACTCGCCGAAAGTCACCTGGTGGTTTGACCATCATCAGAGCGCCTTCCTGACTCCGTCAGACGCGGAAAACTTTCGCAAGCACCCCGGACCGAATATGTTTTACGAGCCGGATTACAAATCCTGCACCAAACTGATCGCCGACGTTTCTCAAGCAAAATTCGGCTTCGACACCAAGCCGCTCGACGATTTAATTCATTGGGGCGACATCATCGATGGCGCGCAGTACCCGACGCCCGAAGCCGCCGTGGCCCTCGCGGAACCCGCCACGCAACTCGCGCTGGTCATCGAAGCAGCCTCAGAAAATGGCCTGCCGGCGAAGATAATTCCCGAACTGGCCTACCGGCCGCTATCGGAAATGGTAAAGCTGCCTATGGTGGCAAAACATCTCGAGCCGTTACTGGACCGACACCGAAAATCCATCGAGATTCTTCGCGAGCGTGCCGACGCGCGCGAAGGAGTCATTTTTTTTGATGTCAGCGACCTGGACCTGGAAGGCTACAACAAATTCATCCCATATCTGTTATATCCGGAATGCATTTATTCCGTTAGCGTAAGCGCATCAGCAGTGCGCGCGAAAGTTTCCCTGGGTACGAATCCGTGGAATCTCGCGAACGCAGACGCTAATCTGGCGTCGCTGGCAGAGAAGTTCGGAGGTGGCGGGCACGCTCGCGTGTCGGCCATATCCTTTGATCCACATGATATTCCTCGAGCCAAGGAAGTTGCACGCGAGCTGGTCGCCGACTTGCGAGGCCGCTGGCGCAAGTAACGTCGAGGTCTGGGAATTAAGGTGTCCAATGGTAATTTTCCCTCACACCTGAGAATTCACCTGAGCTATGAATGCATTTGAACTCACGCGCGCGCTAATCGATATTGACTCCGTAACGAATTCAGAAAAACGTGTCGGCGAATTCCTGTTCACACACCTTTCGAACCTCGCCAAGCGCCACGCTGGGCGGGTGGAACGAATGGAAGTGGAGCCTGATCGCTTTAATGTCATCGCCTATTGGGGCCAGCCAGTCGTGACCCTCTCCACGCACATGGACACCGTGCCGCCATTTTTTCCCTCCCGCGAAAATGAAGAAGCAATTTGGGGGCGCGGCGCTTGTGATGCGAAGGGGATTATCGCCGTCATGATTGCGGCCGTAGAGAAACTTCTGAACGCCGGGAAGAAAAATTTCGCTGTACTTTTTGTGGTAGGTGAAGAAGTCAATGGCGCTGGAGCGTTGGTTGCCGCTAGGAATCCTCGCGGCTCCCGCTACCTTATTAACGGCGAGCCCACGGAGAACAAAATCGCGCTAGGTACAAAAGGCGCGTTGCGCTTTGAAATCACCGCGAAGGGCCGCCTGGCCCATTCCGCATATCCCGAGCTAGGCCATTCCGCCATTGAAACATTGCTGGATGTGCTGCAGGACATTCGCGCTATCAAGCTGCCAGAGGACGAATTGCTGGGCCACTCCACTCTGAATATTGGCACTATCAATGGCGGTCGCGCTCCCAATGTCATCGCCGATCATGCCCAGGCTGAAATCATGTTTCGGCTGGTGGGCAGTGCCGCCCCTATACGTGAAGCACTGGCACAGGTGTTGGCCGGACGCGCTGAGGGGCGCGAACAATACACCACGCCCGCGCAGCGCTTAGCGCCATTCCCGGGATTGCCAACCACGGTCGTGTCCTTCACCACGGATATTCCAAGCCTTGGAACCGCTTGGGGAAAGCCGTTTCTAATCGGCCCCGGCAGCATTCACGCCGCCCACACCGCCGAGGAGTGCATCCTGAAGCAGCAGCTGCTCCGAGCAGTGGACATATATGCCGAAATGGTCACAACGCTGACTTCTGACGCTTTTGAGACATAACCTCGCGTTCCGGTTATCTCCGGTCCGTTACACTGGGAAGCGATAATTCCGCCATTAATCCCTCAACGAATCTCAGATCGAAGAGTGGTTAACCAGACCCGAACCTCTATTTATTTTGCTCAGGTCCAGGGTGTTAAGGCGCTTAACAGCGAGCGTGACCGACGCGGTGCTTTAGAAAAATTGGCTGAATTCTATTTTTGAAAATATCGAAATCGAGACGCTCTGTCCGAATCTCTTCGCCACCAAACTACTATGGCGCCTCGTCTTGGCACCATCTCGAGATGGCGAAGAATGCCGCTGCCAGTGCGCTCGCGAGCAGCGCTCGCTTTATGATTTTACCCATGGGAAATGTGACGTCGGGCTAAAAAATAATCTTGATCGCAAATTGAACCTGCCGCTCGGAAGCTGTGGTGCGTTGCAAGGCTCCTGCGGTACCTACTGGAGGAGCGCCCGAATCTCCGTTAGGAGCAAAAATATCCGTGTTCCCATCACCCGGCCCCGGAGGCGC
The DNA here is from genome assembly GCA_963705755.1 of uncultured Acidobacteriota bacterium. Taxonomy (GTDB): domain Bacteria; phylum Acidobacteriota; class Terriglobia; order Acidiferrales; family UBA7541; genus Acidiferrum. Next base: position 5,671 of record CAVPKZ010000190.1, on the reverse strand, counting down.
AAAATTGGGATGATTCAAAATGTTGAATATCTCCATGCGAAACTGCACGTTGAAGTTTTCTGAGATGCGCTTGATCTTGTTGTTCTTGAAAACAGAGAAATCAAGATCGGTCAGCCCCGGTCCTATGAGAATGTTGCGGCCGGCATTGCCACGCAGGTTGAAGCATCGCAGGTCTCCCGGAGGCAACGGACCGCCAAAAGTGGGAGGAGCCGGGTCGCAATTGGCATTGAAGAATGCTTGATTGGGCGCTACCGGAACGCTGAAGCACTGGGTCTTTATATAGTTGGTGGGATTGCCCGGATTAGTTGCGGTACCGCAGCCCGGGCCCGTAAGACGGTTCGGGTATGCAAAGTCGTCGCTGCTAAGCGTGCCCGCCGGATCGGCGCCGGTTCCCCACGTGGGGGTAAAAGGCACGCCGTCACTTACCGTGAAAATCATTCCGAGCTCCCACCCATTCGTAAGCCACTCGGCGGGGCCAGCGAAAGATTTAGCCGTGGGTAACTCCCAGGTGGAATTGATCACCAAAGTCCGACCGACGTTGAAATCCGATAACCCTCGCGTCAGCCTCAAATCAAACCAGTCAAGGCTGGAAATAGAGTTGCCAAAGGCATCCCCAGCGAGTGTAGCTGAACTAGTGTCGATGCTTTTGGACCACGTATAGGTGCCCTGCATCTGGAAGCCGTGGCTCAGGCGCTTGGCCAGCTGCAGCTCAAGGGCGTTGTAGTAAGAGCGTCCGTCATAAAACATTCCGCGTACCGACCCAAAAGCTGGGTTAATGGTATTTGGAGGGGCGCATTGCGCTGGGTCGCTCCCGTTCGGGTCCGTCTGATTACATTGGGGGCTGAAGACGTTCCCTAATACGTCGACCTTCGGCCATAGATACCCCGAAGGAGTCTTGGTTGGTATCACTAGGTCAGCTTCATCAACGCGAAATGGTTGGTGAACGCCCCGAGATCCTACGTATGCCACGAATGCCGCCAGCGAAGGAGTGAGCTGGTACTGCAAATTCAGGTTCCATTGAGTTACATAGTTACGTTTGGGATTTGTTTCGACATACGTCGAACGCAATTTATTATTGGTGATGAGCGCTGGGTCGACGAATGGAAAAGTTAGCGGCGTCGGAGTGGACCCCACTTTCAGAGACGTGTACTGAAAAAACGGAGCAGATTGTGTCGTGAGCAGGATGAACTGGTAAGGCAAAGGCAAAACGTCAAAGAGACCGGCTCCGCCTCGCACCGCGAGCTTGCCGTTATGAAAGGGGTCCCAGGCAAAACCAAAGCGCGGCTCAAAGTTGTGCAAGGTCGGATTGTTGAAAAATGGCCCGGTGCCTGAACAACCGCCCTGCACAAAAGTGCCGCACACTGGGAGTGGATCGGAAAGATTTCGGAGATTTGCAAATTTGCCGTCGGCTTCGGTGGGAACCGTGGTCATTTCGTACCGGAGTCCCAGGTTCAAGGTCAGATTTGGTTTCAAGCGCCAATCGTCTTGAACATAGCCCCCAATGATGGATTGGCTAATATTTCGCGGAGTGAGCGAACTAGCGACGCCACCCTGAAACTTGTTGGGAGTATTTGAAAGGAAATCCGTCAGGCTGTTGAAGAACCAAATTCCATTAGGGTCCGTGAGAGCCGTCACATTCAAAAGCATGCGCTCGAAGGCTCCGCCGAACTTGATGGAATGTTTTCCGATCGTGTAAAAAGCATCATCGTACGCTTGAAACGAGTTCCAGCGATACAAATAGGTAGGTAAACCGCCGACACCGCCCGGCAGGGAGGTCAAAAATCCTGTTACATTGACGACCGATGCGTCTCTGCCGGCGAACGCGCCTAGCGAGGTGTCGCTTGCGGCTGGATTGAGAGCCGTCACACTGGCGTCATTATCGACGCGTTCATGGTTGTAGCCGAAACGCAGCGCGTTCACGAAAGTGGTAGTGAAACTATGTGTTTCTTCCACGGCAACGATTTGCCTCGCCGACAAGGTGTTAAGGCCGACATTGCCAAAAGAATCCGGAGAATTGTAGGGCGTCTTATCGTAGAGGTAAGTTCCGAACAAACTGTCTTTATCTGAAAACTTGTGGTCAATGCGCGTTGTGACAAAGTTTTCCGTTACGATTTGTTTCCCGTTGAAGATGTGTTGGCACACCGGCCCGCCGGCAGCGCATTCGGCAGGGGTAGGTACCGGGTACAGCGCCAAATATTTCAGGATTGCAGGATCTGTGACCGTAGCCCGCGCTGCGGGCGACGGCACGAACAACAAGTTGGCAATTCCTTTGGATTGCCGAATGCCTTCGTAGTCCACAAAGAAAAAAGTGCGGTTGGGAATGATGCGCCCGCCGAGCGCGCCACCGAACTGGTTGCGCTTGAAGGGTGCTTTTGGAGCGCCCGCCGATTCGAAATAGTTCTTGGCATCCAGCGCGCTATTGCGAAGAAATTCGTACACGCTGCCGTGAAAATCATTAGTGCCGGAGCGGGTGATGGCGTTGACAACTCCGCCCGACGTCTTGCCATATTCGGCGGAGTAGTTGCTGGTCAGCACCGAAAATTCCTGGATGGCATCGACACCCAGATTCCCACCCAGCACGCTGCCGGGCGCGCTGTTGGCATAGTCGTTGAGGCTCACACCGTCGAGACGGTAATTGTTCTGTTGCGGGCGCGCGCCTGAGATGGTCAATTGTTGCCCGAAGCCGCGGTTGCCCCGGTCAGATCCAGTCGCAAAAGTCGGCTGCGTTTCGATGGTCGAAACTCCAGGTTGCAGCGCCGCCAGGTCCGTCCAGCTGCGGCCATTCAGCGGCAGCTCGCGCACCGTCGTGGCATTGACCACCGCGCTGATGTCGGAGCTGGTGAGTTGCACGGCAGGCGTTTCCGCAGTCACTTCAACGCGATTCGTAACCGTCCCAACGTGCAGTGTAACGTCCAGCGTTTGTTGCGCTCCGACGGTCATGTTTATGCCCGTGGTTTCTTCCGGGTTGAATCCAGTCGCGGTGACCTTCAGTTGATAAGTTCCCGGCAAAAGATTTACCGCGGTGTAAAAGCCATTTGAGTTGGTAGCGACCTCGCGATTTACGCCGGTGGCTACGTTGGTGATCACCACACTGGCATTGGGCACGCCTCCGCCATTTGGGTCGGTGACGGTACCCGAAAGAGTGCCGCCCGCGACTTGGGCATGGGCTACAGTAGAAAAAACCATGCTTAACATGAAAATAATCGCTGCAAGGCAGCCGGACCAATGCCTTACCGAACCAGTTTTGATTGTCAAAGGACTAAACCCCCAGTTGGGCGGAGCCTAGACCCTTCAATGGAGTGGATGCCTTAACGCAAGATTAATTTCTATTTAGATGGGTCAAAATGACAAATTTGCGGGCCGAAAAACAACGAAGCAAGGGGATATTCGAGAACGGCGTTCGACGAATTTCTGCGAAAAAAACAGCGGCAATTTGAATAGCAAAGGGCGGGCGATGCACTGGAATCGAACTGCTGTTTATTTGGTATCGTCGCCAATTACCTTTCCGCCCTTCATCACGAATTTCACCCGTTGAAGTTCCGTGATGTCCTGCAGCGGGTCGCCGGAAACGGCAATTATGTCCGCGAACTTATCTTTATTCTATGCAGCCGAATATGTGCGTGTGGCCGTCATCAACACGGGCGGCACCGTATTTTTCGTTAGATCGATAATTTGCCCGTCTGTCAGAATTTGCACCGTATCGGCCGCGCCCGGCAATAATTTTCCTTCTTTAATGAGGATGACTTGGTTACTGAGAAGCTTGCCCGACTTGCTGTCAAATAGATGACCGGCGCGTTTATGCCGCCGCGAGAAAACATAATCTCTACCAGGGCTGTTACGAACTTAAAGGAAGATTAATTTATATTTAGCCGCTTCCACTGACGCGGGTGCAAACCCTTTCAAATGCCTCAAAATAGCGGTCGAAACGCTTGCCAGGTAACGTTTCCGGCGCTGCTGCCGTTGACGGGTCCGGGAATCGTAGCGTAGCATCGCGTGTCTTTTGTCGCGCCCAATCATATTTCCGCTGCAACAATCGAATGGAGACAACTTCATGAAGCGCAAGATTTTCGCCGCATGCACTCTCACCGCGTTAATGCCGCTTTTGGCGTTTGCCCAGAGTAAAGAGCCACTCAAACAGGTCGCTACCATTCAGGTGCCTGGCTTGAAAGATGGCGACTTCGATCATTTCACGCCCGACATCGATGGGCACCGGCTATTTTTGACCGATGAAGAAAACAACAAAGTGGACATCCTCGACACTAATGCCAACAAGCGCGTTCACACTATCGAAGAGGCCAAAGCGCCGCACGCCATTTTGTATCGCAAGGACCTCAAGAAGTTATTCGTAGTGGAAGGTGACGCTTCAGAGGTGAAGATTTACGATAGTGAGAGTTTCAAACCGCTGAACGCAATTAAAGTTTCCATCGATGCCGACTCCATCGCCTATGATCCGGCCACTTCTTATTTATACGTTGTGAACGGCGGCCGCGAAGCCAAGACTCCCTATTCGCTGATCAGCGTCATTGATACCAATAGCAAAAAAAAATTACGCGACATAAAAATTCCTAACAATCATGTTGAGGCCATCACCCTCGAAAAGTCCGGGCCCCGTATGTTCATCAATATCACCGGCAAGAGCGTGGTTGGCGTGATGGACCGCAACAAGTCCGAACTGTCGGCCACCTGGCCATTGCCCGCGGGCGACAAAGCGAATGTGGCGATGGCATTCGATGAAGCAAACCACCGCCTCTTCGTCGTCACGCGAGAGCCCGGCAAATTAATTGTGCTGAACTCCGAGGATGGCAAGGTTATCACCGAGCTGCCTGCGGTAGCCATGGTGGACGACGCGGTCTATGACCCGCAACACAAACGCATATATCTCGCCGGCGACGGGGCCCTCGATGTATTCCAGCAAAAGGATGCTGACCACTACGAGCTCCTCGCCAAAATTCCAACCGCATTCCGCGCGAAGACCGGTGTGTTGGTGCCCGAGTGGAATCGCTATTATCTCGGTGTGCCCATCATGCCGGTAAAGAAGCGGAAGTACGCGTTTACGAGGTTCAGCCGTAGCGTGCGCTGCCTCCAGGTGAATCATGCGAAGGCGTGAGTTTGGCAAAACGTCTTTGGGGCTTCTGGGCGCCGCGGTACTTGCTGCCCCTTCCGAAGCAGCACGAGCCGAAGCCGTGAACGCCGTTTGTGTCGTCGACTTTCCAAAGACTCCAGGACTCACGCAGTACGTCGGGCAATTTGTCCTGCAAACCAAATACGAAAATATCTCCGCGGAAGTTATCGAACTCGGCAAAAAATCTATCCTCGATGGCTTCGGACTGGCTTTAGCTGGTTCGCGCGCGGAAAGTGGACCGATTTCGCGCAAGTATATCGAGCAATGCGGTGCCAATGAGAAGGCCACTGTGATCGGTACCGCAATGAAAACGTCGCCGCGTTTCGCTGCGCTGTTGAATGGCATTTCCATTCATGCCGATGATTTCGATGACACGCAGCTCGCCGCCGCAAAAGATCGCGTCTATCGATTGCTGATGCATCCCACCGTTCCTGTGCTTCCCGCAATTTTTGCGCTTGCGGAACAGCGGCCTGTCACCGGCAAAGACTGGTTGTTGGCATTTTTTGTTTTGTTACATCTCCTTCAGCCTTCCCTGCCCTCTACTAGTAG
>CAVPKZ010000189.1:0-7777 GCA_963705755.1 uncultured Acidobacteriota bacterium | reverse complement strand
GCCCGACGATAAATAGCGCATAAAACGGCGCATACACCACCTGATTTAACCGCAGCACCATTTCCAGCAAAGCGACACAAATCACCGTAATACACTGACCAGTCTTTGAACGCACGGTTGTTTTAGGGTCAGTAATCATGAAAAAAATAAAAAGTTGGACATTGGCCCGGTAATCGGCGCAATTTCCGACTGCCACGGACTGCCCGTCAACCAGCTCCGCAAAAAAGCAAATACCAGAAACGAAGCAACATACAGACCGCTGATATGGAATCGCCTCAACCGATAAATAATCACGGAACCCAACACCCAGATCACCACCATCGGTAACAGGTAGTTTCCCCATTGAATGCTGAGGCTAGCCACCGTCTCGGGCGCCAGGAACAACATCACCGAAATGCCGAAATTCGATGGATTCCAGATGTGCCGCCCCTTCACCCGCAACACATACTTCGAGGCAATCGAAACGATGCTGCACACCGCGTAGGGCCAGTAGGCCGGCGAACGCAGCAAAATGCCCACGCTGATACCGGTGATATACGCGCTGGCGATATTCGGCCACTTCCCGAAAAATAAACGAGAAAGAATCAGTTCGGTCCCGATGCTGGCTGCGATCGCCAACAGCGTCTTCTGATAACTCTCGAGAATCCCGAACGACAAATGCCCAACCAGCAATATCAGAGTGATGAAAATGGGCGCGATATAACGATGGTCGAGGCTGAAGAAGCGCTTCCACTGTGGCGCTTCCATAGGCCGTGCGGCTGATGCGCTCAAGCAGGCTCCTTCACTTTGTGAATTTCATCCACACTGGGCCTCTCGATGGTTTGTACTTTTCCGGAAGGCCAGCGGATCACTGCTTTTTCAACCCGCGGCGTTTTCCCCAAGCCAAAATGCAGCGCTCGTTGATTTTGCGCGCAAAATCCGCTGCCACCGGAAACCTCCTGCAGTTGCCGCTGTCCATTCCAGAACACCGTGACCTGCGCTCCGATCGCGGAGCGATTGCTCTTGGTCCCGGTAAGCTCAAACTCAATCCATTTATTCTCTGGCGCAACCGTGTTTTTATAAATCAGCAAAGGCCCGCGCTGATTGGCGACTACCACGTCCAGCACCCCGCGATTCCATAAATCGGCCATCGCCACGGATCGGCCGTCATAAGTGTCTGTGACGCCCACGGCTTGAGCCACGTCGACAAATTTCCCCGCGCCATCGTTTATCCACACGCGCTTTTGTTGATAGCCCGACAAACTTCGCCCTTCCATCGCCGGCCAGTTTTTAGCGTCGCCAATAATCGCAGTGTTGCCGCCAGCTACTTTAGAAAAGTCGTACCAGTAATTCCTGGAGTGATCGAGCGATACGTTTCCATTGGTCAAATACAAATCCAGATTGCCATCATTATTCAGGTCCGCAAATTGCGCGCCAAAACTCCACCCGCCAAGCTCCACGCCCATGTCGCGCGCCAGATTTTCGTATTTGAGCTCGTCCCCGGCCGATCCTTCTTTGGGCACCCACAAATTATTGCCCTGAATCAGTACGCCCTCCTCGGAGATATTCGACACGTAAATCGCATACTTCCCCTGATTGCCGATGTCGCCAAACGCCACATTCATTCCGCTCTTCGGCGCGAAGCCGACACCCGTCTTCTCGCCCACTTCGCGAAAGCGTTTCCCGTCGTTCAAATACAACTCCGAGACCCCATAGTCGTTAGCCACAAACAAATCGGGCCGGCCAGTGCCGCGTAAATCCGCCGCCGACGTCGCTAACGTCCATCTCCGGGAATTAATTCCCATTTTCTCGGTCACATCTTCAAACTTCCCATTGCCGAGATTGTGAAATAAATATTTTCTTCCGCCATTTTTGGCGTATTCAAAACTTTCTGGCATGATGCGCGTGTTGTTCAGATGCCACAGATCTATATCTTCTGAATAATATCCGCCGATAAAAATATCCAACAGTCCATCGCCATCGTAATCAAGCCAGATTGCTGAATTCGCATTTACCCACGCAGGTAACCCCAGTCGGTCACCCGCGTGAAACCGTGGCCGCCATTGTTGTGGTACAGCTCCGGGCGCCCCCACTTCACTAACAGCAAATCCTCGTAGCCGTCGTTGTCGTAATCGCCCCACACCGCCGCCATCGAAACACCGGTGCCAGGCTTATTTACGTCAGCTACACCCATCTCTTCAGCCACGTCTTTGAATGTTCCGTCGTGCTGGTTTCGATAAAGCGCGTTACGACTGCCCTCCGCGCTGTTGGTGACATAAATATCCGGCCATCCGTCGCGATCAAAATCCACAATCGAGACCGAAGCTCCCATGGAGGCCACTTCCGGCATGATGTGATCCAGCTTGTGATCGAGCGTGGGTCCTTGGTGAACGAAATTCACTCCGGCGGCGTGTGAAACTTCCTGGAGATAAAAACCATGTCGCGCCAAGGCCGTTTGGAGATCAAGTCTGGACTTGGCGACCTCCCGCCGCTCAGCCATACGCTTGATAACCAGCGGGCTGACGACCATGGCCACAAAAAATATTGCCAGAACAATTCGAGCTATCGGTCCGCGCTTCACTGTTGCGTTCCACTTCTTAACGCGTTTTCAAAGATCTCAGGCGTGACATAACGGGTGTGATAGTTTTGCCAGTCTTCAGGATGCTGCTGGTACACCCACTCATCTTCCAGTCGCCCCGGTGGCGTCAGATATTCTTGTTTGGCGTGATACGGCAGCGGCGCGACGGTCTTCGAAAACGTAGTGTTGTAATCGCCGTCCTTGATCCACCCGTCGCCAACGATCACAAAGTCGCGTTTCCAGCCCGCCGGCGGTGGCGCTTGCTCCGCAAACCGCAAAGTCATTTCATCGCCGGCATTCATGATGATGTAGCGGTCATCAACCTTGGCCAAAAGCTCTCGCACATCTCCAAATCGCGTGTAATAGCCAGACAGATCGCGCCATTTTTGTTTAGATGCTTCCAAGTGATCGTAGTCGGGAATTTCCGGCGAAGAGTCGTTGGCCTGATGAATCGCCGAGTAGCCACGATAATGTAAATCAGCATAATCAGGGGCTAAACGGGTAGTCCTGATCGATGCGCCGCTCACACCTCGCGCCCACTCGATGGAATCCCAATAAATTTCCATGTTCGTTCGCAAGCGGAGTTTGCGCGGCTGCCCGGCACGAAACACATGGCTAAGATCGATCAGGCAAATCTTTTTGCGTCCGGCAGGGAATCCCAAATTGTCACGGGCAACGACCCAGCCGCCATGGCCATCCTGTACTTCCAGGCTCAATCCTCGAGCGTGCTCATGGTGGCCTTGCGTGATCGCCACATTAATAGATGAATCGCTCGGATGCATCCAGCCCTGCGCAATTAAATACAGCGGGCCATCGATAGGAGCGTCGTCGCCAAGATCAATTTCCACGTAATGATCTCGCGTCACGCCCTGATATTGGCCGCGCGAAAATGTATCCAGATATTTTTCATCCAGCTTAGCAACGATTTCGGTAACGTCGCGCCCTTGGTTATCTGTTGCTCGGGCAATCTTGTGCGGTTTCTCGACCGTCGTGATGGCCAGCTTCGAAGGCGGCACCACAAAGCGCTCATCCACAAAAATGCCCGTGTCCGCAGGATGGTCGACGGTCATGAGCGCAAGATAATCGTAGTAATACGTTTCCCAGAGTTCCGCTGTGATTCGCAAATCGTAGAAGCCGTCGTGTGGAACAAGTTCGTCCGCGCCGATCTTGTACCATTCCTCAGTCGCCGCAATGCGAGCCGTTCCGGTGTTGTTGATACGCAAACCCAGCGCGGAACTCCACGGCACCGCGTCTTTCACGAAACGCATTCCATGGCCGTCAAACGCAAACAGAAACGGACACGATCCCTTCAGCCGCTGCTCCGTAACAACCTGCTGATCCGCTTTCAGATCAAATTCCGCGCGCACCGATCCGTTCGGCCACACGATGCGCGCCACATCCACGCCGGTCTGATCGCCCAGGCCAAAGTGCAGTTGTGGTCCGGTAATGGGTTGCTTTTGCACCAGCAACCCTGAACGGATCTCCATTTCCCCGCCAACGCCAAAGGGATTAATGCGCTGGTCCCCGGTTGCCTGTCTTGCCCGCGGCCGAATTGTTTGCCAGTGATAGTCTCGCGTTCCGCGGTTTACCCCACGCATCGCTTGTCCATCGGCAGAAAGCCCCAACATATCCATCCGCCCCTTGCCATCCAGATCGGCTGCATCAAATGCTCGCGGGGGACCCATCGGCGTTGCCATGAGCGCAAATTTTCCATTCTGGTCCGCGAGCCACACTAGCGCGCCAGGATTTTTCGTCGCCGCCTCAGCAGCAGTCCGCGCCAGCCATAAATCAAACGCCCCATTGTTGTCCAAATCCGCGACCCGCAATCGTACTTCACCCGCCAAATTTCTGGCTGGATCGGGCACTTGCGCGATCACTGCGGAATCCCAATCCGATCCATCATTCTTTTCAGAATCGGCCAATTTGTCTGCCAACCGAATAATGTTCCCGTCCTCTTGCACAGCCAACAAATCCAGAACTCCATTCTTGCTTGCATCCGCGACATTGATGGTCTTGATGCGCGGCAAGTTACCAGGCAGTGCTCGCTCGTGAAATTTTCCCGCGCGATCGTTCATAAACACATGCAATCTGCCGGCCCCATCGATAATCGCCGCGTCCGGATTTCCGTCACCATTGAGATCCGCCCATGCGAAGCCCTGCACCCCGCTCACGTTCGCAAATGGATGAATCCCCGTAAAAGTGCCGTCACCATTGTTTCGCAGAACCAGCGGCACTCCTTCTTTCGCGCCCATCACCGCATCCAGGTCCCCATCAGCCTCAATATCCACGGCCCATGCGCCCAGATACCGGGCGTTGACGATCGCACTCGGCAATTTTGTTTGTGCCGTCACATCCGTGAACTTCTCCGGACTATCCTGCCGCCAGAACCGAACTCCATCCGCGCCTGCAAGCACCAAATCAGTCTTAAAATCATAATTAAAATCCATCGGCAAAATACCTTCGGGAAGCGGCGGCTCATTAGACGCGCCGCCCGGAAAAGGAAATTTTGCTCCGCTGCCGAGCTGTACTTCCCGGCCATTCGCCACGATTACCGTAGCAGGCGCTTCACTGCTCAGGCTCACCACTCCGATCCAATCCCATCGCCCTGCAGGGCCTTGATCCGAGGCCGCGATCTCCACCGGTTTCGTTTCGAACGTCAAGCCCATATCCGCAGCAGTAGGCGTAAACACAGGCGTTTCCAATCTCACGAAATGTGTGAACGGCTCGGCCTCTTCTCCTGCCGCCGCTTTAATAACAGCCAGGCTTTGCCGGAAATTAGAATCGCGCATCAAAACATTTCGCAAAAACGCCGTGCGCGTCGCTGCCTGACGAGGGTCCTGGCCGGCAACGGCGGCCTGCAACGCCACCAGTTGTTGTTTTGCTTCTGGCGCCCAGCCAGCAGATTGCTTCTCAATCCGATCCACTGTGGCGCGTAGTGTGGCTGCGTCGCCGCGCTTTGCCGCGATGCGACTCAGTTCCAGCAATGCCGCCAGATTATTGGGCTGGACCGCCAGAATTTTTTCCACCAACTTTTGAACTTCCTCGACGCTACCCACGTCGCCTTGGCGTTCAACCTCTTCCGCCAACTGATACGTAGCGCGCAAATTCTTTGGATTTAGGTCTATAGCTTTGCGCCAGTCGGCTATGGCTTCCGCGGAGCGCCCGCGGTTGCTCTCTAAAAGTCCCAGGAGGTAATAAATGTGATCGTTCTTAGGCGCCAGGTCGCGTGCCGCATCGAGCCTCTGGGCCGCCACGTCAAAGTTTCTCTGCCGCAGCGCGAGTATTCCCCAATCAGCCCACCCCGCCGGCTCACCGGGCGCGATTTGTGTGGCTTGCCCAAGTTTGTTTTCAGCTCGAACATCGTCGCCTACTTGTAGCGCGGCCAGCCCGGTATAAAAAGTGGATACAAACGCGACGTATTCTTTCGAAGATTTTCGCGGCAACTTGCTTCGCCCGCACCCGGAAGAAAGCATCGAGCCCACGCCGCATAAAATCGCCAGGACGCAGACCGCGATCAGCGGCTTCCCTGCCTCTAATTGTTTTCTTCTGTAGCTCCGCTTACCCGTAACGGCCTTGAACCATAAAAATCCCACGCCCGCGAAGGGCAGCAAGTACAACAGCAAGTCCCAGCGGCCAAATCCCGCCGGCGTGGCTTCCACGCTTGCGGTCGACTCGCCGTCCCCCTGTGAACTATGCACAATCAGCCGCGCGCGCCAGAATTCCTGGCGATCGAAATTTACTTCGGTCTTGTATTCCACTTGCCCACGCAAGTTCTCGCGCCGCGTCGCGTAAATCACCTCTGCAAGCCGCCCGCTCACCGGCTGTATCCCGAGATCAATCTTTAAATCGCTGGGAATCGCATGGCCCGGTGCGGCATCCACCATGACGAAAAACGTTCCGACACCAATGTCGGGATGCGTCCAGAGCGAAACAATGCACGGCCCCACACGCTGGTCCACGATGATCGGAAATGGCGGCCCGTTATGCGCACGTGCCAATGGCGCGAATAGAATGCAGAGCGCAGTGAACGCTACAAACTCCAGCGTGGAAATCTTGCAATGCCCACGAAACTTCGCTACGAATCGGGGTTTTTGTGCCTCTATCGTTAAACTCGTCATCACAAATCTTTTTACCTACCCGCCCATCAACATCGCGCGCATCTCCATCGGCTGATACATCAGCCACACAGAGGCGAGCCAGATAATCACGCTGACCGAAGCCCATGGCACGAACGCGCGCATAGCTTTCCCCGGCGAATCTTCTTCCGCCAACCGAAATGCCACCAGCAGTGATCCCGCCAGCCCGAGCAACAAAAATCCTAGCTCCATAGGCTGAATAAATCGCGCTGGTATGCCGGTCAACCGCCAGGCCGGAGTACCCAGGATTGGCCAACCCAGACTAGCGACAGCATTTTGTGCCACGGGAATAAATGTATAAAGCCCGCTAAAGAAATGAAACCCGTAATGCGCGAGCCACATACCAAAACCGAGCGGCGCCAAGGCGTACGAATACCTCACCACCAGCGGAAGCATTGCCCGCGAGCTACCATGCAAACTTTTGGTAAGCCAAGCGGCAGTCCCCAAGAGCAGCAGAGGCTCGACAACCAGAAACAATGCAAAGATAACGCCGAGTACGGCGGCTTGCGCCTGCACATGCAGCACTCCGCGCAGCCATTTTTCTACTACATAGGCCGGACTGACCATTCCAAACGCATTCACCAAAGCTCCAAAGCAAAACACCATCGCCAACGCCGCTATATCTGTCCTGCGCGAAAACAAACCAATTCCAGAACGCATCGGGTCGCTCATCAATTCCGCGGCCGGCACGCGGCTGAGTATTCCCACGTTGTTGTGAGGGCAGGCGTGCACGCAATCCAAGCAAAACGTGCAGTCCATGTTGCCCACTTTAAGTTCTTGAAAAAGTGCCAGCTCACAACCGCGTTGCAGCACTACAAAGTCCGGCCCAGCAGGCCGGTCGCGTCGCCCACGAATGCAATCTTTAGTATGGCAATGCACGCAAACGTCACGGTCGCGCACTTTCACTTCCAGAGGCGACACTGTAGAAGCCACAAAATTAAATTGCCCGATGGGACAAACAAATTTGCAAAACGTTGCGTGTTTAAAAACGCCGTCAATCACTAGCGCGGCGACGAAATAGCCCACAATCAGCCAAGCCGTCCACCACGGCGAATTCCACAGACCAAATAGCTCATAAACAAAC
>CAVPKZ010000188.1:0-24869 GCA_963705755.1 uncultured Acidobacteriota bacterium | reverse complement strand
ATTCGCGCTGGTTGGTTTGGTTTTGCTGATCGCTTGCACCAATGTCGCAAATCTTTTGCTGGCGCAGGGTGCATCGCGGCAGCGTGAGTTCGCTATTCGAACCGCGATGGGCGCAAGCCGCGGCCGCATGATTCGCCAGTTAGTCATCGAAAGTTTACTTTGCGCCACAGCTGGTGGCGCACTGGGATTGGTCGTTGGCCTGTGGTTGATGAACGTTCTGACGCCCGAAGTGGTCGCGGCCGGCGTTTCGGGGCTGTCAACGAAGCTCGACGGAAAAGTTCTGGCGTTCGCCAGCGGCACTACCCTTTTGGCCGGACTTCTTTTCGGATTGATTCCCGCGTGGCGCATCACACGCAGCAGTGTTACGCAAACTCTTAAAGACCAGGGTTCCACTGGTTCAGTAGCCCTCTCTCACGTACGCTTTCGCAAGTTTCTGGTTGCCGGTCAGGTGGCGTTTACTTTATTGCTTCTGGCCGGGGCTTGCCTTTTCACCAAGACACTGTGGAATCTACGCAGCCAGAGTCTTGGTCTGGACACTACCAACGTAATTACCTTTTCCATTTCTCCGGCGCTGAATGGCTACGACACCGCCCGAGGCATCGCGCTGATCGACCAAATGCGTGAGCGTTTCGCAGCGCTCCCTGGAGTCAAAGCGGTAGGTTCTTCGGAGATTTCCAGTCTGACCGGCACGGATATGGGCGCTAACATTACCGTCGAGGGCGGTAACAGCTTCCCGAGGATCAGGAACATGTGCTTTATGATCCGGTAAGCCCGGCATATTTTTCTACTATCGGAGTGCCGCTGCTGGCTGGGCGTGAATTCAACTCCGGGGATGTCAGCGCGCGGAGCAAAGTTGCGATTGTCAACGAATCCTTGGCCAAGCGTTTTTTTCCCAAGCGCGATCCAATGGGGTCACATCTCGCATTTGGCTCGGGCAACGTAAAAACCGGACATCTTGATCGTCGGAGTCGTAAAGGACAACAAGCAGGATCACGTTCGCAGCGAAATGGCTCCTTACATTTTCCTTCCGTATGCGCAGCGGGAAAAACTGAGCGGCATGACCTTTTATGTGCGCACGCAGCAAGACCCCCTGCTCATCGCAGACGAGTTGCGTGATAGCGTCGCGGACTGGATCCCAATTTGCCGGTCTACGATCTCAAGACCTTCCAACGTGTGGTGGATGAGGACTTGCTCGCCGAGCGCCTTATCGCGGGATTATCCGCAAGTTTGGCGTTTTGGCCGCGTTGCTTACCGCCATGGGTATTTATGGCGTGCTGGCCTACCTGGTTATTCAACGCACCCGTGAGATTGGCATTCGAATGGCGTTGGGCGCCGCCACTGGGCAAGTACGACGCTCATTTATAAGGAAATGGGTTTTATGGTCGTCGCGGGTGCCCTGGTGGGATTGCCGATAGCCTACGCGCTGGCGCGATTGAGCGAATCCTTGCTCGATGGGGTGCGCGCCAACAACATTGGGATCTACCTAGTCGCTTTAAGTGTGATCGCCGTGATTGCCGCCGCGGCCTGCTACCTACCGGTGCGGCGCGCCACGCGAGTCGATCCCATGGTGGCCTTGCGGTATGAGTAGCGGGAACTAAATCGGGCCTGTTTCGTATCAACTGGTGCGCATAGAAGTTTCGAGGAGAAAACGTGATGGAATCAAACGACACCCTGATCAAGATGGAAGGCGTGAAGAAGGTGTTCTACACCGATGAAGTAGAGACTCACGCGCTGTCGGAAATTCACCTGGAGATCCAGAAGGGTCAGTACATTTCCATTGCCGGACCATCTGGCTGCGGCAAGTCCACGCTGCTTTCAATTTTGGGGCTGCTGGATTCGCCTACGGATGGACAGTATTGGCTCAACGGCCAGCCGGTTTCGAAGCTGACCATCAGCGAGCGGACTCGCATTCGCAACCGCGAAATCGGATTTATTTTTCAGGCGTTCAACCTTATCGGCGATCTTACTGTCTACGAAAACGTCGAGCTGCCGCTGACGTATCGCGGTACCGGCACTGCCGAACGCAAGCAGAAAGTCCAACGCGCACTGGAACGCGTGGGCATGGCCATCGGCTACGCCATTACCCTTCCCAACTCTCTGGAGGTCAGCAGCAGCGCGTCGCCGTGGCGCGCGCGCTGGTTGGCGATCCTCTAATCTTGATGGCGGATGAGCCTACCGGAAACCTGGACTCCAAGAATGGCGAAGCGGTCATGGAGCTGTTGCGCGATTTGCATCGCAATGGGGCCACGATTTGCATGGTTACTCACGACGAGCGTTACGCCAACTTTGCGGAGCGCAATATACATTTGTTTGACGGACGCATCGTGGATGAAACCAGGGAAGTCAGCGTGGGCGCGTAAATTCTTTAGGCTAAATATTTTTTAGGCCAAACATTGTTTGCTACCGAGGCCGTTGTTCATGGACACCATCCGGCAGGATATTCGTTATGCCTTACGCATGCTTTGGAAGCACCGATTCGCAACCTTCGTTTGCGCTGGCGCGCTGGCGCTGGGTATGGGGGCCAACACCTCGATCTTCAGCATGGCGGAAGCTTTTCTGCTGCATCCCGTTCCGCTCGATGAAGTCAATCACCTCGTAGCGGTATTCGATTCGAAGCCGCGCCAAAATATCGAAAAGACTGCCATCGCGCCGTCCACCTATCTGGAATGGCAGGATCAAGCGCGTTCTTTTGACCGGCTGGCGCCTGTTCCTGGGATGGCGTTAACTTTACCGGCGATGGAACACCTCAAAAAATTCAGGATTTTCGGTAACCACTAATTTTTTCTCGACACTGGGTGTGCAGCCACATCTTGGCCGCGATTTTTCCAGAAGAAAGGGAACCCGGAAAAAATCAGGAGCTCGTTCTGCAATTATGGTCTCTGGGAACGCCGCTATTCCACAATCCGAAAATTCTGGGCAGAGTGGTGAAGGGCGAAGGGAAACCATTCACGATCGTGGGTGTCATGGGTAAGGGTTTCGACTTCCCTATGAGCGCGGAGGCCTGGTTGCCGATGGCTTTCGACGCTAAACAGCGCGTCGATCGGGACGATCGTCCTTTGTGGGTAATTGGCCACTTCAGGCCGGGGGTGTCCTTCGAGCAAGCAAAAGCAGAGATACTCACCATCGCCCAGCACCAGGCGGCGGCGTACCCCGACGCTTACAAAGATTGGCAGGTGCGCGTGCTGCCGCTCGGGGAATTCGCCACCGGCGATCTGACGCGCCAGTACACTTTGCTGCTGCTCGGCGCCGTGGGTTTCGTGCTGTTGATTGCTTGCGCGGACGTTGCCAACGTGCAATTTGCGCGCGTGTCCGGAAGGCAGAAGGAACTTGCCGTGCGCGCCGCCATGGGTGCGACTCGCGGGCGCATCGTTCGCCAACTGTTGATTGAGAGCGTGATGCTGTCACTTTTTGGGGCCGCACTCGGAATTTTTCTGGCGCAGTGGATGCTGAGCGTGATCCTTTCGCATATGCCGTCGGATATCGCGCGTTACATCGCAGGCTGGAAGTCCATTCGTCTCGATTTTGGCGCTTTCCTTTTCACGTTTGGTGTGGCGCTGGCTAGCGGGCTGCTTTCAGGCATCGCGCCATCGCTCATGAGTTCGCGCACCAACATTTCTGAGACTCTGAAGGAGAGCGGACGGGGCGCTTCCTCCGGACGCGCGCGGCATCGCTTGCGCAGTATTTTGCTGGTAGCCGAAGTCTCACTGTCCCTGGTTCGACCAGTGGGCGCGGGGCTGCTGGTAAAGGGTTTCAATGCGTTGCTGACGGTGAACCAGCAATATCATCCGGAATCGCTGTTGACGCTGAATCTCAATTTGCCCGAATTGCAATATCCGCAGAGGTCTGCGCGCGTCACGTTTCACGACCGGCTTCTACAAAGTCTCTCCACAATCCCCCAGGTGCGGTCTGTGGCATTGGCCACCACCGTCCCGTATGGCAATGGCGGCGGCACGGACGCGGATCGCTTCTCGATAGAAGGTCGGCCCGTCGAGCAGCGCGAAGAATCGTGTACCGCCATCATGGAGACCGTTTCGCCGAACTATTTTGCGGTGATGAGTATCGGCTTGAGAGACGGCCGGGTATTCACGGATTCGGACGGTGACGGCACTCAACCGGTCGCGATGATCAGCCGCAGTCTCGCGAGCCGTTATTTCGCAGGTGAAAATCCGTTAGGTAAAAAGGTTCAGGTGGCAGGCTCAAAGCCGGAGGTGTGGCTCACAGTGGTCGGCATTGTAGATGATGTGCGTTACAACTGGATACAAAAGGACGCCCTGCCCACGCTTTACCGGCCTTATCGCCAGAATCCCACTTACTACACCACAGTGGTTTTGCGCACCGACGACGCTCCATTAAAGTTTACGTCGGCAGTGCGCAGCAAAATCGCGGCTATAGATCCGGACCTGCCGATTTACGAGGTGAAGCCGCTCAATCAGGTCATTACCGAATCTATTGTCGGCATATCGTATGTGGCGGCCATGATGGCAGGCATTGGGATCATTGCGCTGGCGTTGGCGTGCGTGGGAGTGTACGGGGTAATGTCTTATTCGGTCAGCGAACGAACGCACGAGATGGGGATTCGAATGGCCATGGGCGCATCACAAGGCGCCATCAACAGACTCGTGGTGGGTAATGGAATGCTTCTAACCGTTATCGGCATTGCCATTGGTCTGCCTTTGGCGTTCGCACTGGCCCGCGCGCTATCCAGCCTGCTTTTCGGCGTAACAGCCAGCGACCCTTTTGCTTTCATAGGCCTGCCGCTGATTCTTGGCGCTGTCGCGTTTTTGGCTTCTTATCTTCCCGCTCGCCGCGCTGTGCGCATCGATCCATTGACGGCTCTTCGCTATGAGTGAAACAATTTGTTTTTATCGCAACGCGCATGCGCTGTACCGCTAACCACGATCGTGACAGTTCGACAAGAGGAGCGATGTGGATCCTTTAATCCAGTTTAGAAATCTCGAAAAATCGTACGACGCTGGCGGCAGCAAGTTTTTTGTCTTGCGGCGCATCAACCTGGCAATTCAACAGGGCGAATTTGTAACCATCATGGGCCCTTCGGGCGCGGGAAAATCCACATTGCTCAGCATTATTGGGATGCTGGACAGCGCCTGGACGGGCGAGTATTACTTTCTTGGCGAAGCTGTGCACCAACTAAATACTAAGAAGCGCAATGAACTCCACAAGGCTAACATTGGTTTTGTTTTCCAGAGCTATCACCTGATCGACAATTTAACGGTCTTTGAAAATCTGGAGGTGCCGCTCTCCTATAAAAATGTTCCTCACAAGGAACGGGTCAGCCTGGTGTGCGATGCGCTGGACCGCTTTCATATCGTCGGAAAAAAGGATTTGTTTCCCAACCAGCTTTCCGGCGGCCAGCAACAGCTGGTGGGCGTCGCGCGCGCGGTTATTCTGCATCCCAAGTTGCTGCTCGCTGACGAGCCCACCGGCAATCTTCATTCCGCGCAGGGCGACGAAATCATGCAGTTGTTCAAAAAATTGAATGACGCCGGCACCACCATCATTCAGGTCACGCACTCGGAGCGCAACGCCGCTTACGGCAATCGCATCATCCAGCTTAAAGACGGCTGGGTCTAAACGAAAGTGCCGCCGCGACGGTTCAATCCGCATAGCTTTGAAAGAGTTTTCACATGCGATGCAGGTTGGCGGCGATGTCAGTGCTCGCGTTCTTGGTTCCCAATAACGAAATTGGAATAGACTCCTTCAACAAATGAAATCAGCCGCCAACCAGTCCTATCGCGTCTTGCTGGCCGACGATCAATCCGACATTCGCGACGCGTTGCGCTTGTTGCTGAAGCGCGAAGGCTACGAAACGCACGGCGCAGCTTCGCCCGCCGACGCTCTTGCGGCCATCGAGTCGCGCGAATTTGATGCCGTGCTCATGGATTTGAATTACGCGCGCGATACCACTTCCGGACAGGAAGGCCTCGACCTGCTCACCCGCATACAAATGCTGGACAGCACGCTGCCGGTCATCGTGATGACCGCGTGGAGCAGCGTGGAGATTGCAGTCGAAGCCATGCGCCGCGGCGCGCGCGACTTCGTGCAGAAACCCTGGGAGAATATTCGACTGCTCTCGATTATTCGCACGCAAATTGATTTGCGGCAGGCCTTGCGGCAGGCTTCGCGCCTGGAAGCAGAAAACCGGCTTTTGCGGGCGGAATCGCGGCCCACTTTTCTCGCCAAATCTCCAGCGATGACCCCTTTGCTCGACCTGGTCGCGCGCATCGGCCCATCGGACGCTAATGTGCTGATCACCGGCGAGCACGGCACTGGCAAGGAAGTTGTGGCTCGCACGCTGCATGCACTGTCTAACCGCGCTTCCAAACCAATGGTTACCGTGAATGCCGGGGGCCTTTCTGAAGGGGTCTTCGAAAGCGAGCTTTTTGGTCACGTGAAAGGCGCATTTACAGATGCGCGGTCTGATCGCGTAGGGCGCTTCGAACTTGCCGACGGCGGAACTCTTTTCCTGGACGAAATTGCCAACGTGCCGTTGAATCTTCAAGCCAAGTTGCTGCGCGTGCTGGAAACGGGGGAGCTTGAACGCGTAGGTTCATCGTCTACCCGCCGCGTCGATGTGCGCGTGCTCGCGGCCACCAATGTCGACGTAAACTCCGAAGCTGCCGCCGGGCGCTTTCGGCAGGACCTGCTCTTCCGATTGAACACCATCGAAATCTTTATCCCGCCGCTGCGCGAACGCCGCGAAGACATTGACCTCCTCGCGCACCACTTCGTTCACGGATATTCGCAGCGCTATCGCAAAAATATAGCCGGCTTCGACTCCGCCGCCACCGCCGCGTTGCATGAGCATCTGTGGCCCGGCAACGTGCGTGAGCTCGACCACGCGGTCGAGCGAGGTGTGCTGCTCTCCGCCGGTCCACTCGTTCGAGCCGCCGATCTTGGCTTGCGGGCTCAAGCATCTACGGCTGCGGCGCGCCTCGAAGAAATGCCGCTCGATGAAGTGGAACGCCACCTTATCCGGCGCACGCTGGCGCGCCACGACGGCAACGTTAGCCAGGCGGCCAAGGCGCTGGGCCTGAGCCGTAGCGCGTTGTACCGGCGTTTACAGAAACACGAATTAGGATGAGGCGCCTCTCTTACGAACGCCGCATTCAGCTTCTGGCGCTCGCTGCGGGTCTTCCCGGTTCTTTCATCGCGCTGATTCTGCTGTGGACGGGCTCGTTTTCGTCGGGGTCCGCGTGGACACTCACATTTCTCATCCTTAGTCTCTGGCTCGGCTTCGCGCTTTCTCTGCGGCACCGGGTGGTCTTCTCTTTACAGACTTTATCCAACCTTCTTGCGGCCATGCGCGAAGAGGACTTCTCCATTCGCGCTCGCGGCGCGCGACCTGACGATGCCATGGGCGAGGTGATGATCGAGGTCAATGCTCTCAGCACGATGTTGCGGGAGCAGCGCTTAGGCGCGATGGAAGCTACCGGGCTGCTTCGGACGATCATCGAAGAGATTGATCTGGCTATCTTTACCTTCGATCACGAAGCCAAGCTTCGGCTGGTAAACCGCGCCGGCGAACGCTTGCTGGGGCGCCCACTGGAACGCCTTCTCGGTTCCACGGCTTCACAATTGGGACTGGCAGGATGCCTGGGAGGAGAATCCGCACGAACCATGGATCTCGCCTTTCCTGGCGCATCGGGCCGCTGGAGCATGCGGCGGGGGTCGTTCCGGCAGGGTGGCTTGCCTCATCAACTTGTCGTGCTTAGCGACCTGAGCCGTACACTGCGCGACGAAGAACGCCAAGCCTGGCAGCGCCTTATTCGCGTGCTCGGCCATGAACTCAATAACTCGCTCGCCCCCATCCAATCGGTCGCTCAGGGATTGGAAAGCGGGCTCAATGCCGCCAATCAGCTGCCGGAATTGCAAGCTGGGCCCGCTGCGTCGATCCTCCAGGATCTACAAGAGGGCCTTGCCATCATTCGTTCCCGCACCGAGGCGCTCGGACGTTTCATGGCTGCTTATTCGCGGCTGGCGAGGCTTCCGAAACCAAAACATTTGCCGGTGCCCGTTGCTGACTGGGTTCATCGCACCGCCAAGCTGGAAACACGCGTGAAAGTCTGCATAAAGGAAGGGCCTCGAGGCCCTCATCTCCGCGGACGTCGATCAATTGGAGCAACTGCTCATCAACTTGATTCGCAATGCCGCCGACGCCGCGCTCGAAACGCATGGCGGCGTCCAAGTTGGTTGGATAACGCAAGGTTCGCAAGTGGAAGTTTGGGTGATCGACGATGGTCCCGGTATTCCTAATACCGCAAATTTGTTTGTCCCGTTTTTCACCACCAAACCGGCTGGCTCCGGAATAGGCCTGGTTCTCAGCAGGCAAATCGCGGAAGCTCACGGTGGGCAGCTGACCCTCGAAAATCGAACTGATGCTCGAGGGTGCGAGGCCCGCTTGCGTTTGCCGTTCTAGTACCCGCCGCTCCTAAATTTTTTGAAGTGTTGTCCAATAAATCCACCTGTCCTGGTGCAGGTTGCACCTTGTTCAAGATTTGCACCCCAGTACAGTAGCGGCGCAGTGGCAGCAACCCGTAGCCTGCACATGCTACGGGAAACGGCGCCTCCCCGATTTCCCGAAGTAATAAAACCCTGGGATAAAAACTTTGAACGTTGACATGGAATACGGGCCCGAAAATCACGGTGATCGGAAAATTTTGAAAGCGCTTTTAATTTTTGTCATTTTGCTAGCCGCGGCGATGAGCAATGCAGCTTCAGCACAGGCTGTGAGCTGCGAATATTCTTCCGGCTCGTGGGCCAACACCGCCTTGTCACAGGAACAAGGATCCACATTCCGCATCACCTACGACGGGACACCTTCGAGTTCATCAGCGAACTCTATCAGCGGGCTGTCGGACGGCTCCGCGCAGCAGTATGCCAACCTTGCCACGGGAGTGCGATTTAATCCCAGCGGAACGATTGACGTTAGAAATGGTTCGGGGTTCACGGCAGCCGCGAATATTGCTTACCAAGCGGGCGTCACCTACCATTTCATTTTGGATGTAAACGTTGCAAGCCATACTTATAACGCTTATGTCGTAATCCTCTCGCGGCAGATCACTTTAGGGTCAAATGTGGCATTTCGCTCCGAGCAGAGCTCTGTCCCTTTACTCAACACCGTGGGCGTGATGAGCTCTTCGGGTGGACTCAGCATTTGCAATATCGCTCTGTCATCCTCGCCGACTATCATCGCGGGATCTCCATCGACGCTGACCGCCAACGTCAGCAGTTTGAATTTTGGCAGCACCGGACTAGCCAGCAGTGCGCAACGAAGCGTGACATTGACGAACACGGGGAGTTCCAGTGTTATGATTTCAGGTGTTTCCGTTTCCGGCGCTGGATTTACGGCCGGCGGCAGTGCTTCAGGTCTTACCGTGAGTCCCAATCAGACTGCCACTGTGAGCGCCACTTTCTCGCCCTTTACCATAGGAAGCTTGACGGGAAGCCTCACCATCACCAGCAACGCCAAAAACTCGCCCGCAACCGTTGCTCTGTCCGGCACCGGCGTGGCGTCCTCTACGCATTCGGTTGCACTGTCCTGGACTGCCAGCACTTCGTCCGTAGCGGGTTACAATGTTTACGTCAGTCCCTCTTCCGCCGGGCCCTACTCTTTGTTGAACTCATCGCCGGTGCCAAGCACTAGCTACGTCGACACCAACGTCCTGGCCGGCGACACTTACTATTTCCGCATCACGTCTGTAAGTTCCTCATATCAGGAGAGCGCTCCTTCGGCGGCCGTTCAAGCCGTTATTCCATAAACATCTCGTCGACCTTTTTTCAGTTGGTCGCGGGCGGCTTTGCCAAATCATTCTGTCGCGATCCATTCACTCACCAAATGAAAACCGCCCGTCGGGACCTCCGGCGGGCGGTTTTCGATGCGTGCTGATGCCGTGATTATTGCTGGCGTACGGCGGTGCCGATAACCACTCGTGCGCTATCCACGCCTACCAGAATTATAGTGTTGGCGTTGACTACGTAAGCCCGGAAATTAAATGTGGTCGATGGCGCCTGCGCAGTTGTCAACTGCAACGCATTTCCTTGCGCCCCGCCCAGCGTCCCATCTCCTTGTAGCGTCAGCAGTCCATTCACTGGAATGCCTGTGAAAATCTTGCCGTCGCCCAATTCGGTAAAATCCAGTACGCCGCCAGAGATGTTGTTCGAGCTGGCGCTGGATACAGAAATTACGCCGACAAAATCCTCTTCAAAGCCATTGGCTAGGTTCACGCCACTCCAGTTGATGGCGTAGCTCCCCGCTATGGAAGCCGCGGTGAACGTCCCGCTTTGCGCGGTGATGGACCCATCGGCAACCACATTGGGGGAGTCGTCTTGAATAAATCCCTGGGTAGCGGAAGCCATATAGAAAACATATTGAAAAGGTTGATTCCTCGTCACGTCCGTGAAATTCAACGTGCCACGCCCGGTGCCCGCCGCATCGATGGTAAGCGTGACGTTGCTGAATCCGCCGGTCTTCGGAAAAGCGTTTACCCCGCCACTGAAATCCTCATCGACGCTCAGATTGGTGATGTTACCGTTGGCATCCGAAGTAAACCTTCCTGCCCGTGCCAACGAGCCAAAAACGCCCTGGCTGATTGCTGCACCGCCAACCGCAAACACAAAGCTGCCCGGAAACGCCGCGACCGTGGTGGGCACCGCGGTTTGCGCCGTAGCCGAACCCGAAGTTGCCGCCACGGTATCGTTTTCCACCAGCACCAGATGGCTGGCATCCACGACATAGAAGACATAGCTGAGATTAAGGATCTGGCTATTCAGGGTGGTGGTGAGGGTCATTGTTCCGCGCCCGAAGTTGCTGAAGTTGGTGGCATCCAGCGTGATCGTTCCGGGCTGTAGGGCAATCGCTCCTGTAGGAGAAGCACCGTCGTTCACATCCATTTCCCCGCCAGTGACACCACTAACACCGTTGGTAGCGAATTGGCCTATGAACGATACGGAGGTCGAGTTCCCCAAATCCACGCCGCTAACATCAAATGCATAAGCCGTCGCAAACGTGCTGCTGATGGTTTGCAACCGGAAGTTTCCACTCATGGTGGAGGAGCCATCTGTTTCAATCATCAGGCCGCCGGAAGTGGAATTCAAAGCAATGCTGAACGTAAAATTATCCGCCAGACTGGGATTCACTACGTCCGGATGGCTTAAGGTGAGCAGGCCTCGCCCATTCGAACTCATCGTATAGTTTGAAGCAGGGGCGGCCGTGAAATTAAATGTGCTGAACGAGCCGCCATCATTTACGTCTTCAATAGCCATGGTGATGTTGCCCTGCCCATCGGCGTGGAAGCTGCCAATGCGCGAAATCGATAGGCCTTGGGTGTTATCGGTGCCGCTCATCGAGAAGGCATACGTGCCGTTCAAACTCGCGAGTGAATAACTGCCCTGTGGCGTGGGTGTCGGGGTAGGAGTGAACGTGCCATTTCCCCCGCCGCAGGCTGCGGCATATAACCCCAGCGCCAGAGTACCAGCGAGAAAAATCCGCTTCATCGCGTGCGTTCTCATCGTGCGCCCGCCGGTGAGACGATCTTCCCGTTCGCGTTAACCGCAGTGGGTAGTAGCGGCACACCGTTTTTCGAGCGCACCGCGACCGATTGCGAACCCTTCTGTATAAGCCGCGCCACAAAGATATTGCTGTTGCCGAATTGCACCGTTTCGCCGGTGATGCTCACGGAATCTCCAGCCTGCAAAGAAATATTGCTCGCTTGGATTACTTTCGCGTTACCGGCGTGCACATCGATCGTGCCGGAAGAAGTTTGCAAAGAGATGTGTGCGCCCAGCGGTGGGGTCGTCGACGACGCACTGTACTGCACAATTTCCCGCTGATCACGCTCTCGCGCGCCACATCGTACGCAGCCCCTGCGCGATGAGCAGCGCTAAGCTGAATCTGTTGGCCCCGCGCCACAACACCCAACACGAACGCGATCACCGCACCAATCGCGCACGCACTTCGCACCCACTTATTTATTTTCATTCCTCACCCTTGAAGAAGTTGCCAGGACACATCGACTCGTTAGATGGGCCTTCCCCCAAAATGGCTGTGAGCGAACTACGAATTGAGTAAACTTTTTACAAACAAACGCCGCAACTCAGGCCAGGCCGTCACGCAGGACGCAAACCACACCTGATACACACCCAACCTTAGTGAGAAAAACACTGCAGAAAAAATAAAGTTGCAGATGAAATTCATTACACGCATTCAATTCACCAGCCACCCGCCGCGACCCCAGCCGGCGCACGACGCCTTTTAGCCACACATCGCATACGTCCGCTTCCCTCTTCCAAAAGTTCCGTTCAAAAACTGAATTTTCGGTTCATGCGCCAATTCGATTTTCACCGAATCTTCCCGTTTGACTCTTTTTCCCGCAGCATCCATAATTCCTTGTACGTCACCTGCGGAGGGCGGATAAGTCCGCGATTCAGTTCGCGGTCCATCACGGATGGCGCCAAAATATATTTTTGTTACTGGCGGTGTTGTTTCCTCACTGGGAAAAGGCGTAGCTGCCTCCTCCATCGGCTGTCTCCTCGAAAGTCGCGGTTTTAAAGTCACCCTGCAAAAGTGCGATCCGTACCTCAACGTCGATCCCGGCACCATGAGCCCCTTCCAGCACGGCGAAGTCTTCGTCACCGAAGACGGAGCCGAAACTGATCTCGACCTCGGCCACTACGAGCGCTTCACTCACGCCAAGCTTTCCCGCGACAATAACTGGACCACCGGCCGCATCTACGAAACCATCCTCACCAAGGAGCGCCGCGGTGATTACCTTGGTAAAACCGTGCAGGTCATCCCGCACGTCACTGACGAAATCAAAGCCACCATCAGAAAAGTTTCGAAGGTGTGGACGTGGTCATCGTCGAAATTGGCGGCACCGTTGGCGACATCGAATCGCTCCCCTTCCTCGAAGCCATTCGCCAGATGCGGCTGGAGCTCGGCGCGGAAAATACTTTATTTGTTCACGTCACTCTGGTTCCCTACATCGCCGCCGCCGGTGAACTGAAAACCAAGCCCACTCAGCACAGCGTAAGGAATTGCTGGGCATTGGAATTCAGCCCGACGTTTTGCTGTGCCGCAGCGATCGCCATTTCCCGAAGAGTTGAAAAAGAAAATCGCGCTCTTCTGCAACGTCGCTGAATCCTGCGTAATTTCCATGCAGGACGTTGACACCATTTATGCGGTCCCGGTGGAATTGGCCAGAGAAGGCCTCGACACACAAATTCTTCGCCACCTCAAACTCGTGGAAAAACCCGCTAACATGCAGCCTGGCTCGATCTCGTTCACCGCTTGCATCATCCCGCCGGCGAAGTCGCATCGCGGTCGTCGGAAAATATGTCGCACTGGAAGACGCCTACAAAAGTTTGCATGAAGCGTTGACTTCATGGCGGGTTAGCACACCAGCAGAAAACCGTGCTCGAATGGATTGAAGCGGAAGAAATCGACTCACCAGAAACGGCCGCTGCGCGCTTGCGCGGCTCGACGGCATCCTGGTTCCCGGTGGATTCGGCAAGCGTGGTATTCAAGGAATGGTGCACACCATTCAATACGCCCGCGAAAACAAAGTCCCCTTCTTCGGCATTTGTCTCGGCATGCAATGCGCCACCATTGAATACGCACGCGACATGGCTGGCCTCAAACAGGCCGACAGCACCGAGTTCGACCCGCAGACTCCTCACCGCGTAATTTACAAATTGCGCGAACTCCTCGGCGTCGACGAAATGGGCGGCACCATGCGCCTCGGCGCCTGGCCCTGTAAACTCGAGCCAGGTTCATTAGCTCATCTGGCTTACGGCAAAACAGAAATCAGCGAGCGTCACCGCCATCGCTACGAATTTAATCGCGACTACGAAAAAACTTTACTCGGCGCGGGCCTGCGCATCACCGGTCGCACACCCGACGAAAACTACGTCGAAATTGTCGAGGCACCCGATCACCCCTGGTTCCTCGGTTGCCAATTTCACCCCGAATTCAAATCCAAGCCTCTCGAGCCGCATCCGCTCTTCGCCGCCTTCATTGGCGCAGCCGTCGACCACAAGCGCCACAAAAATCGCCCCGCGGCTGTACTCTCACAACCCGAGCAGGCACATGCGCCGCTCCTCCACGCCTCCCCCGCCCCGCCGCAAATTAGCAACGATCGGTCGCGAGGTCTGGAATACTCGCTGATGAAGCACGCAATAATAGCTGGCAGGTGTACCCTACGCTGAAGCATTCCCGCACGGGCCGCAATCCCGCTAAAACTGACACCGACACCAACATATCGACACTTCCCACACTCCATACACTCTCCGTTCCTGCTATCGGCTGCTCCTAACCTCTCAAAAATAAATCGCTTACACGAAGACTGCCTTCGCTTCTGAGTTTGGCATCTAGGCTGCCTCTATCCATGGTGTGAAAAAAACAAGGGCGCGATGACGGTGAGAAGCACGCAAACCTGGTTGTGAATACCCGACTACTCCCATTCCACAACACTCAGCCGCATCACTCATAAAGGAGACGTCATGAAAAAACTCATTACCGTACTCGCATTTTGTTTAGCTGTCGGGGGTGCGTCATTCGGAGCCGAACACGTGGTCACCCGTTCCGCGAAAGTCGCAGCCAAGGGCACCTACAAAGCGACGAAGGCTACGGTGAAGGGAACCGGCAAAGTTCTGAAGCACATGATCTAGCGTTCTTCAAAAGAAAATTCAAATCAATAAATAAAAAGGAGATAAGAAAATGAGAATCAACAAAGTTGCTTTGCTAATTGCTTTTGCCATTGCGTCGGTATTGTTCCTGGAAGTTGCAGCTCGTGCCGATGAAGCCGACCAGTCCATCAAAATCACGTTCAACCAGGCAATAGAAATTCCGGGGCAGATTTTGCCGGCCGGAACCTACCTGATCAAATTGGCGGACCCCAACGACCTGGATGTAATCCGCATCTTCAATTCTGAAGGCACTCGCTTGTATGCGACTCTTCAGACCATCACAGCCGAACGCCCCAAGCCCACCGGAGACGCCGTCGTTGTTTTGGCGAACCAGCCAGAGGGAAGGCCCGAAACGCTGGTGAATGGTTTTATCCCGGCAATACCAGCGGTCATGAACTCGAATATTCCAAGCAAGAAGAACAACAACTAGCCCAGGCCCGGCAGGAAACCATCGTAGCCGACCAACCCGCCCAAGCTGGCGATTAAAAAAGCAGACTAGCATTCACTCACGCGAGCCATGCGTCTCAAAGCCGACGTGAGTGAATGTCATCCGAAACGGAAGAACCGACGGAACATTTCTATTTATCTGGATACGACAGCACACCTAACGGGACGATTTAGACCGTCTCGTAGCCAGTTCGTGGCCCGCTAACACCAGCCGACATCCTACTTGTGAGCTGGTGATGCCTTGGTGAGTACTTCATCTAACGGTTTGGCTGCGGCAGAGGGAGCCTGCCCACCTTCCACAATGTCCTTGGCACTAAGATCTTTGCCATAAAGAGATTTGTTGGCATCGCTATCGCTGTCCATTGTCGCACCAGCTAAGGAGACACCCGCAAACAATCCCTTCGAACGTGAATAGGTCAGAACATCGACATTCATAGCGCCGGCATTGTAAGCGGTTGCCTGTGCACCTGTTGGACCGGCAGCCGCAGCGGCATTTGTTCCAAGTTTTGTCTTTCCATTCAAGATTTGCTCCGCGCCCTTTTTATTCATCACGGTAAGCACAAAATCGGTGGCTGTAGACCCCAGTTGGATGCCAATGCTGGCTTCATCGAGCTTGTACATCGCCGGAGCACCCCACTCTCCATTCATCTCGGCACCCTTGCGGCAAACCAGGACGCCACGTCCATAGCTGCCGCCGATGCCAATGGCTACTTTCTTTACGCTGGGAAAGACGACCACACAATCGGCTTGGTCAAGGATATTTTTGGGCAAGTCCCCGGCAATCAGCTGCCGCAGCACCTCAGACGAGCTGGCAATTCGGGCTTCTTCTTTCTTCTGAGCAAATACCGAGGAAGCGACCGCCAAACAAAGCGCACACACCACCATTCTTTTTTTCATTTTTTTCTCCTTCCACACACACACTAGTCACAGTCAGTCTCCGCGACACTACCATACCGATCAGGGAACAACCTGTCAATAATGACAGACCCCTGTAAGTAGCCGAAAATGATCTGCGAATCGGCTTCAACCTTCACTGGCAACCGGCACACCCTCGTTTTCTTCGCACAGCAAACGCGCAACTCAGAAGTCCGGTGCCGAACAGCAACATGCTGGCAGGTTCTGGTGTGGTCGCGGGACCACCGATCTGCCCGATCTGCGTCCAAGGTTCGGTCTCGTCGGCCGACCCCAAAGGGGAACCAAAAAGAATGCTACCGGTATCCACGAAGCTGTAGGAGGTGCCGTCAAGGCTGAACGAGATGGTTGAAACAAGGAGGGGGATATCGCTGCCATCAAAGCCATTGGCGATGGTACCCGAGAGAATCACGTTCGTTCCCGGGGCGATCGAGATCCCGCCGCCAATCAGACTGTCCCAAAGCGTAAACGAGTTGGCGCCGGAGGTAACGTTAACGCCCGGGTCCAGCGTGACTGCCGTCGCGCCAGTGTTCGTGAAAAGGATCGCGGATTCGTCGGGGTCGCCCGACGTTGCCTGGGCTGTGCTTCCCAAAAAGGTGGTATTGGCGCTTGAATACCACGGATTCGGAAGCGCATTGGTATTACCGTTACCGCCAACCGGAGGCAAGTCATAATAGCCGACAGAGACTGTGACTTGAGCTCTCGCTCCGGCCCCGGCCGCAAGCAGACATGCTACGCAGAAAAGAACTCTTCCTGATAAGTTCATATCGTTTTCTCCTATCGACGCTTGATGCGCCGGGCCGACTAAAAACTGTTGCTACCCTATATCGAAAGAAAACGGGAAAGAGGCTCACGCCTGGGAGAAATATTTCTGCATCGACCGGACGGCAAAACTCGCCGATTTTTTAGGTCATCATTCGGGAGGAAGCTTGCCGGTGGGATCGTGAAGAAAAGCCGGAAGTTACCTTAATACGGGCGAAGGCATTGTCACGAGACATTTCTTGGTGCGATACCTCCGGCAACGTATACCCGCCAACCTAGCAATCGGCACCGTTGGAACATCCAACTCACTGGCATGACGGAGCCTAAACCTAAGATGAGGTCGCATTGAGTGATCAAGACCAACGCAGTTCGAGTTCTGGATAGACTTGGGATCAGCTACGAATTGCTGAGTACGAAGTGGATCCTGACGACTTGTCCGCGGGAACCGTGGCGGCAAAAATCGGCATACCACCAGAGCAGCTCTTCAAGACTCTTGCGGTGCAAGGGGACCGCAGCGGAATCTGTTTAGCGGTAATTCCTGCAACCGAAGAACTGGACTTCAAGGCCCTCGCACATCAGACCGGGGATCGCAAGGTCGACATGGTTCCTTTGAAGGAAGTTCAAGCCGCGACCGGTTACATTCGCGGCGGAGTTACCGCTCTGGCCTGTAAGAAAGATTATCCGGTATATATCGACGAGCTTGCGGAAATCTGCGATGTAATCTCTGTATCTGCAGGGATGAGGGGCCTGCAAATCTTGCTGGCTCCTCAAGACTACATTCGTGCCGTCAAGGCCAGGGTCGTTGCTATAACAAGAGGCGAAGCAAGCTCTCATTAATTGATTGGTCGTTGTCGTTGTTCGGGGCTGATTAGATGTGTACCTCGAGGCCTCGCTGTTCAGTATTTTTCTACTAAAAATACTGAGGCTCAAGCAACTGCCGCTCACGCCTACTCTTCAACATACGGTCAATATCGCGTGCACTCAGATTCCGTTCAAGGTATTCCTTGGCAACCTCGTCGGTAAAGTCGCGATGTCGACTGTAGCGTATTTCGAGCTTGCGATCTTGGGGAAGAGCCTTTAGCGAGAAGAGACGACCCGACTTGATACTTTCTATCAACGCACGATGCGCTGCTTGGACAGCGTGGAAACCTAGCAGGAACGGATCGATGGCTGCAGGCTTCGGAAGTGCGTGAAACAGCATGGGTCCAGAGTCCAGGCCGCCCGAAAGCAAGTGTATGGTGGCCCCAACTAGATCTGGATTTCCGTCGTAAATTGCCCAGAAATTGCATGAACTGCCGCGATAGTATGGCGAAATGCCCATATGGATGTTGATAGCCTTGTTTGCAATCAAAAAGTCTAGCAGCGGTCCTTGAATGAAACTCGCGCCAAAAACAACGTAAATATCCGAGTGCAATGCGTCAGCTAACAATCCAATATCAATTCGATTCAGATCACCGCTTTTAATCGAGAGCATTTGCGCGTTTGGTGAAGAAAATCGCAATCCGCCAAAAACCTCCTTTTCGGCATCGATAACCTTTGAGAAATAATTTTCCATCACTTCGGAGGTCCGGAGAAAGTCAGCCACTCGACCTGGAAAAACGGTGTTGCACTCTTGGATCGCAAAGACTTGATCGGCAATTGTTGCCAAATCGGCGATGAGGGCAAGGTGTCGAGGTTGATTGCTGGTGAAAACTGTAATTTTCATGAACGCAGTTCCTTCATTATGATCGCGTGATCCTTACGAGGGAACTCCAATGGCGAGGGCTGTACCATCCTCTCCATATTGGCTCGAAATCCGAGACGTATCCCCAATCGCTCTAAGATTCGCAAGGTTAAGTCATCGTAGGAATTGCAGGGATGGGACATTGCCACTGGGTTTTCACCCAGCACTCGCGCAAGATGTTTGAAATTCTTCTCGTACTCGTGAGCCTGCGCTTCTACGGGTTGATCCGCCAAACGAGTCGGGTGAGTGTAGGAATGCAAACCAATCAAATGACCGGCTTTTCGTAAAGCTAGAAGATGATCATCATTCATCCACAACATTCCAGTAATATCCAGAGGATTAAAACCTTTTTGCGACATCATCGATTGCATTAAGCCCTGGTAGCGAGCAGGTCCAAGAATTTGATCTCGAAAATATCGAAATCGTCGATCCTCCAGACCATAAATTGAGAACTCCGCCAAATAGGAGGCAGGATCAAATTGTGCGGCCACCGCCTGATACTCAGCAGGATAAACCTCAGCTACGCTTTGGAAGAAATCTCGATAAAACTCTTCTACCGAACTGAATGCCGTTGTCCTGAAATAGCGATATACCTCTAACGATTCCCAATGCCCCTCGAACACCGATGAATACACGAACCAAAATGCTGTCAATCCTAAATCATCAAGAATCGGAAAAGCGATGTCATACTGGCAGCGAAGCGCGTCATCAAATGTCAGGCAAAGATCGTCGTCTCCCAACGTTCCTCCTAATGCACGACTCATCCACTCTTGAGCGGGAAGAATTCGATCGCGACCCAGGTATTCAAGAAGGGCTTTGAGTTCCTCTCCAGAAATGGCGCCCTGTCCCCGGGGATGGAAGCTGTCGAAGAAGTGGTGGAACATCACACCGTAAGCCGTCATTCTTTCTTCCGTATATGGGGACAATTTCGCACGCGATAGGTGAGTTTCTCAAAATCGTCTATCCAAGACAACCGAACCGATACCTGCTTAAAAACTGCAACGCCCCTGTGATACGCTGATTGGGTATCTTCGACCATCCAGGGCCAACCGCGTCAAATGACAAAAAAACTGCACATTCTTTTCTGTAGCTCGCCATTACAGTTTGTCCATGCGCATCTGGTCCGACGCAGCGGTGCGCTTGGCGAGGGCGAAGTTCGGTTATTCTGCGAACCACCGATTTCACCGATGCTCATAGTTCCCGGGATGTGGGACGGCGTGACAGAGTTGGCTAGCAGCAAGAGACAATTTGGCGATGCCATTGCTAATATTCGCAAAAATCTTGAAATATTTGAAACCCGTATTGACTTGACGAATTACGACCACATTCATTTGGTGATAAGCGACGTCTTCTGGCTGATGAACAATGTGGCGCTTGCGGCCTTAAGGCGGAAATGCGAAAAGCTGGCCATAAAATTTTCGTTTTCGATTTTAGATGAGGGCGCAATTCTTTATTTCGGAGCACGCCTCAGTTGGAAACGAACCTTACGTTGCTGGGCTAGGTCTTTATATCTTATCGGCAATCGCTTGGACACTGTATTTGTAAGCGACGGAAACGCAGACTACAGAAACGCTCTGTGTGAACGAGTTTTCTGCCTACATCCAAAATTAATACCCGCGCCCTCGTCGGTCGACAAAGTCAGAATCAATCCAGACCTTTTAGATGAGATTTACGGCGACCGCTTCGGACAGCTGCCAATGCCTCCAGCGTCAGCTCTATACCTGTCTCAACCACTCTATGTGAAATTAGGCGTTGATGCTCACATGTGTTTAGTCTTGGCCTCTCGAGACCTTTTGGAAAAACAAGGTGTACGACGATTCTTCTACAAGGCCCATCATTTTGATACTTCTGAATGGACTTCGGTCCTGGAATCACGTTGCGGCCTGGAACCTATTCCAAATTCCGGTGCCCTCCCTATCGAGGTGTGGGCGCGGCGATGTAACGCGGAAGTCGTGTTCAGTCACTTTTCTTCGGCCTTGCTGAATCTCGGGGCATACGGATTTATGGGCCGCGTGGTGGCAGCAGGACTAAATCAATTAATGCGAGTGTTTCGAGACACAAATGAATATCACCAATATATTGATGCCGTCACGAGAATCGGCGGCATTGAAATGATGGATTTGTTTGACAGAGCCGAGAATCAGCATCGAGGCAACCGGGAGGCTTTGCGGCAACCAGACAATTAGGCGCAAACGTGGTAGATGAGACAAACGCGGGTAGAATGAGCCGTAATTTCTGCGTCGGAGTGCACTCCATGAAACGTCTTTTCTCCGTTGTGTTAATTCCTTTGCTCGCCCTGCCTGCGCTCCCCCCCGCGAAGGCTGCCCCCCAATACTCAATTCAGGCGATTCGCTACGCCTCAGCTGACGATGAAGTTGCCGGCCTCGTTATGGGCGCTCCAAAAGGCGAAAAAATCACCATTGCCATGGTCGTCTGGCTGATTCGTGGCGGCGGTCGCAACATCCTCTTTGACAGCGGCTATCACCGCGATACCTTCCTCAAGGACTTCCCATCGACGGAATACCTTCGTCCCGACCAGGCGGTGAAGCTCGCCGGCGTCCAGCCGGAAGAAATCACGGACATCGTCATCAGCCATTCTCACTGGGATCACCTCGGCGGCATTGATCTTTTCCCCAAAGCGACAGTTTGGATTCAGAAGGAGGAGTTCCGTTATTACACCGGCGAAGCTTGGCTGCCCGGGGGCAATCATGGCGGCATTGATCCCGAAGACGTGCAACAACTTGCTCAGACTGAACACCGAAGGTCGGCTGCACCTAGTCGATGGCGACGACGTCGAGATCTTTCCTGGCATTCGTGCCTACACCGGAGCGCGGCACACCTACGCTTCGCAATACCTGCGTGTCGACGGCAATCCTCCCTTCGTCTTGGCATCCGACAATTGCTATCTCTATCGCAATCTCTCCGAACACAAAGCCAGCGCTACCTTTTCGGATGCGGATCACGCCGCCAATATTAAGAACCAGGAACGCATGATCCAGCTGGCCGGTGGCGATCCTGACCGGGTTATCCCTGGCCACGACGCCTTGCAATTCCAAAAATATCCCATCCAAGGCCGCATCGCCAAAATCAAATAACCCCGGCGGCTGGCCATACTGGTCGCTGAAACGAATTGGGTGCCCCACGTGCCGGTATTGCACGTGGGATCTTTGACTTAGCGGTCTGCCGTTTTTCTTCGGCGTAGGGACACGATTCGTGTCAGTGCTTGTACGCACTTGTGGGTATGTGAATGCGGTGCGACTGCGAGTACATTTTTGTTTCGTAAACGCGATATCTGCCAGCCGCAAGCGGAAACGTATGGCTCAGTGGGTCTTGAGTTGTCGAAACTGCCACAAAAATTTCACAGCGAAATAGAACCACGGCCCATCAGCCTTCCTTACGACACATTGTGGCCATATAGACCTGAGTTACCCGAAGGCGGGTTAAGCGTTGAGTGTCCACACTGTCAGCAGGCCGCGACCTACCAGCGTTTTGAATTGATGTATCACCCGTAATTTGAAACCTTTGTAGCCCGCCCTACCGTTGGGTCTAGCTTTCAAAGTGTGCAATATTGGACACTTTGGCAGACACGGTTCGTGCCACGCTTTCCGTGCAGTGATGCGCTCCTGCCCGGAGGAAGAATGCCAATTAAGGTTTTGATGGCCGATGATAGCCACGCGATGCGCAAGGCAATTCGGAGAACACTGGAAGAAGAGCCACGCATACAAATCGTTGCCGAAGCGTCCACGTTTGCGGAAACAATCCAGAAGATTGCAGACTTTAAGCCCAGCGTGTTGCTCTTGGATTTGAACCTACCCGAAAAAAGAGAGTTCACCCCTGCCTTGGTGAAAGCACAACTTCAGTGCGTTTGCACTCTGGCCGTTTCTTTGTCGAACGATGATGAAGCCAAGGCGCTGGCTCAAAGCTAACGACGCTGCGCAAACTAAGAGTGGCGGGTGGCCGGGGTGGGAATTGGATTTTCGCCTGCCGAATCATGGTGAGAGTGAACCCCTAAGATTACAGATGGAATGAGGCGCGAGGACTCTGCGTAGTTGGGTGCCCCACGTGTCGGGTTCATACGCGGGCTCCGGAGCAGTTTCTCGTTCTACGAAAAAGGGGAGCTTGGTTTGGTGAAGATTGACGCGGTTTAGATTGCCGGCAAAAACGAAGTAAAGACCCCACGTGCAAAAACGGCGCGCGGGGCACCCAAATTCATTTCAATGACCGATATCTGGGCCAGCCGCCCGCTCTTACACCGACGCGGAGAAATTCTTGTTGTCTGATCAGTTTATAATCGCGGGAATAATTTCGGTGTACAGGTCATTTTATCCAACAGCGACACGGCACCATACGCAAGCTATGGCGCGGCAGAAAGAAACCGCGAATGAAGGGCCGCTAGAAGGTTAGCGGCCTTTTGTTTTGGAGGTTGCTCAGGGAATTATAAGAGGAATTATTCCGGCATCGGGTGAGGATGTAGGTCGTGGGCACAATTGCAACAATCGGGATAGTTATCGCGGTAGGGTTGTTACTTTTGGCCGCGCAACGCTACATTGCGAATAAGCGGCTCGCGAACAAACAGCCCAATCGCGACGCACCTTAAAATTATGCTACGAAGGCTATTTTTTATTTCTCAAAAATCTGGGGGACGGGACACACGCGACGTTTTCTGATTTATCTCGATACCTACTCGAACTGCTTTCGGAAAGCCGCGAATTGCTGCTTTAGATCCTCTACATCCCTTCGAAGTTCGGCCATTTCCGAGGACATGCGAGAAAACCCATCCATTTTTCCCCCTTCCAGCGCCGCAGGAACTTCCCGCCCATCCGTTGAGCTGATCCGCTTCACATCGCCTGACAATAAATGGATATAGCGGGATTCCTTCGTGCCGGGCTGCCTGGCGAGTACCTTGACGAGCGGTGGCTCTCGGTTCATCAGTCGCTGCAGAGCCGACTGCGCTTCGCTCAAATCGTCGAATGCATGCATTCGCTCGGCGCGCATCCGCAGTTGCCCGTTGTTTGTGGGCCGCGAAGCAGCAACTCGCAGAACAAGGCTGCTTCCCGGCGATCGAAGTTGAAGGCTTCCTGTAGACGGTGTTCATACTTGGTGACGCGGCTGTCCACGGCGCTGACCGAGCGAGCCAGAGAATTGTCCTGTGATGTACGCATGCATCCCGAACGGAGTCTTCGTCCACGTTCATAACCGGATCGCGATTGGATTTCTGATTGCACGCGTTGACCAGGGAGTTGAGGGAAAGCGGATAATAATCCGGAGTGGTGATTTCTTTTTCCAGCAGAGCCCCGAGTACCCTGGCTTCCATTTCATTCAGTAGGATATTCACAACACCTCAAATCATATCGGGGATGGTGGAGGGCAGGGACACACGCGACGTTCGCTATTTTATCGAGATGTCACAAGTGCGCCCGGAGAGATCTATCTTCCTCGACCTTCTGTTCGTAGCCAGACGCTCTGATCCAGCTGAGCTAAGGGCGCACAGTTGGTAAATATTACCACACCGTCGCAGTGCCACACACCCGCACCGCGTCAGACCACTCTGCAAGCCACCACAAACTATCTCTTAACTCAATTTTCCGCTCTCTCCCGAGTTCCACGAGTAGTTACTATATCTAACTAGTATAATGGTCCATGATCACCGCAACAACGCGCACCGTACTTCCCCTGCCCACTACCGCTAATCCCCGCCAAACCAATCGCAGCACCGCGTGCTACTCGGCTCGTATCCACCGATCTCGCATATCTCCAATGTTCTCAATGTGATGTGGACTCTTTGCAACATTTTGCAACGACTTCCTTTGTTTTCATTCACTTACAGACTTTTGTTGCAATACAGGGGGGTAAGGGGTCAGCATGACAAATTTTTATCAACTCAAAACGAAGCCCCTAAGAGGAAGAGAGCCCCGGACCGCCTGGGGGAGGCGATCCGGGGCTTGGGGGCGACTGCGAGGACTGGGCCTTGAGGAGCTCGTTAAAACTTTCAGTGGCGTCTCTATAACTTCGCCACCTACTCGCCGGCTGCGTTGTCCGTGCCGGAGGGAGGGCAACGGCGCGACAACGCAGCCGCAAACTTTAGTGAACTGTATTTACGGCGAGCACGCAGATCTGCCGCAGCTCTTCGTAAGTAAAAATATGTCTTCTTCTCCGCCAGCGCTTTCCGCGCGGCCGAAGCCGGACTCATGCGAAATGCGCCGCAATTCTTCTTCGGAGATTCCCAGCAGCACCGCGGCGCGCCGCGTGGTCACAAATTTCAGCGCTTTCTGCAGCTGGTGATGTTCTTCGTTGATCGCGTTGCGTCTCATCACTCCCCCTT
>CAVPKZ010000187.1:0-28921 GCA_963705755.1 uncultured Acidobacteriota bacterium | reverse complement strand
AATACTAATTTCACTCCGTGACTTTTGGCCTCAGGGAGAGTTTCCTTCAGCGCTTCCAGCGTAGATGGATGAGCATGTCCGATGGCAATGGCATCTTTTTCTGGAGGCCCCGGCGATCGCGATCTCAATCTGTTTGCGGATGGCCGAAACATTTTCTACATCGTCCAGGAAAGGCACGTTACGGAATGCTGCGCGCACTCCAAATCGTTGCGCAGTATCGTAGGCGACCGTAGCCGCGCTGGTACGGCTATCTACGTAGAAAAGTTTGTGGTCCCTTAACACCGGCATCAATTCAGCCATCAATTTTTTATCCGCAGTGGATACCGAACCCTGATGATTGTTCACGCCAATCACTCCGGGAACTTCATTAAGAAATTGTGACACCAGCCGGGAAATGTCGACCCGGGACATACCGCCATGAAGCTCTTGCGCCTCCGGGTGCTCTTTTGCGACGGATTGCATCGGGAGATGCAGCATTACCTGGTCACCCCGCTGCTGCGCTTGCTCCGCAATTTCGGTTGAATGAGTGTGATTCGGCAAAATTGATATCGTCAACGGATACGGCATGGCAAAAACGGCCCGGGCCGCAGCGCTATCGTTGCCCAGGTCGTCCAGAATGATCGCCAGGCGCGGAGTTTGATTATCACTTCTCGCCGGCGCAGACTCCGGGTTGTTCGATACATCCGTGCTTCCGGCAAAGTGGATATGAACGGTGTGGGTAATCACCCAGCATGGCGATAACTAATATAAATCGCATCCCCACTTTCCGTTTGATCCGGCGTTAAACCATGCGCCGTGGCGA
The DNA here is from genome assembly GCA_963705755.1 of uncultured Acidobacteriota bacterium. GTDB lineage: Bacteria > Acidobacteriota > Terriglobia > Acidiferrales > UBA7541 > Acidiferrum. The sequence goes on along the minus strand of CAVPKZ010000187.1, from coordinate 28,119 downwards.
TGCCGTTGAGTTCGTTAATCAGACGCGTCAACGCCGGCGGATAGTCCTTCCCGTGGCGTTTGGCAAAAATATGTATCTCCACCAGGTCGGACGAATTTGCGACTTTGTCAAATGCGCCCACCTCGCCATGCACCTCTGAACCCCGGGGCGCAGCGGAATTCGCCGCGAACACGAATTCCCGGGTGATGCGGTGGATGTCTTCCTCGGTCAGGCGCTTTTGCCGGCCGCGATTGCAGCCGGTTGCGCAGGCAATGAAGATACAAAGAAAACCAGCGATTTTGTGGATTCTAAGACGAGTTGGAAACCTGCAATCGGCGAAAGAACTCGGTAACACCGAAGATTAGGCGGCTTTCTTTACCGGCGCCTTTACCAGCTCGAGCGCCTTGCGGTAGATGGAATCTTCCGGCGAAAGTGGGCGCGGTCCTTGCGGAATCTCTTTATTGGGTGTGGCATCCGTCGCTGAGTCGTCGACATCGGAATCATCGTCCAAGTTGGCATGGACTACTTCCGTTGGGGTAACTCCTTCTTCAAGAATTGCTTTCCCACTCGGATTGTAATAATTCGCAGTCGTCAGGATTAACGCTGAGCCATCATCGAGGGTAATTAATTTTTGTTCTGAAGCCAGACCAAACGTGCGTTCACCCACAACATCTCCGCGGTGGTTTGCTTCAATCGCGGAAGCCAGCACTTCGGCGGCGCCCGACGTTGTAGCGTCAATCAAGACCGAAACGCGGCCTTTCCAAACTACCTGCTTTGGTTCAGCAGAAAAAGTTTGTGTGGAGACGGTTTGTCCACGCAAAGTGGTCAGCGTGCCGGACGGCACGAAAAGTCTAGCAACAGAAATTGCCTCTGAGATCGGACCGCGGCCACACTCGCGTAAATCCAGAATGACGTTGTGAATGCCTTGCTTTTCAGCTTCCAATAATCGCTCGCGCACTTCTTCAGCTCGCCCGGGATCAAGCGACGTGAGCCGTAACGCCAGTATGTCTGGATCGGCTTTTTGACTTGTGATTTTCACCGCTGTCAGCTTTTCGCGAACCACATCCACCTCTTCGGGGGTGGCCTTGCCACGCCGGATGACGGCCACTTTTACTCCCGTACCAGCCGCTCCCGTGAGCAGATTCATGGCCTGGCCTACGGACATATCGCGTGTCGTGAAGCCGCCAATTGATTCGAAAATGTCGCCGCTGTGAATTCCGGCTTTCGCGCCGGCGCTGTCGGGCAGCACGGAAATTACGATGATGTAGCCAAAGCGCTTACTCAAGGTGATGCCGCTGTCTCCCGTGCTGGAGCTTTGAATTTTTTTCTTGTATTCGTCGTATTCGCGGGGAGTCAAGTAACTGGACTGCGTGTCGAGTGCCTCAAGCAGGCCGTGCAACGATCCGGCGGTAACCGTGTGCATGTTTGGTTCGTCGACGTAATCCTGCTGGATCTTCTGCAAGACCTCGCCGAACACCGTGAGCGATTTGTACGCTTTATCGTCCGGAGTGCGCCCAGGACGTGGCCAATTCCGGCATAACAAAATATCGTCACCGATACGCAAATTAGCCCAACACGCGCCACTCGACTCATTGATCCACCTGTCTGGAAACTTTCAAAAGTATAACACTGCTTATAGTGGGACGCGCGCCGCCGCAGAAAGGAAGCCTTCGCCCGCGGAGCGAGTCAGGTGACGGAAGGTGCACTTAAGCACGGATAGACACCGGCAAAAGCACGAACAGACACGGAGAGCGTGGGTTTTTGATGCTATTTAACCACACCGTGTCATTTATTCACGGTCCATTGTTACGTAACTCATTCAAAACAAGCCACAAAGTTGACATCTATTGGCCTGCAATCTGCTACTTTATCGGTGCCCAATGTTCCAAACCACGATAGCATCCCCTACCAACACGGAGGGAGTTGGCCTTCACACCGGTGTGTACGGACACCTCGACCTTGTCTCCTGCTCCCGCCGAGACTGGAATCGTTTTTCGGCGCATGGATCTCGATAACTTTCCTATCGAAGCCCAGGGCCACAACGTCGCCCGCGTGAGTCACGCCACCAGTTTGATGAAACAAGGCGTGTTGCTCTCTACCACCGAGAGCATCTGCTCGCGGCCATCTATTCCTGCGGCATCGACAACATTTTTATCGATATCGACTCCATTGAAATTCCTATACTGGATGGCTCCGCGGAACCGTTCATGCAAATGCTGGAGCGCAGTGGTTTACGCAGATTGCGTCGTCGCCGGCGCTTTTTGAAGGTTCTGAAACCGTTGGAAGTCGTGGAAGGCGATCGCAGAATTGGAATTTATCCTGCTGACGATTTCCGCGTGTGTTGTTACGTGGACTTTCCGCATCCGCTGGTGGGCCGGCAGCAATTTGAGATCACCGTCAACGCTGAAAGTTTTCGGCGATTGCTGGCCGAGCGCGGAACATTTTGTTTTGAGCGGGATATTCAACCACTCCGAGCAATGGGACTGATTCGCGGAGGCTCACTGGAAAATGCCATCGTCCTGACGGAGTGCGGGGTTATGAATGGCCCGCTGCGCTTCCCGGATGAGTTTAGCCGGCACAAAGCCTTGGACCTGATCGGCGATCTGGCGCTGGTGGGTTTGCCGCTGCTTGCGCGGGTGGAGGCCCATAAAGCGGGCCATGCGCTGCACACCCAACTTGTAGGGCGCCTTCTTGCTGATCCTTCGCTCTAGACCATCACTACTGCCGAGGCTTCGGTGAGCGAAATGGAGTTGACCGGGCCGCTGACTGGGCCGTCCGTTTCCGCCGCCGATTAGTAAACTGATTAGTGTTTCGCGGCCAAAGTTGCCTTGCTGCGTTGCGAAATTCCGCCCGCTCCCACAAACTGAACCTGGACTCCCATGAAAAACAATGATCTTGCCGTAGTCATTCTCGCCGCGGGCAAAGGTACGCGCCTGAAATCGAGCCTTGCCAAAGTATTGCACCGTGCCGGTGGGCGGACGCTGGTGGAGCAAGTGATTCGCGCCTGTGCGCCATTGGGCGCCAAGCGGACCATTGTGGTGGTCGGGCACCAGAGCGAAGTAGTTGGGGCGACCGTCGAGCCACTCGGCGCAACCACCGTGCTTCAACAACCGCAACACGGCACCGGTCACGCCATGCAGGTTGCGCGCCGCGCATTAGGAAACTCCAAATTTGCCATCGTGCTTCCGGGCGATGCTCCGCTGGTTGGCCCTGAAACGCTGAAAGCTTTGCTGGCAACTCATCGATCGGCCAATGCCGCCGCGACAGTTCTGACCGCGGTGGTCGCGGATCCGAGAGGCTACGGGAGAATTCTGCGAAAATCGGACACCGCGATCTCCGCCATCGTGGAGGAATCTCAACTGAGCGGCGATCAAGCGGAGATCAATGAAATTAATTCTGCCATTTATTGCTTTACGCTGGAAAAACTGTGGCCGGCTCTTGCTCGAGTGAAGCCCAACAATAAGCATCGTGAATTATATTTGACGGATGCTGTCGCGGTTTTGGCCTCCAAGGGTCAAGTGGTGCTAGCGCAAGTGGCTGCGGATTCGCGCGAAGTTCTCGGCTGCAATACCCGCTCCGATCTTGCCGAAGTGGACCGCATATTTCGGGATTGGAAACGCCTGGCGTTGATGGATTCAGGAGTCACCATCCAACTCCCAGAAACGGTTTTGATCGATCCAGACGTGATCGCCGGTGAAGATACTGTGATTGAGCCAGGCGTGCAGTTGCTGGGCAAAACAAAAATCGGCGCGCGTTTATTGTTCGCGCGGGTAGCGTTTTAAGTGACGCGATTCTTGCTGACGATGTTGTCGTTGAGGCGCATAGCCTGGTCGCGGACAGCCGGCTGGATGACGGCGTGATCGTCGGACCTTCGCACGCTTGCGCGGCGGCAATCATCTGAAAGCTAGAGTTCGCGTGGGAAATTTCGTGGAGCTGAAAAAAAGCATTATTGGTGAAGGCACCAAAGCGATGCACCTTACGTATCTTGGCGATGCGAAGATCGGTTCCAAAACGAATATCGGGGCGGGCACTATCACCTGCAATTACGACGGTTTCCGCAAGAACCCCACCATCATTGGGAACAAAGCTTTTATCGGCAGTGATTCGACTCTTGTTGCGCCAGTACGGGTGGGAGATGGCGCGTATGTCGCTGCGGGCTCGACCATCACGGAAAATGTTCCGTCGGATTCTCTGGGAATTGCTCGCGGCCGGCAGATGAACAAGATTGGTTGGGCATCGAAAAAGCGCCGCGAACTGGCGTCCGCATCCGCTACTAAAAAAGTCACCGCGAAAAAATCGCGTGGTAAAGCCAAAAAGCGGCGACGCTGAGCGATTTAGGCGGTTCGTGGCCGCGGTGTACGCGCTGTGTTAAAATAATACTTCGGCAACGTCACCTGGAGCCGCCAGCGCATGAAATTTGGAGTTGTCGTCTTTCCTGGATCCAATTGCGATCACGACGCTTTCTACGCCATAAGCAGTGTTCTCCATCAGCCGGTTGAGTTCATCTGGCATCAATCTGAAGATTTAGCGAATTGTGATGCGGTCATTTTGCCGGGCGGTTTTGCTCACGGCGATTATCTTCGCACCGGCGCTCTTGCCCGGTTTTCTCCGGTAATGAAGTCGGTAAAGAGTTTCGCAAAAAGCGGCGGCCTGGTTCTTGGGATTTGTAATGGCTTTCAGATTCTTCTGGAAGCGGGTCTGCTTCCGGGCGCGGTCATGCGCAATATCGGGTTGCGATATATTTGCCGTCACGTTCACATTCGCGTAGAGAATACCGCTACGCCATTTACTCAAGCTGCCGCGCAGGGACAAGTTCTTAAAATTCCGATCGCTCATAACGATGGAAATTACACCGCTGATCCACAGGCGCTAGCGGAATTACAGAGAAATGAACAAATCGTTTTTCGCTATACCAGCGCTGACGGCAAGGATGACGCCGCGGGTAATCCCAACGGCTCGATGGAAAATATTGCCGGCATTTGCAATCGCGAGCGCAATGTAACTGGCTTGATGCCGCATCCGGAGCGGGCCGTTGAACCCGCTCTAGATTCTGCGGATGGGTTGGTGATTTTCCGTTCGATGGTCGAATCTTTAGTCACTTCCGCGAAGGCGAGTGCTTAAGATTCGGTCGACTTGTTTTTGGGATTCGGGATTTATTTGAATTCTCCCCGTGATTTCTAGGTAGGAAAATTGGCGACGGCAAGCACGGAAATTAAAGTTACGGCGGAAATCGTCGCGGAGCATGGCCTATCGGCGCCAGAATATGCGCGCGTGCAGCAAATCCTGGGACGCGACCCCAACATAACCGAGCTGGGCATTTTCAGCGTGATGTGGAGCGAGCACTGCTCTTACAAATCCAGCAAGGTCCATCTGAAGCGCTTGCCGGTCCGCGGGAAACTTGTCGTGCAGGGACCCGGTGAAAATGCCGGTGTGGTGGATATCGGCGACGGGTTGGTCGCGGCGTTCAAAATCGAATCGCACAATCATCCTAGTTTTGTGGAGCCGTTTCAGGGCGCCACCACCGGCGTGGGCGGAATTTTGCGCGACATTTTTACCATGGGCGCTCGCCCTATTGCGGTGCTTGATTCTTTGCGCTTCGGCCCCATTACCGCTGATAAGTCAGCTCCTGGCATCTCTCCTGAAATTATTGCTAAAAATTCCCGCATTCTGGACGGTGTGATTCGAGGAATCGCCAATTACGGAAATTCTTTTGGTGTGCCCACGATCGGCGGGGAGGTTTGTTTCGAACCGTGCTACTCGCAAAACCCGCTGGTGAACGCGCTGGCACTGGGGATCGCCAAAAAAGAAGATTTGTTTTTTGCCAAGGCGCGCGGCACCGGAAACCCGGTGATTTATGTCGGCGCGAAAACTGGCAGGGATGGAATTCATGGCGCATCGCTGCTTGCGTCTGCGGAATTCACCGAGGAATCGCAACAAAAGCGGCCCAACGTCCAGGTGGGCGATCCTTTTGTGGAGAAACTGCTGCTCGAAGCTTGCCTGGAAGCTATGACCACTGGCGCCGTCGTGGCGATACAAGACATGGGCGCCGCGGGCTTGACATGTTCCACCACGGAAATGGCGTCGCGAGGCGGCACCGGCATTGAAATTGATCTTGCCCGTGTGCCGCAACGCGAAAGCGGGATGACCCCTTACGAAATTATGCTCAGCGAATCGCAGGAGCGTATGCTGTTGGTCGCCGAGAAGGGCCGCGAACCGGAAGTTTTGCAAGTATTCAAAAAGTGGGGCCTCGATGCGGTGGTGGTCGGAGAAGTTGCCGATGGCGGGCTGTTGCGCGTCAAAGATCACGGCGTAGTCGTCGCGGAAATTCCGGCGCATCCCCTCGCTGAAGAAGGGCCGGTGTATCAGCGGCCGATCAGCCGGCCTGCGAAGAGGGAAGAATCGTCGGCGGACTGGTTCGTGTTCGCCCCGGAGAAGAAAAATCTTACAGAGAATTTCAAGCGACTGCTCGCATCGCCGGTAATCTCTTCCAAGCGTTGGATCACCGAGCAATACGACACCATGGTGCGCACCAATACACTCGCGGTTCCTGGCGCGGGCGACGCCGCTGTGGTTCGCATAAAAGGAACGAAGCGCGCATTGGCGCTAGCCACCGACGGGAATGGCCGCTGGTGCCAGTTAAATCCGCGGCTGGGCGCCATGCATGCGGTGGCCGAGGCGGCGCGCAACGTGGCGTGTTCTGGCGCGAAACCTATCGCCGCTACAAATTGCTTGAATTTTGGCAATCCCGAAAAGCCGGAAGGGTGTGGCAATTCAGCGAAGCGATTGACGGACTCGCGGCCGCTTGCAACGAACTTGAAACTCCCGTCACCGGCGGAAACGTCAGCTTCTACAATGAAACTCTGGGCAGCTCCATTTATCCCACCCCGGTGATCGGGATTTTAGGAGTGATTGAGGACGCGACGAATATTTTTGAAGATGGCGTTTCGCGACGAGGGAGACATCGTGGTTTTGCTTGATGGCCTAAGCGTACCCAGCGATTCGTCAGCGGCAATCAGTTCGAACGGCTCGAATTCCCATCCCGCAGAAGAATTTTCCTCGTCCGAATACTCTAAGACTATTGGGGGCATTGTCGCCGGCCAGCCGCCGGCCATCAATCTTCCCGCCGAGAAGCGTCTGCAACAATGCATGGTTGCGCTGGCTGCGTCGCGCACAATCCGATCTGCTCATGACATCAGCGATGGAGGGCTGGCCGTCACGTTGGCCGAATCTTGTTTGGCCTCGGCGCCTGCGCGGAAAGCTGGCGACACTCTCGGCGCACGCATCAACATAAAAGCAGGTGATGCAGCAGAATCCGCTATATTTGGCGAGCGCGGGGCGCGCGTCGTAATTTCCGTTTCGCCCGCCTCGCTGAATGCCTTTATGCAGACCGTGCAAAAATACGGTGTTAGCGCCGTACAAATCGGCGAAGTTACCGCTAACGGCATTTTCCGCATCGAACTCAATGGAAGTGCCATAATCGAAGAGTCCGTTGAAACACTTCGCGATATTTGGGCCCATTCGCTGGAGCGCGCACTCAAACAATGAATCCTAAGCTCGCCTACGCCGACGATCATTTCCACGATGAATGCGGAGTATTCGGCGTCTTTGGCCATCCTGAAGCGGCCAACCTGGCGTATCTCGGTTTGTATGCTTTGCAGCACCGCGGCCAGGAATCGGCCGGGATAGTTTCCAGCGACAGCCACGAATTGCATCTTCACCGCGCCATGGGCGAGGTGGAAGAAATTTTTCAACCCGCAGTGCTGGCAAAACTTCCCGGCACAGCCGCGATCGGTCACGCGCGGTATTCCACGGCGGGCGACAAAGCTTTGCTCAACGCGCAACCCATCATGATCGATTGCAACAAGGGCAAAGTCGCGCTGGGCCACAACGGCAACCTTACCAACGCTGCGGAATGGCGCCGCAGGCTGGAACATCGTGGTTCCATTTTTCAGACCAACAGCGATACGGAAGTGATTGTTCACCTGATCGCCCGTTCGCCGGCGCGCAATTTGGCCGGTGCCATTGGCGATGCGCTCAACCAGGTCGAAGGCGCCTACTCGCTACTGTTGCTCACGACCAACGAGCTGTATGCGGTGCGCGACCCACGCGGGTTTCGGCCGTTAGTGCTGGGCAGATTGCCCGCGACGGAATCTGCCGCGGAAGCGTGGATGGTGGCTTCGGAAACTTGCGCGTTCGATCTTCTCAACGCTCAATACATTCGCGAAGTCGAGCCTGGAGAAATGGTGCGCATCTCCAAATCCGGCATCGAGTCCATTCGCTTCGCGCCGCCCAAGCAGCAACAACACTGCGTGTTCGAACACGTATATTTTTCACGCCCTGACAGCATTATTTTCGGCCGCTCGGTGAACGAGAGCCGCGAAGCTCTTGGCCGCTTGCTCGCTCAGGAACATCCCGCCGACGCTGACATTGTCGTCCCGGTGCCGGACTCTGGCGTCCCGGCCGCTGTCGGATACGCGCTTGAGTCTAAAATTCCTTTTCGCATGGGGCTGATTCGCAACCATTACATCGGGCGCACTTTCATCGAGCCCTCGCAGGCCATCCGCAATTTTGGAGTGAAGCTGAAACTCAATCCGGTTCGGGGATTGATCGAAGGCAAACGGGTAGTGCTGGTGGACGACTCCATCGTTCGCGGCACCACCAGCCGCAAGATCGTGCGCATGGTGCGCGAAGCCGGCGCCAAAGAAGTGCACGTGCGCATCAGTTGTCCCCCTACGATTTCGCCGTGCTATTACGGCGTGGACACACCGACGCGCGAGGAATTGATCGCCTCTTCCAATTCACCGGAACAGATTCGCAAATTTCTCGGCGCTGATTCTCTCGGTTACATCTCGATGGCGGGGCTGCGCCAGGCAGTCGATGACAGTGAAGGAAAGTTTTGCACCTCCTGTTATACGGGCGTTTACCCGACGGATCTGGTGCAACTGGAAGTCCGTGCCGGCAAAGCGGGCGCCGGCAACGGCGTGGTCGGCGACCTGAACGGAAATTCCGCTGATGAACTCGCAACAGAAAGGTCTGTGGTGGTGGAAAGTGAAGGCTGACAGCGACAAGAAACAAGAAGTAACGCATGTGCCAGTAGGCACAAAAATTCAACGCGAGATTATCGCGTGGTTTTGGGTTGGCCTGGCATTTCTGCTGATTAATGGAACGATTGGACAGGCGCGCGTGATTCCGTCTGGCTCCATGGAAAATACTTTGCTGATCGGCGACCACTTGATCATGAGCCGTATCGGCTACGATGCCGGCGTTCCGTTCACAAGCTGGCATGTGCCGCTATGGCGAAATCCGAAACGCCAGCAGGTAATTATTTTTAAGCCGCCGTTCGCGCCGGATACCCCGGATTACGTGAAGCGCGTGATTGGGCTGCCGGGCGATAGTATCGATATCCATGATGGAGCCGTGTGGGTCAACGGTCAGAAGCTCACCGAGCCGTATGCGGTGGGAGCCAGCGAGCCCTACGAGCTGCACACCCCGTATAAAGTTTCCGACAATTGTTATTTTGTGATGGGCGACAATCGCGGCAATTCTTATGACAGCCGCTTCTGGGGCTGCGTTCCGCGCAAGGATATTATTGGCACGCCAGTGATGATTTATATGTCTCTGGATGCGCCGTCGGACGCCTGGGAGCCAGGGCAGATTCGGGAGCGTTTTTTTGCATACGCCAACGCTATCCTGCATCCCGGCAGCGTGCGATGGCGAAGATTGTTTCATATATTTTAATTGCGGGAATTCCTCTTGCGGTGAGATTTCCGCTGCATCCTCCGCAGCTGTAATCACGTGAAAAACTCAGTATCGGGATTAGTGGGTTCTTAGGTTTGTGCATCAAAGTTCATACTGAATTCGAATTGCAGACAAGGATTCATGAAATACGCAGATGCGGGAGTCGACATCGCGGTAGCGGACGACGCGAAGCAAAGGATTCGCCACCACGCCAGCCGTACCTTCACGCCGGGCGTTCTCGGTGGCATCGGCGGATTCGGCGGCCTCTTCGCTCTCGACACGAAAAAATGGAAAGAGCCCATTCTGGTTTCCAGCGCCGACGGCGTGGGGACCAAATTGAAAATCGCCATGACCATGGGTGTGCATTCCACAGTTGGCGGCGACCTTGTGAATCACTGTATCAACGACATTTTGGTGCAGGGGGCTGAGCCACTTTTTTTTCTCGATTATCTGGCGATGGGCAAGCTCGAACCCACGGTGGTGGAGCAGCTTGTCGACGGCATGAGTCGCGCGTGCCGCAAAGCGGGGTGCGCATTAATCGGCGGAGAAACCGCGGAGATGCCGGGATTTTACCCGGCTGGCGAATATGATGTCGCGGGTTTTATCGTGGGCGTGGTTGAGCGTAAGAACATGCTCAACGGAAAAGCGGTGAGGCCTGGCGACGCTTTGATTGCGTTGCCATCGTCAGGGCTGCACACCAATGGATATTCCCTGGCGCGCAAACTCGTATTCGAAGTCGCGAAACTCAGGCCGGATACCTATGTTGCGGAAGTCGGGAACAAGATTGGCGCGGAGTTGTTGAAGCCGCATTTGTGCTACGCACCGGCGCTAAAAAATATTGTTGCGCGTGGAGGCGTCTCGGCGCTCGCGCATATTACCGGCGGCGGCATTCCTGGAAACCTTCCCCGCGTGTTGCCTAGTGGTGTCAAGGCGCAGATCGATCTGGCGTCCTGGTCGGTGCCCCCGATCTTCAAGTACTTGGCCAAGATTGGAAAAATTGACGGCGACGAGCTGCTGCACTCCTTCAACATGGGTGTGGGCATGATTCTGGTGGTGCCCCCGGCGCAGGTGAAATTTGTGGAAGGCGATCTAAAAAAACGCCGTGAGAAGTTTTTCCGCGTCGGGCGCATCGAACGTAGCGATTCCGGCAAAGCTCGCGTGGCCTATTCAGGCGCGCTTGGTTTGTAGGCAGAGCGCCATCCTTCGGCCAATTTATTTCCCCGTGGCCCTCTCGCGCACGTCTCACGTACATTTTGCCGGCGTGAATGATTGTGCTAACGTTTTCCGTTCATGAAAAAACGCATAGGCGTGTTGCTGAGCGGGCGCGGCTCGAATTTTGAAGCTCTTGCGGACAGCGTTGCCGCAGGCCGCATTCCAGACGCGTACATCGCCATTGTTATCGCCAACCGGGAAGGCACGCAGGGAATTGAGCACGCCGACTCGCGAGGGATCGCGACGAAGGTCATTCCTTCGCGAGGTCTTGAACGTGAAGCGTACGACCGGCAAATTGTTGCAGTTTTGCGCGAACAGCAGGTGGATTTGGTGTGCCTGGCCGGATATCTGCGCTTGTTGTCGCCATACTTCATCCAATGTTTTCCGCAGCGTATCTTGAATATTCATCCCTCTTTGCTGCCCTCTTTTCCCGGGTTGGAATCCCAACGCCAGGCGCTCGAATATGGGGTGAAATTTGCCGGCTGCACGGTGCATTTTGTGGATGAAAATCTGGATGCCGGACCGATTATTCTTCAGGCCGTGGTACCGGTGCTGGACATCGATACCCCCGATACGCTATCCGAAAAGATTCTGCGCGAAGAACACCGCATTTATTCCGAAGCCGTAAAAATTATCTTGGATGGGCGTTTCAAAATCGAAGGCCGGCGCGTAATTCAATTAGCCAACCTGGCGGCTCACCGGTGAGTGAGCACAAGAATCGATGACTACCACAACCTTCAAACCTGTCGCAGAACAACTCGCTTATCTAAAAAAGGGCAGCGCGGAAATTATTCGCGAAGCTGAGCTGCAGACCAAGCTGGAAAAATCCGCAAAAACCGGTAAGCCCCTGCGCGTGAAACTGGGCGTCGACCCCACCGCACCAGATATTCATCTAGGCCACACCGTGGTGATTCGGAAATTAAAACATTTTCAGGAAATGGGACACACCGCGGTTTTTCTGATCGGCGATTTCACTGCCATGGTTGGTGACCCCACCGGGCAGTCCGAAACGCGCCCACCGCTCACTCGCGAGCAAGTGAATGCCAACGCCGAAACGTATCTGGAGCAGGTGTTCAAGATTCTCGATCGCGACAAAACCGAAATTCGCTATAACAGCGAGTGGCTCGATAAATTGTCGAGCTACGATATCGTGCGTCTGTGCGCGAAATACCGCGTCGCTCGCATGCTGGAGCGCGAGGATTTTCATACCCGGCTTACCAATCAGCAGCCCATCTCCATGCACGAACTGCTTTATCCGCTGCTGGTGGCCTATGACTCGGTGGTGCTCGAATCCGAGGTCGAGCTTGGCGCCACAGAGCAAAAATTCAATTTGCTGATGGGCCGCGAAATTCAGCGCGAATACGGCCAGGAATCGCAAGTGGCTTTCACCATGCCGATTCTGGTGGGACTCGACGGCTCGCGCAAAATGTCCAAAAGTCTCGGCAACTATGTTGGCATCACCGAAACGCCGGGCCAGATATTCGGGAAGATGATGTCCATTCCGGATGAGCTGATGTGGTCTTATTACGAGCTGGTGACGGATCGCACGCCTGAAGAAATCGCCAAGCTCAAGAGCGATGTCTCCACTGGAAGTACGCACCCTATGGATGTGAAGATGCTGCTCGCGCAAGAGGTGGTGAGCGGTTTTCACGGGGAGCCCGCAGCGCGCAAAGCATCGGAAGTATTTCAGCGCGTTTTCCGCGATCGCCAGGCGCCCGAGGACGCGCCGGTTAAAAATCTGCCGGCGGGTGCGCCACAAACGATCAAGGCCTTATTGACGATGCTGGGGCTGGCATCTTCGTTTAGCGAGGCGGAGCGGCTGGTGAAACAAGGCGCCGTGGAAATCGATGGCCAGCGAATTGATGATCCGCGCAAAGAAGTGGACCTGAGTAAAGGCAGGAATTTTCTGCTGCGCGCGGGTAAGAAAAAATTTGTGCGCGTCATCGTTACGTGAGGCGTTGTCTGACGCGATCGTCGGCGATTTGCAACTAAGCCAGAATCTCTCCCACCATTCCAGCCACTTGACGCGCTACGGAGGGTGCGGCGGTCAGCCCCGGCGACTCCATCCCGACAAGGTGAATCATCTGTGGCACTTTGGCATCGCGTTCGATCACAAAGTCAGCCATGCCATGCTGATCAGGCGGCACGAGCTTTGGACGCAAACCAGAGTAGGCCAGCTGCAGGTCGCCGTCGGTAATTTCGGGCACTAAGATCCTGGCACCTTCCGCAAAATCAGCTACGGTTAAGCGATCGCGCTCATAATCATCTTTATCTTTTACGTATCGCGCAGTAGGTCCGATCAATACCGTGTCCCAGATTGTTTTTGTGAAATGCATTCCCAGGCTGAGCCCCTCGGCATGGGGCAGAGGATAGACCAGTCCGTTAATCAGGGAGCGTCGTGGACCGCGCACTTCACAGTACTCGCCACGCACAGGATAAATCTTCCAGGAATGGCTGCCGATTAATGCGGCGACATCGTCGGCATATAATCCGGCGGCGTTTATTACGCAGCGCGCTTCGATCGTTTCGTGCGCCGCGATTTCATCTTGCCCTGGAGGCGTATTTACATCTTCGCCGACGCGAATCCCAACGCGTATGGCCTTCGCTGTTGGTTCCAGCGACATCACTTGCGCGCGAGTGACGATGTGCGCATTTTGCTCGACGGCAACGCGCGCATAGGCACGCACCAATTCTTCCGCCGAAACGATCCCGGTACTGGGAACATCCAGCGCCGTAACTCCGACGATGTGTGGTTCGCGCTCGCGAATTTCCGCCGGGCCAATCAATCGCAAGCCCTCGACGCCGTTATCCTGGCCCCGCTTATATAACGCTTCCAATGCCGGTTCTTCGCGGGCCTCGGTGGCTACCACCAGCTTGCCGGTGCGACGGTGCGGAACGTTGTGCTCTTCGCAGAACGCAAACGTAAGCGCATTGCCTTGCAAACAATGGCGCGCTTTGAGCGAGCCGGGCGAATAATAAATTCCCGAATGGATTACTCCGCTGTTGCGCGTGCTGGTGGCCATGCCCACGCGCGGAAAACGCTCCACGACAAAAACATCCTGCCATTGTTTGGAAAGTTCAGCGGCGATGGCGCAGCCGACTACCCCGCCGCCGATAATTAAAATATTTACTTCGTCCATGAAGGTGAATTTCGCTGGTTAATGGTCGTAAGGATAATTCTAAGCTTAGGACGGTTCGCCTGGAGGAACCTCGTCGAGAAAAGGTACCGTTTCCACCAGCCGGGCCTGGGTCCCGTCATGTACCGCGTAGTTGGCGTGTTTGTTTTTGTTGTATCCCGAGCGCCATAGCGAGGCAGCTCCATGCAGGCCGTCTTTGTTGATCGCATAGAAAAATATGTGGAAGGTGGCCAGCTTTTTCTTGTCATTCTTGTAATTGTGCGCCACCCGGCTCATGGCTTCGAGGCACCCGTCCGAAGGCGATTTTCCGCGGCGCATCATTTCCACGATGGTGTGCCCGCCGGCAATTTTGATGTTCTCCTCGCCCTTGCCCGTTGACCCCGCGGCACCGACTTCGTTGTCCACGAAACAACCTGCGCCGATGATCGGTGAATCGCCCACGCGGCCCGGAATTTTCCATGCCAGTCCCGAAGTTGTGGTGGTCGCGGAAATATCGCCTTTGGCATCCACCGCCATGCAGGGAATCGTGCCAGTGGGCGGATGCGCAATCACGTTTTGAGTATGGGGGAGCCACGCGCGTTTTTCAGGAGTATCGAAAATGGCGGCGATTTGTTGGTTATATCCTTCGATCGAGGATTTCTGCACATATTCGGGGCTGTCGATTCCCGGGCGCCAGTTGAACGACGTGGACGCTTTCCATGCCAGCCACGCCAGCCGCGAACGTTCTGTGAGGAGATTTAAATCTTCGAAGCCTTCGTCGATCGCGAATCGGTACGCGCCTTCGCCGACAATCATTACGTGATTGGTACGTTCCATCACCGTTTTCGCGAGGCGTGAGACATTTTTGATGCGGCGCACGCTGGCCACCGAGCCGGCTCGTCCAGTGGGGCCGTGCATACAACTGGCGTCCAACTCTACTTCTCCCTCCTCGTTGGGAAGGCCGCCGAAGCCCACGGAATCATCGTTGGGATCGTCTTCCACTACGGTTACAGCAGCAACAACAGCATCGAGTGTGTCGCCGCCTTTTTTGAGAATGTCCATTCCGCGATCGAGGGCGTGGAGGCCGTTCGCGCTGGAAATAATCAGCGGGCGTTTACCTTGAGCGGCGGTTTCCCCGGCAGGCAAGAACGGAGTAGTGGCTGCATCTCCCGCGTTTGTGTCGCGGCCAAAAAGTTTATTGGCGCTGGCTATTGCGCTGCCCGCCAGTGAAGTGAGGAAGAATTTACGCCTCGACCATATTTCCATGGGAAGCCTCCGTTTTTTTGCTGTTGCAGTTTCGACTCAACAAAATCGTGCGGGCATAGTATGTGGCAGCGGCCCAGTCTGCGTGAATTAAATATTTTAAGTCTTATAAAGCAGGAACTATTCGACTATTCGGAGGTGCCCAGCGGCAGAAAATATTGTGTGCCTTTGACGGGATCCTGGAGCCGCCGCAGCAATTGTTGCAAATCTTCAGAGCGCTCCACGAAATCGATCTCCGAGGTGTTGATTACCAGCAAATCGGACGCGGCATAGTGAAAGAAGAAATGTTCGTAAGCCCGCGCCACCTCTTCGATGTATTCGGGTGAAATTTCGCTTTCCTCGCGAGAGGCCTTTTTCTCGATGCGTGCGCGCAAAACTTCCGGCTTGGCTTGCAGATAGATAACCAGATCCGGAGCCGGAATACCCGCAGTGAGCACTTCGTAGTAGCGGTCGTAAAGTTTCAGTTCTTCGTCATCGAGATTCAGATTCGCAAAAATGCGATCCTTTTCGAGTAGAAAATCCGAAAGAACCGGGGCCGGGGCGCCCGCCCCCAGCGCTTCACGAATCCGTTTCTGGCGTTCCATCAGGAAATACATCTGGGTCCGAAAAGCGGAGCCAGGTTTTTCTTTATAAAAATCGGAGAGAAAAGGATTGTCATCGCAATCGTAAAGGCGGCGGGCATGCAGCTTTTCCGCCAGAATCTTTGCCAGCGTGGTTTTGCCGACCCGCAAAGGTCCTTCCACCACGATAAAGCGCGGCGACTTCGGGACAGGGTTTAATCCGCCCTGGGAAGACTGTTCAGCGGTTTTCGATGTGTAAGCCGGCCCCCATTCGACCGGCACGTTGGAATGCAAGGGGGTGGTGTTTGAATCGTTGGAAGGCATATCTCTTGGGTGGTTTTGAAATCGTGTACTTGCTGAACGTCGCTAGCGCATTATACCTCAGCCATCAGAGTGCCACCCTGGGATTTCTTTCTGCTCGACGTTGTGACGTGGCGCGAAGATCTGTGGTTACAGAAACGACAAACCCGAAAAAAACTCCTCGCAGGAAGGGGCTGCGAGGAGCTGATTACTACGCCTCTGAGGGGAGATTGTTGTGCGTCGCAAAAGCGGCGCGTCCTGAAATTTTAGCGAGCCACAAATTTAGGGGACTACGCGAACGTTGTGGATGCCCGCCTCGAACGACACGCTGGCCATTGTACTTTGCGGCACCCACCACACCTTGTGCACCCAGGGGCGCTCGCTCATCATCATGCGCCTGCCGAGAATATCCATCAGCAGCGGGGTGACTTGTGTGGCCACGTAAATTGTCCCGGAATGGGCAAATGGGCGCATCAATGGATCGCCCTCTCGTCCGTAATTGCGAGACAATGCCCGGCGTGTGGACCAAGCGTCAAGCACCGCTCCAGCATGTTCCGCGATCATGAGGCTGTACCAGGTGATCTTTTCGTTGCGAGTGCCGTAGTTGTGACGGACCGTTGATTTTACCGGCTGAAATGGGAAAGGGCGCGGTTCAGCGAAGGATTCACCGGCGTCGCTATTCGCTTTTGGCTGCGGGGTGGAAGGCACGGACCCTTCCGAGAGGGCAGCCGGAGTTGAGGTATTCGGTGCAGTAAATTCCTTCTGCGTCGCCACGGGCGAAGTTGTGTCTGGAAGTTGAGAAACGATTGCCGTGGACGCCGTGGGATTCGAAACCGGCAGGTGGACGTTCTCAAGCAAGGGAAACGGGCTCAACAGGAGAAGGGCTGCGAGCATCATGTGACTGACCACCTCGGACGCCGCGGAGTCGGAATTTATGTCCCGCAACTGAGTCGAGTTTGCCCGTTAGGACAGCTGGTGGTCACTGGCCTGAGGGACACATTTTTGGTGGTACCCGGGTCATAAGACGGAAGTTTTTGGAGGATAGCTCTGCGGTACTTGAAGTACCAGCGAGGCGTGACTACTTCGGGCCCTGCGGCCTAAACTTAACTGGCTTGGTTCCTATAGCTTACGACACACAGTCACGCCGTCGCGTAACGGGATCAAAACACTGAACGAATCCTTCGATTCAAATACCATACGGTTTAATTCTTGAACCCCACGGGTGTCGGCATCCCCAGCTTTCGCCTTTCGCGCAGCCTTTCCGGACCACAAAGTGTTGTCGCTAATAAACAGCCCGCCTCGACGCACTCTCGGCAACGCTACCTTGGCCGCCTCGGGATACTCGCGTTTATTAATGTCGTTGAAAATTAAATCGAACTCGCCGGTAGTCTTTTTTAGCAGTGTCAACGCGTCGCCAGTTTCCACGCGAATTTGTTGCGCGACACCGGCGCGCTCGAAATATGCTTTGGCGCGTTTGGCATTTTCCGGATCGCCGTCCGTGTAAGTAATTTCCGCCTGCGGGCCGGCCGCACGCGCCAGCCATACCGTCGAGTATCCGATGGCCGATCCGAGCTCGAAGATCCGTTTCGCTCCGGAAATTTGCACCAGCAACGCCAGCACGCGGGCCACCGCTGGTCCGATAATTGGAGTTTTGTGCTTGGCGGCGTACTCCTCCATATCTTGACCACCTCGTCGCGCGGGGGCAGCAACGCGTAAAGATAATCTTCGACTTTCTCGTCCATGAATCCGCTTCGCAAATTCTCTGGCAGTTTCACAAACTTTCCCCCGGTTTCAAGGCATGAATCTCCAGTCCGGCAAGGTCTTTGGTTTCCGCGCGCAACTGCTCGGGCGTTCCGGTGAGCGTCGGAAACGTTCCGTAATGCATGGGGATCACATGCTTCACTCCCAACAAACGGATCGCGTGCGCGGCCTCTCGCGGCCCCATCGTAAAATTATCCCCAATCGGCAGGCAGGCGATATCCGGTTTGTAGAGTTCCGCAATCAGCTTCATATCTCCGAATACTGTGGTGTCTCCAGCATGGAATAAAATCAGCCCGCCTGGCAGCCTCACGATAAAAGACGCCGGCTCTCCACCGTAGATCAACTTGCCCTTTTCCTCAATGGAGTTGGAATGAAACGCATGGGTCATGGTTACTTCGAAATCTCCGACGCGCACGGTGCCGCCTTTGCCCATGGGCTTGACCTGCTTACTGAAACCCTGTTCGCCAATCCACTGGGCGGTTTCAAAAATTGCCACGATGGTGGGCTTATGTTCTTTGGCCAGCGCCAGCAAATCTCCAAGATGATCGCTGTGGCCATGGGTTAAAAATATGGCGTCCAGCTTTTTCATCTTTTTTAAGTCTGGCGGACACTTCGGGTTAGTGGTCACCCAGGAATCCAGCAGCGCCACTTCACCGCTTGGCGTGGTTACAGAAAACGTACTATGCCCGAAAAAAGTGATCTTGTTACCTTTCATATCCAACATGTCTTGTCTCCGGACGCGAGGTTAGCTTGCTGACGCTTAATCAGACTCAAAAATAAAGTCGCCGGTACTTGGATGCCTTCACTTGGAGGTAGCGGTGCTGTCGTCGCCAGAACTGAGCACCATGCGTATAGCCGCTTCATACGTCTCACGATTATTTTCGCCCACCAAATGACCAATCTGCCGCCCATCCTTGGCATAAAAAACTGAAGCCGGAATCTCGCCCTTCCAGCCCGCCATTACAGCCTGCACAAATTCCGACTCCCCACCCATCTTCTTTCGAAAATTTGGAAACACCGGATTATACCGGGCAATGAATCGCCGCATCAGGATCAAGTCCCCATCGTCATTAAGGTTCACGCCGACCACCTGCAGTCCTTGTGAAGCATATTGCTTGGCCAGCTCATTCAACATGGGGTATTCATCCCGGCAAGGCTCGCACCAGGTGGCCCAAAAAGTCACCAGCAATGGTTTGCCGCGATACTGCTCCAGCAGCTGTTGATAGCCTTGCGCGTCAATTATTTTCGGATCGTGCACCGCTGGCCGCTTGGGGGCTTGGGGTGCGGCAACCGCAACCGCGAGAGTCACGCCGCTCAAGCAAAACAACAACGCCACACCTGCAATTCTTCTAATCATCATGTTTTTCATCGGTTCTCCCGGAATATCCTGCGCGAAAGTTGAGAATCTGAATCACGTTAACGTACAATGAGTATGCGTCTTCGCCGAAGCGTCGTCACTGTTACATATTCCTATTAATTAGACGCCCGCGCTGCTCGCCCGTGTTTCGCTTCAAAGGAGATTTTGAATGGCTTATGTAATCGCCGAACCGTGCACCGGCACCAAGGATACCGCGTGCGTGGACGTTTGCCCGGTGGACTGCATTCACCCGCGCAAGGATGAGCCCGGCTTCGAAGGCGTCCCGCAGCTTTATATCAACCCGGTGGAATGCATCGACTGTGGCGCCTGCGTCCCGGTTTGCCCGGTAACCGCCATTTTTGCTCTCGAGGACCTGCCGGAGAAGTGGCAGAGCTACACTCCTGTTAATGCGGATTTCTTCACGGCCAAGTAATCGGACTCAGACGATATCTGAAAGTTTCAAGGGCACGCTCATCGCGGGCCTTTTTTATTTCCCGCACTTATTAGATCGCGACAAGCAAATTTTGCGCGAACGGCCATTCCTTGTCGATCCACTGGCCTTCACAGCGGAACCCAGTATCGGCGGCCATTTCCAACACTTCTTCCGCTTTGTATTTGTGCGAGCTCTCCGTCCAGATGGTTTCCCCTTGATTCAGCATCACCCGCAAACCCGCTGCGGGTATCTCCACGGCTTGCCTTCGCAAGGAACAGAGATGCATCTCGATACGCCGTTCGCCGGCGTTCCAGCGCGCTTCATGGCGGAAAAATTTAAGATCAAAATTCGCGCCCAGCTCTCGATTGATGCGCCCCAGAATGTTTAGATCGAACGCCGCCGTCACTCCCGCGGGATCGTCATACGCCAGAATCTGCGTTTGGATATCTTTTTCCAGATCGGTGCCCAGCAGCAACGCATCGCCCGGAAGTAAAGTTTCCCGCAGTTCACGCAAAAAATTGCGCCCGGCATCGCGGTCAAAATTCCCGATGGTGCTGCCCAAAAACAGCACCAGCAAGTGATCCGCTTCTTTGCGGCGGTCTGTTACCGCGCGAAACCCTTCCAGGTAAGGCCGTTCGTAGCCCACCACGCTTACCAGATCAATCTGCCCCATTTCCTTTTCACACGCAGCCAACGCCGACGGCGAAATTTCGATGGGGTAGTAATAGGTTTTCTGCCGCTGCGACAGCGCTTCCAGTATCCAGCGGGTTTTCTTCCCCGTGCCGCTGCCCAGTTCCGCAACTTGTAGCGGCGAAGGCAATCGATTCACGATTTCGCGCGCATGATTTTGCAGCAACCGCGCATCCGCGCGCGTCAGGCCATATTCGGGCAGCACGCAAATGGCTTCAAACAGCGCCGAGCCGACTTCGTCGTACAAATACTTCGACGGTAGCTCACGCTGTCCACCCTTGGTTAACCCCGCGCGAACTTCCGCGGCAAATTCCGATATGTGTCGAGTTGCTACGGCGTGAGTCGACATAAAAGGACGTTTTCCTTGTGGTTTAGTCTTCCGCGCAACGGAATGTTGCGTATACGTAGGGATAATGCCGCTGAAACCAGTTTCTAAATGACGGCCGCAACATGCACGCAGCGGTGCGCGGCGACCCGCCCTTCATCACGTAATGCTTACCGTCAAAAAAAGTCGCCGAGTATCCAGGGTAGAAAGACATGGCCTTGAATCCCGAGAACGGTGCGAATTCCGTGCGCGTCCATTCCCATCCGTTGCCGACCAGGTCCTGCACATCAAAAGCGCTGGCTCCCGCCGGATGTGAACCCACGGGCGATGGTTCCCAGGAATGAAAATCAAAATTGCCGTGGCGCTTGGTCGGCGCCTCATTCCCCCATGGGTAAAATCGTTCCGTTCCGTAAGTTTTGGGACTTCCGTATGCCGCACGATGAAACTGCGCCTCGGTCGGCAATTTTCTTCCCAACCAATTGGCGTACGCAGTAGCCTCGGCGTGGCTCAGGTAAACCGGCCAGTCGCGCGGTAATCGCACTTCGCCAAACATTCCGCGGTATAACCACAAATTTCCATCGCGCCGCCAGAACGCGGGATGCTCCACATTATTCGCGGTTTTCCAATTCCAGGATTCGTCGTCCCACGAGGCACGGTTGTTGTAGCCGCCGGCCTGGATGAATCGCAGATAATCGCCATTGGTTACATTGCACTTCTCGATGGAAAACGCCGGAACATCCACTTCGTGCGCTTCCATTTCGTTGTCCCATCCGAATTCGTGGCCGTTTTCTTTCACCAGGCCCAGGGTAGCCTGCCCTGCGGGGATCTCAGTCAGGTCCGGCTTGACGCGCGGCTTTGCGGCTTTTCTGGTAATCTGTTCGCCAATTTTTTTCTCGCTGGGCAAGCGGTGCAGCATATACGCGAGAGTTTCGGCATGCATCAAGCGGTGTTCGACGGCTACTTCGAGCATCGTTCGCAATTGCGGGTGGCCTTTGTCCGGCTTGCTCAGGGCCTCGTTGATCGCTTCGTCCAACTTGTCGCGTACGGCATGCACGTAGGAGGTAATTTCATCGCGCTGCGGCCAGTCCGAAGGAGTATCGGTGGGCAATCCGCCGCCGACCGGATCGATGCCAAACGAAAACAATTGATCAAAGGTGCGCTGGAATGGTCTTAAGCCAAATGCTCTTTCTGCGAGCAAGTTCCAGTCAAAGGCTTCCAGGTGTCCAACGTAAAAAATAATACGGTGGCGCTCCGAGATCGGACGATCGTACATGGATTCGTTTCGCACGATCGCAAACAGTTCATCGGTACGTGCGCGAGCGTCATCTAGCCGCGCTGACAGATCATGGCGCAGGCGAGCTGCGCTGGTTATCGTGCCCATGATTCGTTACTCCGGTTGTTGATCGAACTAGTCATTTGGACGAACTCTGACGTCCTAAAGTGTTGTCAGATTCCGTTGCGGTGCGGGGAGTTAGATGCTCTATGATAGGCCCCCGATGCGGCCGGTCAATAGGACCCCTGGAAACGAGGCTCCCATCTCTTCAGCAACCGCTGACCCTATCATCGAGTTTCAGAGCGTGACATACAGCGTTAAGGGTAGGACCGCGCCCCTGATATCCCAGCTCTCCATGTCGGTTAACTCTGGAGAAACATTGGTCTTATTGGGCCGCAGCGGTAGCGGCAAAACTACCCTGCTCCGACTCATTAATCGCATGCTGGTGCCTTCTTCGGGCGAGGTCGTGGTGGAAGGGAAGTCCACCAGGGAGTGGGATGCTATTCGGCTGCGCCGCCATATTGGATATGTCATTCAAGAGGCGGGATTGTTCCCGCATTTCACCGTGGCAGAAAATGTTGGTTTGATTCCCAAGTTGGAAAAATGGGAGCCGGCGCGTATTGAAAAGCGCACGAATGAGTTGTTAAGAATCGTAGGTCTTGATCCAAAAGAGTTTGCAGGGCGGCGTCCTGCGCAACTCTCCGGCGGGCAGCGTCAACGCGTCGGCGTTGCTCGAGCCCTTGGTGCTGACCCCTCCATCCTGCTTATGGACGAACCTTTTGGCGCACTCGATCCGGTCACCCGTTCCGAGTTGCAGCGCGAATTTTCTGCACTGGCCCGCCGCCTGGGCAAAACCATTGTCTTCGTCACTCACGATCTGCGTGAAGCTCTTCTGTTGGCGTCGCATATCGTGCTGCTACAAAACGGCCAGATTGTAGCCAGTGCCAAGCCTCAGGAATTCCTCCGCATTGACCATCCGGAGGTGAAGGCGTTCAGCGCTTCGCTTCACTCGGTTCCGGGAGCGCCCGCATGACGCCTTGGACGTTCATGGTTACGCACCGCGCGGAAATTTGGAGCACCACGCTGGACCATATTGCGCTCGTATTAATTGCCATGTCGATTGCCATCGTGATTGCCGTGCCGCTGGGCATGGTTATCGTGCAGCGTCCCGCGCTGCGGACTTTTGCTCTCGGCCTGGCCAGCGTTTTTCAGACCATTCCCAGCCTGGCGCTGTTTGGATTTTTGATTCCTATTCCATTTATTGGCGGCATCGGCCCGCGCACCGCGATTGTCGCGTTGGTGCTCTACGCGTTGCTGCCCATTCTTCGCAATACTTACGTGGGACTCACTGGGATCGATCCGGCGGTGTTGGAAGCTGCTGAAGCCATGGGCATGACCAACGCGCAAATTCTGACTCGCGTGCGCCTGCCGCTCGCTTTGGGAGTCATTTTGGCCGGCATCCGCACCGCGACAGTAATTACCATTGGAGTCGCTACCATCGCTGCTGCCATTGGCGCGGGCGGTTTGGGTACATTTATCTTTCGGGGAGTGGCGATGGTCAGCGATGCGGTGATTCTTGCAGGCGCAATCCCTGCGGCTATGTTAGCGATCCTCGCCGATGTGTTGCTTGCGTTAATCGAGCGGCGCATGCGTGCCCAATAATTTTTACCGGCATCGCCCGTACCTGTTGATGAAAATATTTCGCCCTTCCTCTTTAGTACTGCTCATGAGAAATTAGTGCGCTGATGCGCCGGCTCTTTTCCTTAATCCTTGTTGTAACGCTAGCGTTCCTCACTTCTTGTCACGCACCAAAATCTCAAATCGTAATAGGCTCCAAATTTTTCACGGAACAAGTTGTTCTCGCCGAGCTGCTCGCGCAGCACATCGAAGCGCGCACCGGCATTCACGTGGAGCGAAAAACAAACCTTGGCGGTACTCTGTTGGTTCACAAAGCCATGCAAGCGGGCCAAGTCGATCTTTACGTCGAATACACGGGCACCGCACTCAATGCTGTTCTTAATGAAAGTCCGACCGGCAATTCTTCTGCGGTGTACCAGCGCGTAAAGCAGCTTTACGGCGAACGTTTCAATTTTGAAGTCACCGAGCCGCTGGGCTTTGAAAACACCTTTGCGATGGTCATACGCGGCGAGGACGCGCGGCAGCTTCATCTGCAGCGCATGTCGGACCTCGTGGCGGTCGCTCCCAGGTGGCGCATCGGCGTCGGGTTTGAATTCCTGGAGCGTTCCGATGGTTTTCGCGGATGGAGCGAGCGCTACGGCTTGCATTTTGCCCAGCAACCCAGCGTGATGGATCTCGGCCTGATTTATCGTGCGCTGCAGGATCACAAAGTGGACATTGTGGCCGGCAACTCCACTGACGGCGTCATCGACTCGCTGCACCTTGCGATCCTGGAAGATGACCGCCATTACTTTCCCCCATACGACGCAGTGCCAATCGTCCGTCGTGCCACGCTTGAAAAATTCCCGCAACTACGCGGGGCGTTGGCAGAGTTGGGCGGCAAAATCAGCGGAGCAGATATGCGCCACCTCAACTATCTTGTCGACGGGGAACAACGCGACGTGGCCGCGGTAGTGCGCGAGTATCGCCAATCCCACAATTTGTAACGATGTGTGGCTAAAGAAATCGCACCCGCCTTCGCCGCATTTGTGCGCGCGCAGACTTAACGCTACTATTTCCAAATCGCATGGCCCGGTCATCTATCGCTATATTGTTCTTGTTATTCGCGAGCACCGCTCTGTGGGTTCCGCGTGCCGCGGCTCAAACTAGTGAAGGCTCGGTCTACGGCCCGCTGCCTGTTTTTGAATTCCATAGCGGCTTTTGGGTCAATCTACACCACACGCTTTATCAGGAAGCAAAATTCGGCCCTTCGCCGGGCTCGCCGAGCGATGCCGACAATGATAAGGCTCCTGGCAAAAACCGCCCCACGCTCAAAACCTCTCCTGGCGCGAAGTCGTCTCTGACGCCCGCGGAGCAGCGCGCCTGGAACGAAGCCTTGAACTATTACGCGGCAAACTATGTCGACAAGGATTTGCTGTTCACCACCGAGCTGATCCTGATAAAAAATCAGCTCGGCGATTTCGATGGCTGTGATGAATTGTCTGGAAGAAAAAAGGAAACCTGCAACGCGGGCCTGCCCGCAAATTTGACCCATGTATTGGAGGAAGCCGCGCCCGTTTATCGCGCGCATCAGTGGCCGAGCCACGATCTGGCCAATCGCCGCTGGGTAATGCGCGTCGCGCCGCTCGTGCGCGAACAGGGGTTAGGCCTCTCACAACGGCTTGCAGACATTTATCAAACGAAGTGGCCCAAGGATAAAATCCGCGTGGACGTGTGCGCCTACGCCAATCGACAGGGCGCTTACACCACGCTCGACCCTCTGCGTGTCACCATTTCCAGTATTGACCCGCGTAACCAAGACGTCGAAGCTCTGGAAGTGCTTTTCCATGAAGCCTCGCACGGCATCGCCGAACCGGTGCAGCAAGCCATCATCCGCGAATGCCGTCAGCGCGAAAAAGGTATCCCGCGCGATCTGTGGCACGCGCTGATTTTCTACACCACCGGAGAAGTGATTCGCCCAGTCATCTCTACCACAACCACCGACAGCGCCTCCGGCAGGGTATCCACCACGAGCTATACCCCCTACGCCATTCGCGAAGGCATCTACGCGCGCGGCTGGGACGGCTACTTCAAGCTCCTTACGCAATTCTGGCAACCATATCTCGACGGCAATTCCACATTTGACGACGCCATCGCCCGCATGGTCTCGGCACTGTAACAGATAACTATAATTTCGGTATCGGGAGCGTCTAAGAGCGGCTTTCAAAAATGATTTTTTTCGATGCATGCAAGAAGTTTCTCAAACTCCATCCGCCCTTATTCACAGAATCGTAACTTTTCCATGCATTTCTGTTCATACCGCTGCCTTATAAAGTTTTCGGCGGTTGAGCAATCTCGATATCCACAGCCTGTCCGTTCAATTGACATTCAACTTGTGCAACTTGTGTTATAAAGCCCGATAAACATTTTGGGAGAAGGGGTGTCGGAAATGTCGAAGGTGGTGCGTCCGCTAGCGGTCTTTCTATGTGCGTTTCTCTTGGTGCTTGTACCTTCTTACCCGCAACAATCTCTTGGTTCGATCAATGGCACCGTTAATGACAGTTCCGGCGGCGCGGTTTCGAACGTGGCGGTCAAGGTGCGCAATCTCGCGACCAACGACGAGCGCACTGTGTTTACCAAGAATGATGGCTCCTACCAAGTGGCCGATCTGGCGATCGGCACTTACGAGGTCAGTTTTTCGCGTGATGAATTCGAAACTGAGCTTCATTCCCAAGTTATCGTCCAGGGCAATCGCACCGCAACGGTAAACGGAGCGCTGCAGCCCGGGAAAGTTTCATCGACCATCACCGTGAACGGCACTCCGCTGCTGGACGAGACGGACATCACCAACGGCTATACCCTCGACAGCGAACTGGTTCAAAGCATCCCTCTTGGTACCGGTTCTTTCACACAACTCGCCACCTTGGCGCCGGGCGTCAACGCCGATCCCTTGGGCGGCTCTGGCGTTAACGCGGGTTTGGGCAATCAAAATATTTTTGCCAATGGCCAGCGTGATACCAGCAACAGCTTTAGCTTTAATTCCGTTGACGCAAACAATTTGTTCAACGGTTTATCCTCCAGCGCCATCGGCGAGAGCCGCTTCATCTTGAATACCAACGAGCAGTTCAAGGCAGGCGGCGTGGTCCAAACCAATACTTCCATTTTCGACGCCATTGGCCAGGGCCTGCCCTCTCCCCCGCCGGAGACCATCGAAGAAATTCACGTGAACACTTCTATGTACGACGCTTCTCAAGGGGCCAATAGCGGCGCGCACATTGCCGTGGCTACCAGGTCCGGGACCAACCAATTTCATGGCCAAGCATATGAATATCACCAGACTTCCGGATGGAATGCCAACCAGTTCTTCCTCAACGCCGCAGGAATTCCGGAGCCGCCGCTCCATCGCAACACTTTTGGCGCCAGATTTGGCGGCCCCATCCTGCACGACAAGCTTTTCTTTTTTGGCACTTACCAGGGACAGAGAGTCACCGACGCCACCAACGGATCGACCAATTTCATTAACGTGCCGACTGGTCTTACGAATGATCGTAGTGCCGCTACCCTTGCAGCATTGGCTGGCGTCCCGGTCGGAAGCATCGACAACGCGGCGCTAACCATCCTGCAGGCAAAAACCCCCGGCGGCCAGTTCGTAGTCCCATCACAATCCGTCACCGATCCAAACTTGTTAGCACTGGTAGGCGGTAACGCCGTCGAGACCGGCCCACCCAGCACTTTCAAAGCGGACCAAGTTAATTTCAACCTCGACTATTTGTTCAAGCACCAAAGACCACATCGCCGGAAAATATATTTCCAGAACGACCCCAGCACCAGCCCGTTTGCAACCAGTGATGTGCTTGGATTTCCCCAGACGCTGCAAGCCGGCAGCCAGGTTTTCTCCCTCGATAACACCACGGTGTTGACTCCCAATGCCACCTGGGAGCAGCGCATCGGATTTATCCGCCAGATCGCAAATGCCACCACCACACAACAATATAGCGCCAAGACCCTGGGCATTAACCTCTTGGGCAGCCAACTATTCCCCGGTTTCACCATCACCGATGCCGGATCCGGCAACGGCAAGGGGCTGGGCATTGGTCCCGCCAACAATTTTGCGAATGCCGGCGTATTTCAGAATCACTTTGATGTTGGCACCAATTACAACTGGACCCACGGTCGGCACACCGTCTCCTTCGGTTTCAACTGGGACCACGGCCAATTGAATGTACTCAATCGCGAAAACCAGGTAGCCAGCTTTACTTTTGCGGATTTCGGAGTTTTCTGACCGGAGAGATGGGCGGGAGAGCCGGCGGCGGTCTCCTTTTGAATGGGGAAACCAATCGCTACTATCGCGCCAACCAGACCGGCCTGTTTGTTCAAGACTCTTACAAGATCAAATCCAATTTAACGATCACCGCCGGCTTGCGATGGGATTGGGACGGGCCGCTAGTCGAAAAGAACGGCCTGCTTAGCAAGGACGTTAGTCAAGCGCTACACA
>CAVPKZ010000186.1:0-19901 GCA_963705755.1 uncultured Acidobacteriota bacterium | reverse complement strand
TTTTCCTGTTCTTCGTTCAGTTGACCTTGTCGCACTGGGTATCGGCGGTCTGGGTCATCTCGGAATTCAATTCGCGAACAAGTTTGGTTATAAGGTCGCGGCCATCGGGCGCGGATCGGAAAACGGCGCGCTCGCCAAGAAACTCGGAGCGAGTGTATACATCGACAATAAAATGACGAATGCAGCAGAAGCATTGCAAAAATTGGGTGGCGCGCAAGTAATTCTGGCTTCAGCGCCAAGCTCGAAAGCAATGTCCGAGGTGATCGATGGTCTAGCGCCGAATGGCAAGCTGATGGTCGTGGGTGCTACAGCGGATTCCCTCGCGGTCACACCGATACAGCTGATCACTGGAAGTCGAGCGATTCAAGGCTGGACCTCGGGAACACCAGCCGATGCCGAGGACACGTTGCGTTTCTCTGAATTAACCGGGGTGCGTCCGATGATTGAAACATACCCGCTCGAGAAAAGCAGCTGAGGCCTATGCGCGCATGATGAGCGGCAACGCGCAGTTCCGTGTCGTTTTGACGATGTGAAAGCTGGCGAAGGGTGGTTCACTGAATAACTTCACGCCCGTTTTAACCGAAATTTAACTGGCCGCAATTTTTGTTGTTTGAGTATTGTGGATTGAAAATATTCTTATAATACTAAGTGTCCGATACCTTCCAGGTAGCATCCACAACGATTGTGAGACCAGGCGTCACACTCTTATGCGCGATTTTGTTCGCATCATCCGTTTTCCCTGCCCAGGTGCAAACGTCTCTGCGCCAGCAAAATGAGCCCGCCGCGCAAACGGAAAACAAAGAAGCGAATCAAAACAAGCCGTCATTGCTGACACCCCTGAAGCCCACAACGCAAGACGACACATATCACCCCATTACTTCACGACAACGGATGCGTGAATGGTTTCTGACCAACACGCTTGGGCCGCCGCATCTTGTCGGGGGCCTGTTTACCTCGGCTTTTGGCACTGCGGTGGATAGGCCGAAAGAGTACGGGCCGAGGGGCTGGGGGGTTTCGGCGACCGGTATGGCATGAGGCTCACCGGAATTTCAACCGGAAACGCAATCGAAGCGAGTGCGGGAGCACTGTGGGGAGAAGACCCGCGCTATTTTCGGGTTCCTGACGAGCCTTTTAAGAGACGAATTCGCAATGCGGCGAAACTTACTTTCGTCGCGCGCAGGCGTGACGGTCATTTCAAGCCTGCGTATGCCCGTTATCTGGCTATCTCCGGGAACAATTTTCTTTCAAACACATGGCGAGTCGATAGTGAGGCAAATAATCACGACGCCGTTATCAGCACCGCGGATGGTTTCGCGGGACGGTTTGCGAGCAACCTCTTTGAGGAGTTGTTGGCCGAATATTGAAACGCTCGTACTTTATAGGTTGGACTAGAGTTGAATTGTTAAGTTCCCTGCTAACCGGAAATCACAAGCCGCGCAAAGCAAATCAAGTCGCAGTAAATACCGTTAAATTATTTTCTCTGTGGGCTAGCTGGGACGAGGAGCCTCCCTAAGAGTTCCAGGCGATTTTGGAGAGCTGCTGTTTGCGGGACTCCCATTCGGAGCCTGAGAGCAGTCGCGGGGCGACGTCAATCAGGCGAGGAATAAGTTTGAAGACCTTGGCGGCAGACCATGGGTGCCCATCGCGGGTGCGATATTCGCGTATGTTCAGGGCATCGGCCATGCTGGTGAAGGAAATATCCTGGACGATCATTTCGGCAAAGAATTTGAGGGTCTGGGTTTCAAGGGGATCGTCTTCCAGATGGCGGCAGTCTGCAGCGATGCGGAGACCGAAGGGGATTTCCTCGGAGCCAAGTTCGGGTGCTGGTTCTTCAGGCTGCTTGCCGGAGATTTCGATCTCTCGTTCCATTCGAGCGCCACAAGGCTCCAGCCGGCGTCGTGCATCTTGGATAGGTAAACAGAAGTGGGGAGAATTGTGACCTTCTCTCGAATGCGGTCGATTTTTTTCATTGGAGTGCCCTCCTGAACTTTTCTATGGATACGCGCAGCTAGACCTGGCGATGTATGAAGAGCAACCTTGCGACCTATCGACGCCCTCTGTAACTTCAAGAAGCGAAATTATTTAGAAATAGTTGGCGCCACTGAAGCACTGGGATTTCGTCCGAATGCGGGACGGAGCGTTGCGATGGTGGACACCTGAACCCGACTGCGCAAGCGTTATTGAGCTCATCTTGCTGCCGAAAGCCATCTGTGACCGTCAGTAGTAGTGTCCGGTATTGCGACAGTGGCCATTCTGAAAACGAACACAGCTGACGTAAAGTTTGCAGCCTAAATGATTACAATGTGGGGGTTAGCGTTGGCCCGTATAATGCAACGTTACCTACAACGCTACGTTTAATGCACGGGGGAAACACATGACCTTTCTCAATGATCTGAAAACTGCCCTGCGCTCGCTCTCCAATGCCAAGGGCCTCACGATCACGGTGGTGCTCACTTTGGCGCTGGGCATCGGGGCTAACGCCGCCATCTTTACGCTGGTGCGCGGGGTGCTGCTGCGTCCGCTGGTAAATCGCGACGAGAACCGCCTCATCTACATCCGGCAAAACGCTCCGGGCTTAAACGCCGACAACACTACTTTCTCGGTGCCTGAGATCCAGGATCTCCGCAACAGCATCAAGAGCGTTAAAGAGTTCGGCGACTTCTCCGAGTTCGGCTTTACCGTGGTGGGGCTTGGCGAGCCTCGCGGAGTTCAGGCCGGTGTCGTTGGCGGGAACTATTTTGAAGTGATGGGACTGCACCCGGTCCTGGGGCGATTGATCGACATGCGGGATGACGGCCCCAACGCGGCCGGCGCCGCGGTGCTCACTTATCGCTTCTGGAGCACCGTTCTTAAGAAAGACCCCTCAGTCATCGGTAAGAGCATTCGCCTGGAAAGCTTAGGCGCTCGCACCGCAACGGTTGTGGGTGTGCTGGAGCCATCGGTGCCCTATCCCGGCGAAACACAAATGATGGTCAACGTGGTCTGCAGTCCGCATCACCTCTCCGCCACCATGGTCACCGGACGCGTCCATCGCATGACCGAACTTTTCGGACGCCTGGCCCCCGGTGCAACACTGGAACAAGCCCGTGCGGAGTTAGTCAGTGTTCACCAGACCATAATGAAAGACCATGCCGACGCGTACCCAGCGAGTGCGAAATTCGGCATCGAAACCAGGCTGTTGCGCGACCAGATTACCTCGGGTGCCAAAACTATTCTGCTGGTGCTTCTGGCGGCTGCCGCGCTGGTGTTCATCATTGCTTGTTCCAACGTGGCGAATTTGATTCTCGCGCGCACTGTTCGTCGTGAAGGGGAGCTTGCGATTCGGGCCGCGCTGGGCGCTACAAATTCGGCACTGCGCCGGACACTTCTCGCAGAAAGTATTCTGCTCTGCGGCGCCGGCGCATTGCTTGGCGTGATGAGCGCGAGGCCGATGGTTTCTATTCTGGGGAGCTATGCTTCGCGATTCTCGGTGCGCGCACTCGATCTGGAAGTGGACTCCAGCATGTTGTGGGTCGGAGCCGGCTTGGCGCTAATCGCCGCGGTGGTGTTGGCGTTTGTGCCGCGTCTGCCCTCTGCCGACAGCTCTAATGGTATTGGTCTTCCGAGCGGTAGCGTGCGCATCACTAGCAGCACCAGCCGGCGGCTGCGCTTATTCGCGGTGACGCAGATCGCCGCGTCCTTCTTGCTTCTGGCAGGCGCCAGCATGCTGGTCAAGACACTGCTGCATCTGCAATATGCGCAGACCGGGCTCGACACCGACCACGTTCTGACCATGGACGTTCCGTTAATGTCATACGGCAAGACGCCCGAGCAGATCGCCGGCTTCTATCGCGAAACAATCCGCCGCGTCTCGGAGCTACCGGGCGTGGACAAAGTCGCAGTCGCCGTGAGCGTTCCCTGGCGTGACGCAGGCGGCTTCGGTCCCGGCCTGCAATTTACGGCCGAGGGCCATGTCAAAAATGCTGGTGAAGAGGACCAACGGGCCCACTTTCGCGCTGTCTCACCGGGATATTTCGCATCCCTAGGCATCCCTATTGTTGAAGGCCGTGATTTCAACGAGTCCGATCGCATCGGCGGAGAGCGCGTCGCGATCATCACCCAGAGTGTTGCGCAGCGTATGTTTCCCAATCAGGATGCGGTTAATCGCCATATTACCTGGACAGACCCAGTGACAAAGTTCATCCCGGGATTCACCCCTGAGCCGATCCGCATTGTGGGCGTGTACGCCGATTTCGATGACGAGCACGTCATACCCGGCCCGCAAATGACTATTTATCATCCCTTCGAGCAGTTGATGTTTGGCGGCAACCTGTTTGTGCGTACCAGCGCAAATCCATATGGCCTGATCGCACCGATTACACGCCTTATCCATGACATGTCGACGGACCAGCCTGTCGAACACGCCATGACGCTGTCGGACGTCCGCTCGGAAGTGCTCTCGGCGGACCGGCTGAACTCGATTGTGTTTGGTGGCTTCGCCATCGTGGCCTTGGCTATTGCGGTTGTTGGCGTTGCCGGTGTGCTGGCGTTCTCGGTCAGTGCGCGGACGCGCGAGTTTGGGATCCGGCTGGCGATTGGCTCTCAGCCGAACCGCCTCCTCGCCGCCGTCATCGCCCAAGGCGCCGTGATGGCAGCCGTCGGCGTTATTACCGGCACCGTGTGCGGGTACGTGTTAGCGCGTCTGGCTAACAGATATTTCGAGGGCATGCAAATGCCGAGCACTTTGCCAGTGGTGGTCTCGGCGTTTGTGTTGTTGGCCGCCGCGGTCGTCGCTTCGGCGCTGCCGGCCGCACGCGCTGCGCGCATTGACGTCATGCAGGCCCTGCGGTCGGATTAGTCTGCGGATTCGGGCTAGCGTTCATGTAACTGCGATTCCGGTGTTCGCCGGCGCTTCTTTTGTGAGAGACTACCGCTGAATTAATCGACCGGAGGCACGAAGTGAAAACGCTAGCGACGATTGCTCTGACCCTCACACTATTTACTTCCTTGTTCGCACAGGACGTGGCGCAGTACGGCGTCAAACACATCAAAGTGTTGGCTGAGGACGACAAGGTTCGCGTCTTGCATTTCACTCCATCCAAGGGAGACAAAACTCCCGTTCATTCCCACCCCGAAACGGTGTTGTACGTTGTTAAGGGAGGGAAAATCCGCACTACCTTGCCTGACGGAACCTCGACGGCAACCGAGCTTAAAACCGGTCAGACCACCTTGCGCGCTCCAGTCACCCATTCCGACGAAGCGCTTGATGACATTGACCTCATCATTGTCGAACTCAAAAAGTAAGCTGTTATCCGTTGCGGATGGAGTTCGCAAGCGGTTTCAAACGAGATTTATTGCGTGAGGAAAAAAAGCGGCCGGCTTACCGCGGGATTTTGTCGTAAGCCATCAAAGCGAGAAGCAGCGGAATGTGCAGCACCGTGGCGTGCATGAGCCACTTGGCGCGCGCGTTGGTCTTGGTGCTGGCGGCCCAGAGGGCTACCTGAACGAGCGCGGTGCTTACCACTAGGGCGCCGAAAAAGTACAAAACTCCCGCGAGACCCAGCAACGCAGGAAGCAAACTGACGGCCACGAGGCCGGCGGCGAACCACACGATTTGCCGGAAGGTGCGGGTGCCATTGCGATCGACTACCGGCAACATGAGAATGCCGGCGCGGGCGTAGTCTTCGCGGTACATCCAGGCGATGGCGTGGAAATGCGGGAACTGCCAGAAGAAAAGAATGGCGAAGAGCAGCCACGCGCCGCGGTCGAGCGAGCCGCTGGCGGCTACCCAACCGATCATCGGTGGGACAGCGCCGGGAAAAGCGCCGATGAAAGTTGCCCATACCGTGCGCTTCTTCAGCGGAGTGTAGGCAAGAAGGTAGCTGAGACAAGTGAGCGTGCCCAGGGCACAGGCCAGCACGCCGCCCACGAGATAAAGATCGACGGCTCCGGCGATCGATAGGGCCACGCCGAAGAGCAAGGCTTCGCGAGGTTGAACAACACCCGTGGGAAGCGGGCGGCCTGCAGTGCGGCGCATGAAGCGGTCGGAGTCTCGCTCAATGTAATGATTCAGCGTCGCGGTTCCGGCAGCGATCAGCATGGTGGCAAATACGGTATGCAGCATGTGCAGCCAATTCACCGGGCCGCGCGCGCCCATGTAATAACCGGCGGCAGTAGTCATCAAAACAAGGAAAGAAACGTCAGGCTTGGTGAGCGTGATAAAAGCATTGGCGCGAGACGACAACGTCAATTCGGTGGTGCGCGCAGTGCTCATTAAATGGCCACCGGCCGCTGCGTGGCAGCAGGTAATTCCCTTTTGCGTGGAACCAGACGATAGCAGAGTAAAACAACCAGGATGGAAATGCCAAAGAGTATTGCGCCGACCACGGTGTGGAGAACGGTGAGCGCAACCATGAGCGGCATCGGCTGTGGCGCGTCGGCGGTGGTCAGGCGAGACCAGTAGGCACCGAGGCCGAGAAGCAATTGCGTTCCGAGAATGGCATGTAGCAAGATGCGCGTTTTGGAGATGGCAGCGGATTTTTCAAAGCGGCGACGAAGCACGACGGCCAGCCAGATAACCATGCCCACGACGATTAACGCGCCTACCATGTGCGGCCAGACGGGGATTTCTTTATGGCGGAAGCCTGCGCCCAGAATTACCTGAAAATAAATTACCGCGGCGTTCGCGATGGCGAGGGAGTGAATTGATGGTGAGCCGGTGTCTTCTACTTGAGGTTGATCGGAGATCCACCAGCGGCTGGTGAAGACTGCGATGCTTAAGAGCGCGGCAAAGACGATTTGCGCGAAGCAGGCATGCATTACCGGCAGCCAGTAATGCAGGAGTTGACGCACCACTTCCCCGCCAAGAACCGCTTGGGCGGCAATTCCGACGACAGCGATTACGCTAAACCAGCGGAGCCAGCGGCGCTCGTCCTTGGTCCACACCAATACAGCTAGGGCTATGGAAAGCAGGCCCAGACCGCCAGCAATAAGGCGATGAGAGTGTTCGAAGCGGATGCCGCCGACCATCGGAGGCGTTAGCGTGCCGTAAGAAAGCGGCCAGTCTGGAACGGAGAGGGCGGCCTCGTTAGATGTGACCAGGGCGCCGGCTATGAGGAGCAGGATGGTCCAGCAGACGACGAAAATCGCAAACTTATGGACAGACGGATGGTAAGTGGTCGTCATTGGTCCAAGTCCCAACGGCGGATTATACATGAGTGGCGGAATGGCGCTATCAGGAAAATGGCGTTCGAATCCTTCGAAAATCTAAAACTAATCGACCAAGGAGGAGCCAGCCAGCTCCGCACAGACCTGGTTCAATCCTATGATGCTGCAGCGGGAACACCGGGCGGAGGCGGAATTAGTGTGGCCGTAGTGTCGAGTCCTACGGCGCGCAGGACTAAGTCTTTCAGCGCAGCGATGAAGTAGGGCGAGTCGCCCAAAGCGGGCATCATGCGGAATGTTTCGACGCCGAGTTTCTTTGCCTCATCGCGAGCTTCGATATTGATTTCGTGCAGGGTCTCAATGTGCTCGGTGACGAAAGAAATAGGCACCACCAGCATTTCCTTGACGCCTTCATGAGCAAGGCGTTCGATGGTGGCGGTCAAGGGCGGCTGGAGCCATTTAGCGGGACCGACGCGGCTTTGATAGCAAAGAATGTGCGTCCGGGGCCAGTTCGGAAATTGTTGCGCACCTTTTTCACAGGTTAAACGTACGGTTGCTTCAATCTGGCGCGGGTAGGGGTCGCCCTTTTCGACCAGGCTCATTGGCAGCCCGTGGGCGCTGAAGATCAGATGAATGCGCGAGCTATCCGGAAACTGACGTAAGACACGGCCGATGTTTTCAACGAGACCGCGAATGTACAGCGGATGATTGTAGAAACTTTCCACCACGCGCTCGGACGGCGCGCCGCGGGAGCTCGTCCACTTCGCGCTATCGGCAACGCGGTGCCATTCTTTCATGCTGCTGAGAGTCGTGGCGTAAGAGTAGTGCGGGTAAAGCGGGAGCAAGACAATTTCGTCGAGGGTTCCGCTATTGCGTAAGCTGTCCAGGGCCTCGACGCTCATGGGATGCCAATAACGCATGGCCACTACGGCGACGGGATCGATGTGGGGTCTCAGAGTCTGCACTAAACGCACGCGCTGGCGCTCGGTCAGAGTAGCAATGGGAGAGCGGCGGCCGATTTGTGCGTAGCGGCCCATGACCGGTTTGCAGCGCCGCGAAGAAATCGCTTTCGCGATGGGCTTGCGCAGGAGGCCTAGAGGACCAAGCGGGATGATGTCCGGGTCCAGAAACAGATTCAGCAGAAAGGGCTCAACCGCGGCGAGCGAGTCCGGGCCGCCTAGTTGAAACATCACGATGCCGACACGCTTCTTTGCTGGCACTCACTTACCCCGGTGTAATGAATTTTTGAGGCGTTCGATGTCTTCGTGAAGCGCGGCGGCGCGGCGCGCTACTGACAGGTAGTACCCAAAGAAAATTCCCCAGGCGATTAGGTACGCGGCAAAAATGCTGTTGAGATTTTTCATACGGCCTCCGCTTCGTGACGCACCATTTCGAGTTCACCGCGCGCCGCTTCCACAGCGTAGCGGGCGCGCATCAACAATGCCATCAGAGCTAGCATGGCGAACCACGAGAAAAAAGTTACCCACCACATGGTGGGATCAAGTCCCGATCCAGGCCCGCCCATGATGACTGGCTGAGGGTGTTGCGTGCGCCACCAGCGGATGGATCCAAAAACGAGCGGGACATCCAGAAACGCGAAAATGCCGAAAAGTGCGCTGAAGAGAGCGCGACGCTCGGGCTCTTCCACCAGCGTACGCAGCACAAGAAAGCAAACATAGAGCAGCCACAGAATAAGCGTGGAGGTCAGACGCCAATCCCAGGTCCACCAGATACCCCACACAGGATGAGCCCAGATCGGGCCGCTGACCAGCACCACGGAAGTGAATACCAATCCCACTTCCGCCGCCGAAACACTAAGCCAATCCCATTGTGGCTGGCGGCGAATCACATAAAGAACATTGGCGACGAAGCAGATGAAGAAGGCGGTGAGGCCGGTCCAGGCGCTGGAAACGTGAAGATAAAAAATGCGCTGGATGGGGCCCATGGTGCGTTCCGTGGGGGCGACAAAAAATGCGCCGTAGGCTGCCGCGCCTACCAGAAAAAACACCACTGCTGCGGCAAGGACTTGCTTCTTCATGCCGGTTATTCCTCCAGGAGATATTCGCCCAAAAGCCATAGCAGCGTCAAAAACACGATGTCAAACGCAACGAGAAAGCCAAGGCCTTTCCATTCCACATAGGGCGAGGCGTCTAAAAGTCCGACTGTTGCCTGGGTGCTGGATACCAGCACCGGGGTGAGCAGAGGCAACAATAATAGTGGGAGCAGCAGTTCGCGCATGCGGGCCTGAGCGGAAATTGCGGAAAGCGCGGTGCCTGCAATGGAAACTCCGAGGCTGCCCAGAAAAAAAAACAATAAGAGTTGGGGGAGCACTCGGAGTACCGGCACGTTATACAAAATGGCGAAGACCGGGAGCATCAGGACTTCGGTGAACAGCAGAAACAAAGTGTTGGCGATAAGCTTGGCGAGAAAAATGGCGAAGGGATCGCTGACGGATAAGCGCAAGGCGCTGAGGGTGTCGTTGTTTTGTTCGCGCAGAAAACATGGTTGCAGCATGAGCGAGGCGGCAAAGAGAAAAGCGAGCCACAAAAGTCCTGGACCGAAGCGGCGCGATTCATTGTAGGTGGGATCAAAGGTGAAGCTGAACAGCACGATGACCATCAAGATGAAGACGACCGTGGTGGTCAACAGTTCCCTGCTGCGAAACTCGGTGCGGAGTTCCTTGCCGAGGAGTGCGGTTGTGCTGGAGAGCAAGCTCATTCAGGCGTCAGCGAAGGTCAAGATGGAGCGCACTTCTGCGCCGGTGCGGGTGTCTGCGACGATCAGGCCGGCGTCGAGGCGAATCGCGCGAGTGGCGAGCATGGAAATTTCAGATTCACCGTGGAGGCTCATGAGAATAGTGCAGCCGGCAACGCGGAGCTGTCGGAGCGTGGCGGCCAGCCATGCTACGCCCTGCGGGTCGAGGCCGGTGCTGGGCTCGTCCAAGAGCAGGATGGAAGGTTCATGCAGCAGAGCGCGCGCGATGGCTACGCGCTGGCGCATGCCGCGAGAGAAAGTTCGCACTAGAGAATTGCGCCGGTCGAACAAGCCGACTTCGTGCAAAAGCTTCTCGACACGGGCCGCGGCGTTTGGAGTTTGCTGCAGCTTAGCGAAGAGCAACAGATTTTCTTCGGCGGTGAGCTCGTCGTAGACCATGGTGGCGTGAGCGACAAAACCTGCGGTGGCCTTGGCACGAACGGCCTCGGTTTTTGACGCAACGGGAGCCGCTCCAGCAGTAGGTTCAACGGCAGATGGAAAGGTTAATTCTCCCGACGAGGGACGCACCAGTCCGGCGGCGATGCGCAGCAACGTTGTTTTCCCAGAGCCGTTGCGGCCCGCCAGCGCGACGCATTCGCTCGGTGCGATTTCTAAACGGATACGCCGCAAAGCCGCGAGGCCGCCGTACCGTTTTTCAATATTTTCAAAGCGAATGCCGGTGGGAGGAAAACCCGGGCACGTCACTGCTTGCCCTCAAAGGCGAATTGAGAACACAGCGAGCGAATCGTAAACGATGCCGGGAGGTGCGTCAAAGCTCAGCCTCGAACGAGGTCGCGCAGAACCTTTTCCGCGCGTGCTCGTTCCGCTGCGTATTCGTCATCGGGAATGGTGCCGGCCTGATGGCGGAGCTCCAGGCGGAAGAGCTGGTCTTTCAAATATTCGAGGCTGGTGGCTACCGCGGCATTCACGGTTGCCATCGCCGGCGCGGAAGTATCGCCCTGCGAAGCTGGCACGGGAATTTTCTTTGAGCTCTTTGAGCGCAGCTGCGAATCCGACGTGGTAACGGCCTCTGCAGAATTCTCCGTGGGTGCAAGGGTTACCGCGACAGGCTTACGAGCCAGCAAAATTGCGCCGACCGCGAAAATGCCGATAAAGCCGGCGACAAGCGGCCATTTCAGCACATCAAGCCGTCCAGGAACCTGCTGAATGTTCGCGGACGCGGCAGCGCCCTGAGCTTCCTGCCCGCCCTGGCTCTGATCTGCGGCGTTGTTTGCGCCGGGAGGCGGAGCGGTGCCGGAAATGTTCACTGCGATCGTCGTGTTAGCGGCAAGATTTTCACGGCCATAAATTGCCATTCCCTGTTCCTGGCCTCCTGGTTGCAAGCCTTCTCCAGCGATTTGCACGCTGGGCGGCGCGACTACCAGGAGCCGGCGCGCTGCATAGGCAGAGGGAGGAATTTTTACGGTTGCAGTATTGTTCGGATAAGGAATTTCGTAAGAGTAGCGAACCGTGTTTTCACCCGGGCGGAAGGCATAAGCGATGGCGAATTGGCCCTTGGTCTTGTCGATGGGAGCTTGCACTACCGGCATTCCTGCGGGCCCTGAAGCAGCCACCTGTTGTAACTGCGCGCCTTCCGGCACGGAAAATTCGAAATTGCCATCGGCGCGGAAATAAGCTTCCGGCGGTTTGGTGTCGTTCTGTAAGGAATATTCTTCGCCAACAATCAGGGTGGTGCCATTGGGTTGAAAAAAAACCACGCGGGTGGTGACGGCTATGGATTTGGGATCTCTAGTTGGTTCGTACACCGCGACTTCCACATCACTCTTGCCGGGAGGCACCGGCTGGTGAAAATTGATGCCGCGATAGACCGCGCGCACCAGCATCGGTTGAGCGCCCAAATTAGGATTGTCGAATGTAAATTGCCCTTGAGCGTCGGATTGGGTGTTTGCGACCGGCTGCATCCCGCCTTGTAATTGGATGAGCATCACCGCGACGCCGGGCGCGGGTTTTCCGGTGGTACCGTTTTTTACCGTGCCGTGTACGGTGCCTGCTTGCGCGACATTCGCAACTGGTCCAATGGCGCAAAGCAAAATCGCTGCATAAAATATCCGCGTTAGCTTTAAAGTCGCCCGATTCACTGAGGACCTCGAACAGCGGTAGCAGGGCGGGGTCCACGCGGGCGTCGCACTTGCGATTCGGTGACCTGATCAATTTCCGCGAGCACTACAGCCGCTTCATTTTCCAGCGATACCTTCATGGCCTCGAAATCCGCTTCCGAATATTTTCCAGACCGGAATTCGAATCGCAGATCGCGCAAATTATCGTAGATACTGTCGCGGCGCTCGAGCAGTTGGTCGAGCTTGGTGCGATGCGGCGCCAGGTCTGAAGCATCAGGTTGAATATAAAAGATAAAAATCAAAGTAGCGGCTGCCAGCGCGAAGCATGCGCCCAGCACGGCCCAATCCGTGGTGGCGACGCCGTCCAAAACGAGAGCCGCGAAATAATTCATCAGTCCTGCGTTTCCCGCGCGGCACGCAAACGGGCGCGCTCCAGCGTTTCATCGGAGATGCCGCGGTTATTCGCGGCAGCGGCAGTATTTACGGCGTGCGCTGGTCGCTTGCGCCAGCGACTAATTACAAAGAGAACCAGCACGAGTCCGATGGCAAGATAAACGCCGGGCATGCTCCAGGCTACCAGGCTGAAGCCGGAGTGCGGCGGTTCGGCGTAAACTTTGGTGCCGAACTCCTGGACGAAAGCCTGGGTGATGGCGTCTTCGGAGTGGCCTCGTGCAACGGCCTGGTCGACTTCTTTAAGCATGGCGGTAGACGTTGTGCAGCCGACGTGATTGCACTGCGACAAAACCTGATTGCAATTGCACATGCACATGAACTTGCCGGCGATTTGATGAGCCCGATCGGAAGATTGTTGCGCCGGCAGCGGTGCGACCAGCATCGGCAATGAACCCGCGACACAAAGGAGTATCGCCAGGAAAACCATGCGGCGCTTAATCATGACCCTCCCTCAATGTGGGCGAAGGCGTCAGTGTTCCGGCCAGGGATTTGACGCGCGTGGGTTCTTGTACCGCCGACAGAACCAATACCGCGCGGCGGTTCGGCAAGAGTGCGACTAAAGTGCCTAGAACCACGATCACACCACCGAACCAGATACACTTCACCAGCGGATTGAGATACACGTGAATGACCGGTGCCTGAGTATCCGGGCTTTGTCCGGCGTACACGACGTAGAGATCCTGTTTGAGCGTGGAATAAATGGCCACCATGGTGCCGGAAGCTTGATTGGCGGGGAAAATACGGCGCTCTGGGTAGAGCATCATGACCGGCTTATTGTCGCGGGTGACTTCGATGATCATGCGTTCGGCGGTATAGTTTTTTTCCGCTTTGGTGTCGAAGTTCTGGAGCAGCAAGGAATAGGGGCCAATCTGCATGCTGGAGCCAACCTGCATTTCTTTTTGCACGTCTTTGTTAAACGCGGTGCCGGCGATGCCGATGAAAATGAAAACCATGCCCATGTGCACGATGTAACCGCCGTAACGGCGGGTATTGCGCATGGTCAGATCAACCGCGGAGGCAAGAAATGAAGCGCCCGAGCGAGCACGAATGACTTTAGCGCCGCGATAAAACTCCATGGTGATCGTTGAGGCTACGAAGACGCAAAGAATCAGGCAGATCAAAGAATAAAATCCGCGAACGCCAAGCGGGAAGGCGATGGCTCCGGCGACGAGGCCCGTCAACAAAGGCCAACCAAAGTTGCGCTTCAGGCTATCGAGAGAAGTTCTGCGCCAGGCTAGTAACGGTCCCACGCCAGTGAGGAATAGAAGCAGCAAGCCGATAGGAATATTTACTTTGTTAAAGAATGGCGTCCCTACGCTGATGCGGTCTCCCGTGAACCATTCGGAGAACACCGGGAAAAGGGTGCCAGACAGAACCGCCACGCAGGAGACCAGCAAAATCAAATTATTAAAGAGAAAACTGGATTCGCGGGAAACGATGGAATCCAGCTGATTTTCGCTTTTCAAATAATCGCGATTCTTAAAGTACGCGGTCAGGCATACCAAAAGAATTATGGCGATGAATCCGACGAACCAGTTGCCAATGTTGGAACTGGCGAAGGCATGCACCGAGCTGACCACGCCACTGCGGGTTAGAAACGTGCCCAGAATGCATAGCAGGAAGGTGCAGAAAACCAGCCATACGTTCCAGACTTTCATCATGCCGCGCTTTTCCTGCATCATTACGGAGTGCAGAAACGCGGTGCCGGTAAGCCACGGCAATAATGAAGCATTTTCGACTGGGTCCCAAGCCCAGTATCCACCCCAACCCAAAACCGCGTAAGCCCAATGGGCGCCCAGTAAAATTCCGGCAGTCTGGAAACCCCAAGCAATCATGGTCCATTTGCGGGTGAGGTGAATCCATTTTTCGCCGGGATAGCGGGCCAGCAGCGCGCCCAGGGCGAATGCAAACGGAATGGTGAAACCGGTGTAGCCGGAATAAAGATTTGGCGGATGAATCACCATTTCCGGATATTGCAGCAAAGGATTGAGGCCGTTGCCGTCGCCGCGCGCGACCAGGTCCATCGCGCCGTTCGCGCCTGCAACGCCCAGAGCCTTGAAGGGGCTGGCGACAAAATTGTTTAAGGTAAGGAAAAATATCTGCACGCCAGCGAGGACCACACCGACGTAAGGCATCAACTCGCCGTTTTTATTTCGATAGGCAATCAGCGCGGAAAAAACATAGACCGCAAGGAGGAAGCTCCAGAACAGCAACGAGCCTTCCTGCCCGGCCCAAAGCGCCGCGACTTTATAAAAGGGAGACAGGCTGCGATTGCTGTGAGCTACGACGTAGGCGACAGAGAAATTGTCGCTGAAGAAGAGATATTCGAGGCTGATAGTCGCTAGAAATATCAGGCCGCACGTCGCGAGACCCGCCTGGCGAGTGCTTTTTACGAGCAGCGGATGGCGCGTACGAATGGCGAAAATCCCGCCGACAAACGCATACACGGCACACACGAAAGCCAACAGCAGCGCAAAAGATCCGAATACATCCACCGAGCCCCCACTTCCTCTCCCGAAAGAGGAGTGTTACATCGTGCTGGTGCGCGCTTCTCCACCCGCAGGAGCTGTCGTGCCGCCTGGAGCAGCTTCGTATTTTGACGCGCACTTCGCTTGCACGTGTTCCGCAACAAAACGACCGTCCGCAGCGGGACGGCCTTCGACTAAAGCTTGCGATTTATCTACAAAGGTATCGGGCAAAGGCTCACTACCTACATAACTCACGGGCAGCGACTTCCCTTCCCCTTGCAACACAAAATCCACTCGGCCGGAGAGACGGCGAATGCTGCCGGGTTCAACG
Organism: uncultured Acidobacteriota bacterium; assembly: GCA_963705755.1. Lineage (GTDB taxonomy): Bacteria > Acidobacteriota > Terriglobia > Acidiferrales > UBA7541 > Acidiferrum. The sequence goes on along the minus strand of CAVPKZ010000186.1, from coordinate 4,674 downwards.
GTGCCACCTACACGCATGCGATGGCTTAACGAAGCACCTTGTAGGGTTTGCAGTTCGGCTATGGTGTGGTAGTAGGTCTTGCTTTCCCCGTAGCCCATCCAGGCAAGAAAACCCAGCGAGATAATTATGACGCCGATCCCGATGCCAAATTTCGCGCGTTTCTGCACAGCTGCACCTCTCGATGGCCCCGAAGCCCAATTAAAAACATTCTACCACAGCTCCAATGAGTGAGTTGGCTGGGTTTCCCGACGGAAACCACGCCTGACTAGCGACTTGCGGGCACCGCGAGGACGTCATAGAAACGCGCAATTGCAGCCGTTGCCTCGGCAGGATTCGAATGATCTAACGGGAACGCCCGGCCGTCGTCGAGGACCAATTCACAATTTAGCTGCGCGGAAGCGAAGCGCTCGATCAGGGGAGTCAAACTTCCTGAAATAAAGGCCAGACGCTTGGGCTTTAACGAGCGGCGAATTCGCGTGAAGAGGGTCGGCAGGCGCGCGATTACGACATCATTTAAGAGATCGGACCTGCTGGATGGGACGTCCAAGGGACATTCGAGCACATGGGTCAGGTAAATCCCTCGTCGCTGAAACTCGGAAAGAACGGCATCGCCGGATTTACCCGCAGTGGAGATTCCTGAGGCGACAATAACATTCGCGGCTTCTCCGGAGTGAGCCTGCTCGGGCGAATACAAAAATTCCGCTGACACTTGTGGAGAGAAAGCGCCGAGCAACAGGGTGTGGAGATGAATCGGCCGGTAACGAGTGGCCCATTCCAAGCGCTGCAACCGCCGCGCAAGGTGTTCCGAAGAAGCGCATTGGCCGCAGCCGTCACACAAGATTTCTGGAGGATGCGCGGTCATGGCTGCGTTTAGCAATGTAATGCAGCGGAAGAGCGAGAGCAAACGTAAGTGGAGTTTTGCGGAATTTATGAGGAAACAGGGGTATCCGAAGGAAGCTTGGCGCGCAGGCACCACTTTAGTTCCTGGCTGATCTCGGTGATTTCCATCCCGGCCATAACGATAAATTTGCAGCTCAACATTTCGCGAGATTCGTCGTCATCAGGGAGCTGGCAGGAAACACGACAATACTAGCACTCCTGGTTCCAGCAGAAACGCCCGTAGGGAATCGTTTCGGGACTGATGAATTGGAAACAACGCAGCAGCGAGTTCCGTTCTGGGACCTGGAATTTCCTTCCCAGTAACGTGATCTCCACGAGTTTTTCGTAAGGGCGGAACGGCTCGGACATCTGCAAATTCCTCCGCGCCCGGGCCCAGGCTCAAAGCGATCCGAACACGCTCTCAGATTAGTCCCATGAGGGGAGGGCAACAACCAGAGGTATTGGGCGGAGTTGCGAATGTGCCAAGGGCCGCGTCTCCCGGAGATCGCGGTCGTCATCGCCGCGTACAAGGAGCGGCAGAACATCGGCTCGGTGATGGAGGAGCTGCCCCCGACGATTTGCGGCCTTTCGGTCGCGGCGATCGTGGTGATCGACGGCGAAGAGGACGGCGCCGCTGAAGTCGTGCGCAAGGCCGGCCAGTACGCCGTGATCGCGCCGGTCAACCGAGGCCAGGGTGCGGCCCTGCGCCTCGGGTACCGGGTCGCCCGAACCTTCGGAGCGACCTACATCGTGACCGCGGATGGAGACGGCCAGACCGATCCCTCCGATCTTGCCACCGTCCTCGGCCCGGTGGTCGTGGGAGAGGCGGACTTCGTGAGCGGTTCGCGCCGCCTCGGTGAGACCCACAACAACGACCCGCTCCGTAACCTCGGGGTGATCGTCTTCGGCCGGGTCATCTCGACGCTCATGCGGACCCGCGTCACCGACACGGCAAACCCGGTGCGGGCGATGCGAGCCGATCTCTCCGGTCACCTGACCCTCGACGAGCCCCAGTACCAGGCGTCGGAGCTGTTGATCAGCGCGCTCGCATCGGGGGGCCGCTACACCGAGCGGCCGGTCACGTTCCGCAGGCGTTCCGGTGGAACGTCGAAAAAGGGTGGGAACCTGCTCTACGGCTTCCGGTATGCCAAGGTCCTCTTCCGTACGTTCTGGCGCGAGAAGAAAGCGAGGCGAGGCAGATGAGCCCGGATAGAGAGAGGCCCTCGGCGCCAGTGAGGGCGCTCCGTGAGTCACACGCAGCATGGAACCTCCCGCTCCACGACTCACCCACGCTCGACGTCGCCGATGACGTCAAGGAGATCCGGTGCGCGCTCATCGAAGAGGAGGCGCTCGAGTTCCGCGAGGCCCTCGCCGCCGATGACATCGTCGAAGTGGCGGACACGATCGCGGATTTGCTCTATGTCGTCTACGGCGCTGCAGTGACCTTCGGCATCCCGATCCACGAGGTCTTCACCGAGGTGCACCGGTCAACATGACCAAGCTCGGACCGGACGGTTCGCCGATCTACCGCGAGGACGGCAAGGTCGCTAAAGGGCCCTCGGTTCGAGCCACCCGACGTGATCGGGGTCCTCGCACGCGACGCCCCGAACACCGCGACCGTCGAGTCGTGGCGTGCGGCGCACCACGCCTTCATGCAACGTCGGCGGCCGTCGGACCAGACACATCCCCGCCCCCAGTAGGCCCGACGTGACGCCCACGTCGGGCCGGTTCGAGCCTCGTCGCCTCGAGCGACGGCTCACCGATCGCCTTTGACGCCCGCGGAGACGGCCCACCGCTCGTGTTCATCGGTGGCGCGCTCGAGCGCGGGTCGTCGCTCGCGCGCTTGCCGATGCGCTCGCGGACCGCTTTCGGACGATCACCTACGACCGACGTGGCCGTGGCGACAGCCCGTGGGACGGTGTGTACTCGATCGAGCTTGAGATCGAGGATCTCGCCACGCTCCTCGAGCGCTTCGGCGGCGGCGCGGTCTACGGTCACTCATCGGGGGGCATCCTTGCGCTCCGGGCAGCGGCTGGCGGTGTTCCGATCTCCCCACACGATCTACGAGCCGCCACTGTTGGACGCCACCCATCGCCTCGCCACGACGGAGGTAGCTCAATCCCGCGCGCTCCTCCTCGAGGACCACCGGAGCGAGGCCGTCGAACGGTTCCTCCGCGAGATCGTCGAAACGCCACCCCACGCCGTGGAACGGGCGAAGGAGAGCGACGCCTGGACACTCCTCGAGTCGGTCGCGCGCACCCTCGACTACGACCTCGATCTCCGGCATCGACCCGGCCGACCCGATGCCGCCGCTTGGCGCGATCGGCGCTCCCCGTCCTGGTGCTCGACGGCGGCCAGAGCCCATCCGAGATCCGCACAATCGCCGCGGCCGATCACGCACGAGCTGGCGAACGCCCGTCACGCCACGATCGCAGGCCAGCGGCACATCCCGTCGGTCGACACGATGGCGACGTGCTCATCGATCTCGACGAATCGTAGATCGACCCACCGCCCGTCCAGCGGATCTTCTGGCTCGGCATGAAGTAGGCCCAGGTGGCTTGGAGGCCCGAAGCGCGTCGTACTCGGGACGGAATCCCCGTTCAAAGGCGTGGGCGGTGTCCACGACCACCGCGGGCATCTCGCCCGGACCCGCGGCGTGTGCGTCGGCCGATGTTCCGACACCGGTCGCCTGGCGAGGTGAGCGCGTAGAGGCGTTCATCGAGATCGACTCTCGCCGCTCCGATCGTGACCACGTCGGAGTGTTTCGAGGGCGAGCCCGAAGCACGACGGCGCGGGCGGCGTCGGTCACATAGAGGTAGTCACGCAGCTGCTCGCCGTCGCCGTAAATCTCGATCCCGCCGTTCGCCTTCGCCGCACGTAGCAGTCGGGCGATGACGCTGTCTTTGAGCTGCATGCCCGCGCCATAGATGTTGGTGAAGCGCAGCGCGCGACGGTGACGAGCCGTAGGAGTGCGGAGTAGGCCGACAGAACATCTCCGCCGGCGGCCTTGGTCGCGCCGTACGGGGTGAGCGGGCGGGGCGCGATCGCTCGGTGATCGGTTTCCGGCCGACGTCGCCGACCACCGCGTTCGTCGAAGCGAAGACGAACCGGCCGACGCCGTTGGAGCCGCGCCGCCTCCAGCAGGTGCTCGGTCGCCGTGACGTTCGTCTCGTACGTGCCGTGCGGGTTCTTCACGCTCAAGGACGGAAGTGAGCGCCGCGAGGTGGACGACCGCGTCGACGCCTTGACGCCCCTCCACGACGCTCGGTCCCGGAGGTCCCCCGTGATGCAGTCCACCTCCGGGTCGTCGTTTGGACAAGGTCCACCACCCGCACCGTCCCCCTGAGCCCGCAGTCGGGCCACGACGTGGCGCCCGACAAACCCGATCCTCCGGTTACAAGTACCCGCACTGTTCGTTCCTTTCGATCCTGCCGCATCGCCGACGGAACCCCTCCCGTCGGTACCGCCTTGTCATGAGTGGGCGTCTCGCCCGCGCCCGGCGTGGGCAGCGCCGAAAGACCATACCGTGCAGCGACCGATCCCGCCCTGGACCGGGTGGCCCGAACGCGCCGGGCGCGACGGTCACGACCCCAACCTCGGCGTGGCTACGGTGCCTCCCCGGGGGCATGGCCGTTCGGCGCGGCCGGGCTCATCTCCCCTTCGGCCCTATTCGGGCTGTCGAGCGAAGAACGCTTCGTCGGGGTGTCCCGGCGAGCAGGAGACGGGCTTGGTCGGAGGCCTTCTGGATCGACGAGCGCAGCGCGGCGGTGAGTGCGGCGGTCTCACGGCGTGAGA
>CAVPKZ010000185.1:0-10536 GCA_963705755.1 uncultured Acidobacteriota bacterium | reverse complement strand
AAACTCGATCCCAGTGGCGTTCTTTGGATGGAAGTTGCGCGCGGCGAATCGGTCCCAGAATCGGTGAGAAACGTATTGCTGGGGCTTCAGGGCGAGAGCTAGACTGACCAGAAGAAAGCCAGAATCGAATAAATAGTGCTAAACTCAAGACGAGGTATTAATGCGTAAATTACTTTTATTTTTGGCATTTTGCGGCGTGTTGCCGCTCTTCGCGATCTCTCATGGCTCAGGATAACTCCGCCAATTCTCCGCAGCCCAAGCCCGCGGCACAGGACTCACAGATAAATCGAAGCCGACGCTCGAAAAGGCCCGGATGGCTCCGGCGACTCCGGAGACCGCGCCGGCAATGCTACCTACCAAGAAAACGCCGGCCCCTGCAAAACCCGCCGCCAAGGTCGACCCCAACTCTGGCCGCGTGGTCGAAGAATCATCGCCCGCGTAAACAATGAAATCATCACCCGTCCGAATACGACAAAGCCCGCGAGTGAAGCTGCCGACGAAGCCAAAGCGGAATGCCAGGGTCATTGCACTCCCGAACAACTCCAGATCGCCGATGAAGATCGTCAGAAAAACGCGCTTCGCGATCTCATCGATCAATCTTTGCTGGTGCAACGCGGTAAAGATATGGGCCTTAGCGTCGAGCCCGATGTCATCAAGAAGCTCGACCAGATTCGCATTCAGAACAACTTGAACAGCATGGAAGATTTGGAGAAGGCGGTCTCAGCCCGCAGGGTGAACTGGGAGGATTTCAAAAATAATATCCGCAATAGGGTTTTGACGCAGCGGGTGATCAGCACCGAAGTGGGCTCGCACATCACCATCAGGCACGAAGAAATCGAAAAATATTACAACGAACATAAGACCGAATTTGTGAGACCGGAGCAGGTGGCGCTGCGCTCCATCGAAATCAATACGGAAAAGAAATCACCCGAAGAAATCGTGGAACTGAAAAAGAAAGCCGAGACTACGCTAAAACGCATTAAGGACGGCGAAGACTTTGGAGAAATGGCCAAGCGCTTTTCCGATGGCAGCACCGCCAAGCAAGGCGGCTTTTTGGGAGTCTACAAACGCGGGGAGTTATCCAAAGAACTTGAAGATGTTGTTTTTAAGATGCGGAAGAATGACATTACCGATGTGATGGATACCAAGCAGGGATTTTTGATTTTACAGGTTCTGGAACACTACGACGAAGGCGAACAGACGCTCGCCAAAGTTGAACCGGAAATCACCGACAAGCTGTACACCGCGCGTATGGAGCCTGCCATGCGGGAGTATGTGAAAACCTTGCGCGAACAGAGTTATGTGGTTATCAAACCGGGGTTCCAGGATATGGCCGGGGGTGGTAACTCGGAAATTCAGGAAGTGAGCGCGACCGCTGAGGCTTCCAAGAAGAGCAAGAAAGCGCATAAGAAATACGTTTTGTTCGGCAAAAAGCCGGACACTGGTTTATGAAGACGCCGTTTGTCACGGACCTAGGCAGCGAACAGGTAATCACCACTTTTTTCCTGGTACACGAAAAAGAGATTCGCACCACGCGCGAGGGGAAACCCTATCTTCGTCTGGAGCTTGGGGACCGCAGCGGGACGATTGAAGCGCGCATGTGGGATTTGTTTGAGACCATCGCGAAAGACATCAATCGAGATGATTTTGTAAAGGTGCAGGCGCGCGTAGAAATCTATCGCAACAAACCACAACTGGCGTTGCAGCAGGTTCGACGAGCGAAGCCTGAAGAAATCGACCTTGTAGATTTTTTGCCGCATACCAAAGAGGACGTGGACAAGCTGTATGAGCGGTTGTTGGAATACGCGGGAGCGATTCGCAATCCATGGCTGAAGATTTTTGTTGCCGGAATTATTACTGATCCAAAAATTGCGCCACGCTACAAGCGCGCGCCTGCCGCTAAAGTGATGCATCACGCTTTTATTGGCGGTTTCCTCGAGCATGTGGTTGGCCTGTGTGCTTTGGCGCAACTGTTGGCGACGCAATATGCGGAGCTGGACGTGGATTTGCTGCTGACCGCGGCGATGCTTCACGACGTCGGCAAGCTGGATGAACTTTGTTACGAACGGGCTATCGGGTATACCACCGAGGGGCAGTTGCTTGGTCATATTGTGATGGAACTGGAAACTGTTTCGCGGGGGATGGACGGCATCGCGGGCTTCCCTGCTCCGTTAAAAACGGTGGTGCAGCACATGCTCATCAGCCATCACGGGCAATACGAGTTTGGCTCGCCGAAACTGCCGATGATTCGTGAAGCGATGGTATTTCACTACATGGACGATCTGGATTCGAAAATGGCGGCGATGCGCGCGGCGCTCAGCAGTGGAGCGGGCGATGACCAGTGGTCTGCGTACAGCACCGCGCTGGGGCGGAAATTCCTGCGGCTAGAAGAATTTTTGAGACAAGATCCGGAACTCTCGAAAGAATGCAAATAACTCCGTGCTGCCAGCATCATTCAAGATTCGCGATCTGCTGATCCAGCCCGCCACTATTCTCGCGCCCATGGCGGGCGTCACGGACACGCTGTTCCGGCGCGTGATTCGGGGGCTCGGCGGGTGCGGGTTGCTGATGACGGAGTTTACTTCCTCCGAGGGGATTACGCGCAGCGCCACCGAAAACATTGCGATATCTGTATTTTCAGGAAGACGAACATCCTATTACCGCGCAACTTTTTGGCGCGAATCCTGAAGTTATGGCGCGCGCGGCGAAAATGGTTGAAGACCTCGGTTACGACGCTGTGGACATCAACCTCGGGTGCCCGGCTAAAAAGGTTGTGAAATGCGGCGGGTTCTGGTTTGCTGCGGGATCTGGAGCTTCTCGGGGAAATTTTTCATGCGGTGCATGCGGCGGCGCGGATTCCCCTGACTATTAAACTGCGGGCCGGCTGGGACGAAAATTCGGTTGTGGCTGTGGAAGTCGCGAAGATGGCGGTTCCGTGGGAGTGGAGGGCGTCGCGGTCCATCCGCGCACGCGGGCTCAGGGCTACAGCGGCCGCGCGGATTGGAACCTGATCGCGCGGGTGAAGCAGGCGGTGAAAATTCCAGTGATCGGGAATGGCGATGTGAACACGCCGGAAGACGCGGCACGCATCGTGGAAGAAACTGGTTGCGATGCAGTGATGATTGGGCGCGCGGCGGCGACGAATCCATGGATTTTTTCTCAGATGCAGCAGTATGCGCAGACAGGCCGCTACGATCTTCCCAGCGACCACGGGCGTCATCAGTTACTTTCTGGATACTACCGACAGATTAGCTCTGCCAATTTGCCGGACGCGGTGGGCAAAATGAAGCAGTTCGCTTGCTGGTTCACTCACGGCGTGAGTAACGGCAGCGAGCTTCGTCGCATGGTACATGCGGCGCGAACGCCCCGCGAAGTGCTGGACAGTGTGGAAGGGTTCTTCGCGGACCGATCGAAAGCGGCGGGGGAGAACCCAGTCCATGCTCCAGCTCAGTACATCCATTTCGGAGCAACGCACGAATCGTAGACTCGCGGTACGCTTACCGCTGACGGTGAGCGGGCGGGACAGCCGTGGAGTGATTTTTCAGGAAGAAACTTCCAGCGAAAATCTTTGTCGGAGCGGGGCGGCATTTGTTACGCGCTTTGATCTGGCGATCGGCTGCGATGTAGAAATCCACATTCCGATTGCGCAAAGTTCTGTTCGGCGCAAGGAAGCGGAATCCGATTTCACCACTCTCGGCCGGGTTGTTCATGTGAAAAGTGGTGAAACCCGGGGAGAGAAAGTTATTGGCGTGCAGTTTATTGGGCCGCACTTCCGGCGGATGTTCCTCTGGAATCAGCCGCTTAGCGCAGACGATTCATTCACATTCTTTTATTCCACTTCAGTTTTGCCCAGCGCTTCCAGCAGTTGGCCGTAAGCTGCTCTGCGCGTCAAACCTCGTTCTTTAGCTGCCAGTTTTAAGGCGTCCTTGCGATCCAGCTTGGCTTGACGGATCAACTCGTCCACGCGTTCCGATAAACTTTGGGTTGAATCGAGATTCGCGCGTGCCTCGGTGGGATCTTCCGGGGCAATCAACAAGGTAATCTCGCCTCGGACTGGACGAGCCTCGAGAGAAGCGGTGAGTTCGGAAAGCTTTCCGCGCCTGAATTCTTCGTGAAGTTTTGTTACTTCGCGCGCGAGACATGCGGGCCGATCGCCTAGTATTTCGCGTGCGTCAGCGATGCATTCCTCTACGCGATGCGGGGCTTCGTAAAAAATAATGGTGCGATTTTCGATGCGTAAGCGCTCGAGAGCGCGGCGACGTTCTCCGCTGCGTGAGGGTAAAAATCCCACGAACAGAAATTCTTCGTTGGGCAAGCCGGACGCCGAAAGCGCCGCCAACAGCGCTGATGGCCCCGGAATAGGCACTACCCGGATGTGATGACGCAAACACATGGCCACCAGCCGGTGGCCGGGATCAGAAACAAGCGGCATCCCTGCATCAGATACCAGGGCGATCCTGGCACCTTGCTCAAGGGCAACAACCAGTTCTGGCGCGCGGGTCATCTCGTTGTGCTCGTGGTAGCTCACCAGCGGCTTATCGATTTGGTAGTGGTTCAGAAGCTTTGAGGTGTGGCGGGTATCTTCACAGGCGATCTGATCCACTTCTTTTAAAATTCGTAAAGCGCGGAAGGTCAGGTCCTCAAGATTGCCGATGGGCGTGCCTACCGAGGTAAAGACAACCGGCAGCATTTGCAGGTGCGGCAAGACTTTCGCCGTCTACCGGGACTTCGGGAGACACTTCATTTTTAGAGGATCGAACAAATTTCTTGCCACTCATGGCTTCGAGTCTATCATGCGCTCCGGAAGCGCACTGCCACGCATGTTATAATTGACCTTCTAATTCCGTAAGGAGATTTCTGTGCCGTTGTACGAATACGCTTGCCTGAAGTGTGGCCGCCACACCGACAAAATCGAGCCGGTCGCCGGTCCGCATCTGAAAAAATGCCCTGATTGTGGCGGCAAAGTGGAATCGGTGATCACCGCGCCTGCTATTAAATTCAAAGGCTCAGGCTGGTACGTGAATGATTACGCGGCTAAGTCGAATTCCGGTGAGGGGAAAAAATCCGAAGGGGCGGCGGGCAACTCGAGCGAGTCGAAAGAATCGTCGTCGAAGGATTCTGGCTCCAAGGACTCCGGTTCGAAGGAATCGTCGTCAAAAGAATCCTCTGGTAAAGACAGCGGTTCCAAGGAATCGTCTTCCTCAAAGGACTCCAAAGAGAAAAAGTCTTCGCCCGCGAAAAAAGACTGACTTTGGTAATTTTAGTTTAGCTTCAGTGACTTCAAATAGGCTTTAAACCCGGCGCCCAATTCTTCGTTTTGAAGCGCCAACTCCACGGTAGCCATCAGAAACCCCAGTTTATCGCCGGCATCGTAAGAAACACCTTCATAGATGTAGGCCCACAGGCCCTGCTGCTGCGCCAGAATACGCAGGCCGTCGGTCAGTTGAATTTCTCCACCGGAGCCGGGCTTGGTTTGCGCCAAGTATTCGAAAATCTCCGGAGGCAAAACATAGCGACCGGTGATCGCCAGGTTAGAAGGCGCATTCTCCGGCTTGGGCTTCTCCACTAAATCTTTGATTCGCAGCAAACGAGCTCCAAAAGGCGGCTGCGGTGCGGGCTCGGCGTTCACAATGCCATAAAGATGCGTTTTATTTTTGGGCACTTCTTCTACAGCAATTGCGCCTAGCCCAGTGGCGTCGTATACGTCGATCAATTGCTTGGTCGCCGGATTTTTGCCGGGAATGAGGACATCGCCTAAAAGTACAGCGAAAGGTTCGTCGCCCACGAGATCGCGGGCCACCAAGACGGCGTGGCCGAGTCCGAGAGGCTCTTTCTGGCGGGTGTAACTAATTTGAACCATGTCGCCGATACTGCGCACCAACTCGGCCTGATCGGTCTTGCCTTTGTCTTCAAGAAATTTTTCGAGGAGTGGCGAGGCGTCGAAGTGGTCTTCGATGGAACTTTTCCCTCGACCGGTGACGATAATGATGTGTTCTATGCCCGCGGCCACGCATTCTTCCACGACGTATTGAATTTGCGGCTTGTCCACCACCGTGAGCATTTCTTTGGGTTGAGCTTTGGTGGCAGGTAGAAAGCGCGTGCCTAGTCCGGCGGCGGGTAAAACTGCCTTGCGGACTTTTTGATGTTTCTGTCGGGTTTGTTTTGTAAACTTTTTGGCGGTAGAAGAATTATCGATGGTCATAAGCTTTCATGAAAGTAGCTGCAGGGGTCTGGATTTGTCAATCCAACCGTCACTGTAGAACAATGAATTAGCATCATCAGAGAACAAGTTATGAACACGCGGATTCTGGGAATTGAATCTTCCTGCGACGAAACGGCGGCAGCCGTGGTTGCGGACGGGCTCGAAGTGTTATCGAACGTGGTGGCGTCGCAGATCGAGATTCATAAAAAATATGGCGGGGTGGTGCCGGAGTTGGCGTCTCGCGAACACTTGCGGCAGATCGTGCCGGTGGTCCGCGAGGCGCTCGCGCAGTCGAACATGCAGCTCGCGGAACTGGATGCCATCGCGGTGACACAAGGACCGGGGCTGGTGGGAGCTTTGCTGGTGGGGATCACGTATGGAAAAACGCTGGCGTCGGCGCTTAAGAAACCTTTGATACCGGTGAATCACCTTGAAGGGCACGTGCACGCCGTTTTTCTGGAAGCGCACCGCGCGGGTCGCACTGTGAAATTTCCTGCGGTGTGCTTGATTGTTTCGGGAGGGCACACGGTTCTTTACGAAGTGACTGAGACGCAGAGACAGAAGCCAGAGGATTTCAAAGCTCTGAGCTACCGCAAAATTGGGCAGACTCGGGACGATGCAGCCGGCGAAGCTTATGATAAGGTCGCGAAGCTTCTGGCGCTGGGCTATCCTGGCGGGCCGATTCTCGATCGCTTGGCTAATGCCAGAAATGGTGTGAGTAACGGTGTTGCGCCGCCGGTAAGATTTGGACCGACAAAAATGAGGGGCAATGCGCTGGATTTCAGTTTTAGCGGCTTGAAGACTGCGGTGCTCTATCATCTCCGTGAACATCCTGAATATTCCGAAGCCATCGGCGTTCGCCAAGCTGCTCTGGAACGCGGCGACAATAGCTTCGAAAATTGCTGCCGTTGTGCGACGCGCAGACCTTGGCGTTGATCCACGAATTTCAGAGGTCGGTGGTGCGGACGCTGGTGGAACAAACTATGGCCGCGGCGGGGACTATTTCGGCGGAGTCCATACTGGTATCCGGCGGGGTGGCCGCCAACAGCGAGCTGCGCGCAGCTTTTGAAAAACGAACAGCGCCATCTGGCATGGAGGTGTTTTTCCCCAGCCGCGCACTATCTACTGACAATGCGGCCATGATTGGTGCGGCGGCGTATTCACGTTTCCGTGCTGGCGCCTTAGCCGCCACTTCCCTGAATCCCGATCCGGCGCTGATCCTCAAATAAACAACAAGTGCATGTAGACACGTGTCTCAGGTGTTTGGTGAAGTGTGTTTCGCCGGCGAAGGATGCTACGCTTTCGGGCGATGAAGACACCTTCAGGAGCGCCGGGCCTACCACCAAGCGGGGTGCGCAGTGCGCGGACACCACGCGCTAGGACGGGGCAACTCGCAAATACCCGGGCTGCACCCCGGCGGTGCTTACCAGCCGTGATAATCGATGGCTGAAGCAATTTCGCATGGCGCTGCGCGGGGGATCCCGACGGAGTCAGGATTCGTGGGCGTCGAAGGCGTGAGGATGGTGGAGGAGGCGCTGCGTTCGGGTTGCCGGATCGAGGCGGTGCTGTTTAGCGAAACCGGCGCGCGATATCGCGAGCGGTTGGCGCCGTTTTTGGGCGGCCGGAAATCGCATTTCCAGTGTTCGACCACGGACCGGTTTTTGAAGGGTGGCGGACACCGAACATCCGCAAGGTGTGGCTGCGCTGGTGAAGCCGCGAGTTACGACGTTTGATGATTTGGTGCGCGCGCCGGAAGGAGTTTGTTCCCCGCTGCTGGTGGTATTGGCGGGAGTACAGGATCCCGGGAATGTAGGGACGATTTTGCGGACCGCGGCGGCTTTTGGGCGACCGGAGCAGCGATTTCTGCGTCGGTCAAAGCGGGACCGCGAGTCCGTTTTCACCTAAAGCGTTGCGGCTTCGGCGGGAGCGGCGCTGCACCTGTCGGTATTGTCGGGGACTCCGCTGCCGATCCTGATGACGCAACTGAAAGTGGCGGGATTTCGCATGCTGGCTTCGAGTGTGCATGAACCGGAAACGGGTGAGCAGCCGCTGCTAGCTCCATGGGAAGTGGATTGGTGCGAGGCTTCGGCGTTGCTGGTGGGTAATGAAGGATCCGGACTTCCGGTAGAAGTGGAACGCAGCGCGGATGCACGCATACGAATACCGATGGCCAGCGGAGTGGATCGCTGAACGCGGCGGCTGCAGCAGCGGTGTTGTTTTATGAAGCGGCACGGCAGCGCAACTCCGTGCGTACGCGGAACATCCAAGAGCCGTGAGCTTATTCGACAAAATACCATTGGGACCAGGCCGAAACTCGCTGGAGTCGGACGTGCCCGCGGCGCACCAGCCATTGGCGGAGCGGATGCGGCCGCGTGCGCTGGACGAATTTATTGGGCAAGAGAAACTGCTGGGACCGGGCAAGCCGCTTCGCACGCAAATTGAAAACGACGATATTGGTCGATGCTGCTGTGGGGGCCGCCGGGATGCGGGAAGACCACGCTGGCGCGATTAATTGCGCGAGTGACGCGGTCGGAATTTGTATCGTTCAGCGCAGTGCTGGCGGGGATCAAAGAAATAAAAGAAGTGATGGCGGTCGCGGAACGCAAATCGCGGTCGGGGCATCGCACGATCGTGTTTGTGGACGAGGTGCACCGATTTAATAAAGCGCAGCAGGATGCGTTTTTGCCGTACGTGGAAGCCGGACACATTACGTTTATCGGCGCGACGACGGAGAATCCTTCGTTTGAGGTGATTTCGCCGCTGTTTCGCGGACCAAGGTGTACATTCTGGCGGCGTTGCCGACCCTCTGATCGCAGAGCTATTGCGGCGCGCGCTGCTAGACAAAGAACACGGACTGGGGAACGAACAGTTTGAGGCGAGCGACGATGTGTTGATGCGCATCGCTTCGTTCGCGAATGGCGACGCGCGATCGGCATATAACACGTTGGAGCTGGCGGCGCGTAGCGCGATACGTGACAGGAACGGAGTACTGTCGATTACACCGCTGCTGCTGGAAGATATTTTGCAGCGGAAGTTTGTTGCGGTATGACAAAGTCCGGCGAAGAACATTTTAATTTAATTTCGGCGCTGCATAAATCGGTGCGCAATTCCGATCCGGATGCGGCGTTATATTGGCTGACGCGCATGCTGGAATCGGGCGAGGATGCGTTGTATTTGGCGCGGCGGTTGGTGCGCATGGCGAGTGAAGCTATCGGATTCGCGGAGCCGGGAGCGCTGGCGGTAACGTTGGCGGCTAAAGATGCGTTTGATTTTCTAGGCGCGCCGGAAGGCCACTTGGCGCTGGCGCAGGTGGGCGGTTTATTTTGTCGTTGGCTCCGAAGTCAAATGCGCTGTACACGGCGCATAGCGAGGCTATGGAGGATGTAGCGAAGACGGAAGCTGATCCGGTGCCGCTGCATTTGCGAAACGCGGTTACTGGACTGATGAAAAATGTTGGATATGGAGCGGGATACAAGTATGCGCATAACTTTGAGGAAAAAGTTACGGACATGACGTGCTTGCCGGATAGTCTGGCGGGGCGGATTATTACAAGCCGACGGATCAAGGATTCGAGGCGCGATTGCGGCAGAGGTTGGAAGAGATTCGGAAGTTGAAGGTGCGGGGGGCGGGGGCGAAGGACTCAGAGAGTGGCGAGTGTGGAGATGACTCGGCTGCGCGAAGGATCGAGAGAGATTCCTCGACTGCGCAGACCGACACCTTCGCAGGAGCGAAGGTGGAAGAAACAGTCGGTCTGCTTCGCTCGGAATGACAAATTTCCCGCATTTTATGGAACATTAATTTGGTGGTGATGACATTCAAACGGTAGTGAACTCCAGAGACAATCGATGATTTGTCCGTGTTCGCGTAGCCGGTTGCGTTGGCTTCGCGGTTTCTGCGCGTTGGTGTGTGCGGTGTTTGGATGTTGTGGCGTTCCGCCAGCGCGGCCGCAGGTGGCGGATTTTGAGAAGCCACTTCAGACCATCGATGAGAACATCAGCGCGTTTGCATTCGGGACGGATGGACGCATTGTTTATTCCGTGCGACACAACGTGAAGACAAAATTATATGACTTGGAGCATGACGATATCTGGCTGCTGGAGACGAACGGGAAAAAGCGGAGGCTGCTGCAGGGAGATAAATTCAAATATGGGAGCACGCCGTTCAGCTACGCGGTGGATTTGTTTCGCTGGTCACCCAATGGGCGGTTGATACTGGCGCGGCTCTTCGTGACTTCGGTGATTGACGATAGTGGGAAAACGCAGGATTCGTTCATGACGGTGGTACTGGACGAAAACGGCAAGGAAGTGCGCATTAACGGTCAGGGCAATACGTCG
>CAVPKZ010000184.1:0-30666 GCA_963705755.1 uncultured Acidobacteriota bacterium | reverse complement strand
ACATGATGACCGTCTGGTAGTCGATATCCGCGGTGTGGGTGCAGACGCTGTTGAGGAAGTGGCGATCGTGGGAGATTACGATCAGGACGCCTTCGTATTTGATGAGATAGTCTTGGAGCCAGTGGACGGAGTCTAAGTCTAGCGAGTTGGTGGGCTCGTCTAGCAGCAGGCCTTGGGCGCCACCGAAGAGGGCTTGCGCCAGCAGGGCGCGAACCTTTTGGCCGCCTTGCAGCTCGCCCATTTTGCGTTCGTGGAGGGCGGCGTCGATGTCCAGACCGTCTAGCAGGACTGCGGCGTCGCTTCGGCTGTATAGCCGCCCTCTTCGCCTACGATTCCTTCCAGTTCACCCAGGCGCATGCCTTCAGCGTCGGTTAGCTCTTCGTAGGGCTTGGCGTAGAGGTTGTCGCGTTCTTGGAGGGCTTTCCAGAGGGGGCGTTACCCATGATTACGGTGTCGATCACGCGAAATGGATCGAAGGCGAACTGGTCCTGACGGAGAATGCCTAGCCTTTCGGGGCGGGTGATGGAACCCTTGGTGGGATCGAGTTCACCGGTGAGGATCTTCATTAATTGGACTTGCCGGCGCCGTTGGGGCCGCTGATGGCGTAGCGCCGACCGTCGAGGAATGAGCAGGTTACGTCCTCGAAAAGGACGCGGGGGCCAAAGCGCATGGAAACATTGTCTACGTAGAGCATCTCTCAATAATTATAGCGTGTAATGGAGAATTTCGGGCTATACCCGGAGTAATGCTTGCTGCGGAAGGTTTGCGAGGCTAGACTGCGCCGCGCATGGCTACTGTGATTGAAGATCCTCGCGAACCAGTTTCGGCTGACGTGGCGGCACCGAAGTTGACTGGGTTTTGGGCGTTAATTGCTACGCAGTTTCAGGGGGCGTTTAGCGACAACACTTTGAAGTGGCTGGTCAGTTTTCTGGTGCTGGAGACGGCAGCGACGAAGCAAGAGCGAGATTTGTGGTTCGTGCTGATTGTGCCGCTGCTGTTCTCGGTTCCCTTCTTGTTGTTTTCGATTCCCGGCGGATTTTTGGCGGACAAGTTCAGCAAACGTAGCGTGACGATTGGGACGGTGCTCGGACAATTGGCGGTGATGGCGCTGGCAACATGGGCGTTGGCGCAAGGACGGTTAGGTTGGGCGGGAGTGGCGCTGTTTTTGATGAGCACTTTGGGCGCGATTTTTGGGCCTACGAAATATGGGTTGCTTCCGGAATTGCTGCCGGAATCGAAACTGAGTTGGGGAAACGGGATTATTGAATTTTTGACTTTGCTGGCGGCGATTCTGGCGGCGCTGGCCGGCGGATATCTGGCGCACGTTTTTCACGGACGGCAGGCATGGTCCGGAGTTATTTTCCTGGTGCTGGCGGTGATTGGGCTTTTGATCAGCCTGGGGATTTCGCGCGTACCTGCGGCGGACCCTGGACGTAAGTTTGATTGGAATGTACCGCGAGAATTTTTCTCCGAAGTGCGGCACATGAGCGGGGACCGGCCGTTGCTGACGGCGGTGGTGGCGAATACGTTTTTCTGGTTTCTGGGGTCGCTATTGTTGCTGAATATCGTCCTGTATGGTGCGGATATTCTTCATCTGGACGAGACGCGCAGCAGTTATTTGCTGGCGGGGTTGAGTATGGGGATTGGGCTGGGGAGTTTGGCTGCGGGGTTTGTGTCGGGGAAGAAAATTCAAATAGGGATGGTGCTGCCTGGGCTGGCCGGAGTTCTGCTGATGGCGGCGCTGCTATCTTGGCCGGGGATAGGATTTGCGACCGTTCTGGTTGTCTGATTCTGCTTGGTTCCGCGGGAGGCTTTTTTGTGGTGCCCATTAATGCGCTGATCCAGCGACGGCCGGCGGCTACAGAGAAGGGCCGAACGATTGCGGTGGCAAATATGCTGTCGTTTATTGGGGTGGCGCTACAGCCGGTGGCACAGTTCGTGATGTTGAGGCTAGGGCATCCGGATCCGTTAAAGGTTTTTCTGATCGCGGGCGCGATGAGCGTGGCGATGGGTCTGGCTTTAGTGTGGATGTGGCCCGAATTGTGGGGCGAGGCGCTCGACTGGACGAGGCTACATCGAAGGGCTACCCTATAGGTTCGTTTGGCATGGCTTTTGCCGGCCAAACTGGAAGTGTCGAGGATTTTGACCGAATGGCCAGCGTCACCACTCTTGAATCTCAAAGTAAGGCTCAAAGTCAGACTGAAGTTAAGACGCCCGTTCGGGTCGAGCGGCGAGATCTGTCCGAGACCATGGACAAGGTGCGGGCGGAGCTGGACAAGGTGCGTTCGAATCCCGATCCTGACAATGTGCATGACTTAAGGGTAGCGATGCGGAGATGCCGGTCGGTGGCGACGGTTTTCGAAGAGGTGGACCCGGATGCGGCGTGGCCGGAGATGCGGAAAACGGCGAAAAAACTGTTCCGGGCGTTGGGAGGGTTGCGGGACGCCCACGTCATGGAAGATTGGGTCAAGAAGTTAACGCCTACCAACGACCCCGTTCGCGTACAGCTGCACAGTTCTTTTGAGACGGAAGAACCGGAGCTACGGAGCGAGGTTTTGCGCGCGGCGGGCAAGTTCGATGAAAAGGAATGGAAGCGATTACAGAGACGGTTGCGGCAACGAGTGCAAGTGCTTCCGGTAGGTGGGTTGGCAGCGGAATGCCTGGCTTGGGAGCGATTTGAAGAGATCAAGCAGTTGCACGCGCAGGCGCTGCGTAACAAAAAAGCCAAAGCCCTGGCATCTGTTGAGAATTGGCTTGAAGAAGTTGCGGTACACGGTCGAAAGCCTTTTGCCGGAACATCACGCGGCGTGGAGCGAGAATTTAAAAAGGCTGCAGGATTTACTTGGGGATATTCACGATCTGGATGTGTTGGCAGAAAGAGGCAAGACCGAAAGCGGAGTGGACGGAGCGGCGCGAAAATCGTGGAAGCAGATTGTGCAACGTGAGCGCGGGAAACGGGTACAGACTTACCGGCAACTGACACTGGGGAAAACGAGCATCTGGAACAAGTGGCGGCACGCCTTGCCGCACGGGGAGCGCTTGGAGGAGGCATCGTTAGCGCGGTTGCGGGCGACGGCGCGGGCGGCGCAGTCGAATGCGCGGAATGCGGCGCGTGTGGCGCGGCTATCGATACGGATTTTTGACCTGTTGCGACGTGCGAAGGTTATGCCGGCGCTTGGCGACCCCAATTTGCAGCGGAATTTGCGTGCAGCAGCGCTGCTGCATGCGGTGGGATGGGATCAGAAGCACCCGCGGAAGGCTGCGCGGAAGTTTTTGTTGGGGATGAAAGTGCCGCCGCGTTGGACGCGGGAGGATTGGGAACTGGTGGCATGGGCGGTGCGTTTTCATCGCGGGGCCGAGCCGACGACGGACGACGGGAAATTTGCGCAGCTCAACGCATCGCAGCAAGAGAACATTCGTGTGTTGGCGGGAGTGATTCGACTTGGACGAGTGCTGCACAAGTCGGGGGTGGATTCACCTACGGGATTCAAGATTGAGAATTCGACGGATGCCGTCACGCTTTTGGTTCCACAGCTGGCGGACAATCTGGAGATTGCGGCGAGGCTGGCTGCGGGGAAGCATTTGTTAGAGACGGTGCTGGGTAAGCCGCTAGTGGTGCGTGCCGCGGAGAAAGCGGCCAAGGTGGTGGCGTTACCCCAAAGTGCGCCGGGTGTTTTGTATGCGGTGGCTGGGGCTTCGGATTAGGCGTTAGCTCTAAGCAGTAATTTTTCACGGAGACTGCAAGACCCACCCTGGAAATCGAGGGTGGGGCACCCTCCTTATTTTATTGATTTGCGCGGTTCCTCCATGACACCCGGAATTACAGTCCGGGTCGTAGCCGAGACAATTTAGAATAAATTCAATGGGCAGAAAATTATTTTGCGGCGCGGCGCAGGAGGCGGGGTGTGGCTAGCCAGAGGAATTCGGCGCTGGGCGGGAAGATGCGTTTTAGTTTGAGGGCGGCGACGCCGGCTTTTTTGAGCGAGGTGATGGGGTGTTTGGCGGCGAAGGCGGCGGCGATGAGTTCATCGAGATGTGGGGCGTGGCCGAAGACGAATACGGATGCGGAGTGTTTGTCCTTGGCCAGTTCGCGGAAGAGCGCGGAAGATTCGGCGCCGGGGAGAAGTAAGTCACTGCGGCGGATTTTTTCCTTTTTGTATTCTAGGGCGGTGGCGAAAATTTCGGCGGTTTGCATGGCACGGGTATACGGACTGGAGATCAAGAGATCTGGGGTGATACCGAGCGCGGCAATGCCGTTGGCCACCTGTCTGGTTTTGTTCATGCCCTCTTCCGTCAAGTAACGTTCGGGATCGGGAGGGCACTTGGGGTCTTCACGGTCGATCGCGATGCCGTGGCGGACGATATACAGATCCATCGAGAAGCTCCGTTCGAATTTTATTAAACCCTATTCGGGCCAAATTTTTGCCGCTGATAATTTCCTGGCGCGGCTAATCAGCCAACTACTGTCGTGGGCAAGTCATGATACAGGCTGATGATACTTGCGACTCACGATGTGGATTGGCGAAAGAAGAGGCGCACGTGAAATTCTTTTTCGAAGAGATCGGCGCTGCGGTTGGCGTCGCGCAAATCTTCAGCGGCATCTCCGCGGGCTTTTACCTGCAGGCCCACGGCGCCGCGCTGGAAGGATGCTTGAATATTGGTGACACGCTGGCGATGCGAGTGATCGAGGCCTTCGGCGATGCGCAGAATAGAGGCCAGGCGGCGGGTCATGCGTTTGTCCAGGTTGGATAAGGAAGCATAGGCCAGGTGATGGCTGGCCGGCTCTGACTTGCGATTGTGATAGCGCACCAGTGAGGCGACCATGGCGCGATCACGGCCGGCGAGACCGGGAATGTCGCCGTTCAGCGCTAAATATTCGCCATGCTTGTGGTGACCGTGATGGCTGATGGTATGGCCGACGTCATGTAAGAGGGCGCCGGCCTCCAGCAGCACGCGGTACTGAGCGGGAAGATGATGCACAGGTTGCAAAGCGTCGAAAAGGAGAATGCTCAGTTCACGGACGTGCTCGGCATGGGCTTGGTCGCGGTCCAAGCGTCGCGCGAAGGCCCTGGTGCTGGCGATGACCTGGCGCGCTGCTGCGTTGTAGCGGTGCGGTTCTTTTCGCGAGAAAGCGTCGTGGGCGATTTCCTGGAGAATGCCTTCGCGAAGGCCCACGGCGGGGATGGCCATGCAGCGGACATTCAGATAGCGGCCGAGAGTGAGAAACGTGATGGCGGCAATACCCATGACGTCAGCACGGTCGCGGCGAACACCGTAAGCCTTCATGCGCTCGCGGACATCACGCTTGAGGATGTCGGGAAGGCGGTCGCGCAGGAGCGATAGCTGCAGCATCGGGAGGCCGTGTTCACGCGGACCGGGGGCGATGCCAGCCAGCGTTTCCGCGTTGCCGCCAAGCGCGACGGCGATTTGCTCGCCAAGATTGGGGCGGTTGGGTAATTTTGATTCGAGGAGCGCGCGCACATATCTGCGAACTTGCTCGGCTTGTGAAGGGCGGATCACACCGGGAAGATTCAGAGTGGTCATGAGGCGCACGGTGCCCACGCCGAGATGGGCGCTTTGTTCGACCTGACGGTCACGGAGAATGCTCAATTCGAGGCTACCGCCTCCGAGGTCGATGATGCAGCGTGGCGGCGCTTCGGGACCCAAGGCGGCGAGAACGGCTTCCCTGCCGAGGCGGGATTCTTCGGCAGCGTTGATTACCTCCAGTTGGATGCCGGATTGTTGTTTAATTCTGCGAACGAAGGCGTCGCGATTGCGCGCTTCGCGGGAGGCGCTGGTGGCCACGGCACGGTATTTCGTAACACCGAACTCATCCATGGTTTCTTTGAAATCACGAAAAGCCTTGACGGATTTTTTCAGTAGTTTTTCGCTGAAGCGGTGACGCACGAAAACGCCTTCACCGAGACGTAAGGAGTAGCGCTCGTCGTAGAGAGGTTCAATGTCGAGGGCCGAGTAGGCGCGGGCAACGGCGAGGCGCACGGCGTTGGAGCCGGCGTCAATGGCAGCGATGTGAACCGGCTCGGACATTTAGATTTTTAGCGCCAGAGATGGGCCAGCGCGGAGGAAGGAGTGTACTTGGTGGCACGTATACCGAGCTGCTCACCGATGCGTTGGCGGAGTTGCTTGTTCACAGCGGCGACGCTGGCTTCGCCATCAAGTTCGATGAAGCTGTGACGCTTGGCCATGACCTCGAATTCGCGCTTGATCATAGTCTGATAGCGGATGAAGGACCAATACAAATCGTGCGACAGGGACATGTCGCGACCGGCTTCCCAATAACTGATGGCTTGGGACTTTTTGAATTCGCGACCGAAGGCGGTTTCGGGGCGGACGTTGAGCCAGAAAGTGAGATGTGGCCTAAGAGCCATGGCATAAAGTCCAGTCATGTAATCGCGATTGATGCCGCGGACCACGCCTCGCGCGATTAAAGTGAAAATAAAACGATCGGCGAGGACCACTGTACCGGAGCGCAGGGCCGGCAGAATGCGGTGTTCAACCTGGTCGAAGAAATCGGTGGCGTACATCAGGGCCAGCGTCAGGCGAGTGACGGCGTTTTTGGCGAGGAGTTGGTCGATGTCGCTGCCCACGAGATTGGAGCGGCGCAAGCCACTGGTTTGCACGGCGAACCCTTCGGATTCGAGCCATTCCTGAAGCAATGTGATTTGCGTGGAGCGGCCGGAGCCGTCCATCCCTTCGATGACGACTAGGCTGCCGGTGATTTCTGCAGGATCGAAACCGACGAGCGGCTCGCCAAAAAAATAATGCGAGGCTTCTTCCTCGACTTCGGAGGCGGACTTGATAGCCGGCGGAGGAGCGGTAGCTATGGACGATTCTGTGGCGACGGCCAATGGAGCTTTGTCTTTGTCGCGGTCTTTGTCGCGATCTCGGTCTTTATCTTTTTTTTTATCTTTTTCCTGATCGGGCATGCTCACTCCGCTTCCTGGATGCGAGGGGCAAAACGTTTGAGATCAATCTTGGAGGCTACGATGTCGCGCATCTGCTTTTGCAATTTATTGACTGGGATGGTGCCGTCGAGAACAACAAAATTGTCGGTGTCGACCATTTTGTCGTACTCCTCGAGGATACGGGCCTGAAACAACCGGAAACTCTCCGCGCGGTCGTAGGACATGCCTAAGTCCATTCCGGCTTCGTAATATTTCAATTTGGGACGCCCGCTAAGAATGCGGTGGACGGCGATGTCGAGTGGAGTTCGAAAGTAGAAGGTAATGTCCGGGACAGGGGCGAAACGGTAAAGATTGCGCAGCCAGCGGGGAGGGCAACCGCGAGCGGCGTCGCGGGCAAAGGCGGTATAGATGTAACGGTCGGCGAGCACCAGATAGTCGCCTTGCAGCAAAGGCATGATCTGGCGTTCGCAGCGATCGGCGAAATCGGCGGCATGCAAGAGAGAAAATGTGGTGGGGGTGAGGAGGCGACGTTGTTTTCCGCGGCGTGTGGCGGATTTCACGAGCGGCGAAGAATTCCACTCCGTGAAGTGAAGGCGATAGCCACCAATTTCGAGCCAGCGTTTTAATAAATAAAGTTGCGTGGACTTTCCGGAACCGTCCGTGCCTTCTACTACGATTAAAGCGCCCGGGTAAGCGCGACTGGGGACAGGGCGTCCTGGTTGAGGGAGTGTCGATTTGCTTGCTTCGGCGCGCGGTTTTTGCAGTACTTCCTGATTTTCCATAGGCTCGACTTGTGAGTCGCGACGGTGTTGCGGGCCGCGGTGGATGTTATGGCTTTATTGTTACAAAGACATTACAAGATAGCTGCTGGTTACGCAAAAGGTGCGAATGGCTGAGGGTGTCCGGATAACAGTTGAAGGTTGATGCGGCGGTTCAGGCCCGATTCGTTAGAATCGAGCCCGCCAATCCTGTTTAAAGGAGAACCGCCGTGAAAGGAAACTATCACGTCATCGATGGCAAGGGAAAGGGAGCCGAGCGAACCTTGGCTGCCTTTTGTAGGGCCAACGGGCAGATACTTTTGCCGTTGGTGGAGTTGGTGGAGCAGGCCCGCCTGGCATTGGACACCGTGGTGGAGCAAGTCAGTCAACAGATCATCGAAACGATCCTACAACTGAGCGCGGAACAGATCGCTGGGCCACGGACACCGGGACGCAGCAGCGGTGAGATTCGCTGGTACGGGAATCAGGCCGGCCGGGTGAGCCTTGCCGATCGGCAGTTGAGTGTACGGAAGCCCCGTCTGCGGCGCAGAGAAAAGGGTCGCGGCGGCGAGGTAGGAGTTCCCGCCTACCAAGCGCTGCAAAAGAATCCGGCGATGGGTGCCCGGATGTTTGCAGCGCTGCTGCGAGGAGTTTCCACGCGCCAGTACCGGGATGTATTGCCAAGGATGGCAGAAACAGTTGGGGTATCGAAATCTTCGATCAGCGAAAAAGCGATCGAAGCGAGCACGGCACAGCTGGAAGAGCTGCTGGGAAGGAGATGGGAGGAAACCGAACTGCTGGTGATCTACATCGATGGGATGCAATTCGGAACGCACCACGTGATCAGCGCGGTGGGCGTAGATGTGCAGGGCGGCAAACATGTGCTGGGGATCCAACTAGCTAGGGGCGACGGAGAACACGGCGGCTGTGAAAGCGTTGCTGGTGCACTTGCGAGAGCGGAGAGTGTGCAGTGAAAAACACTACCTGTTTGTGATCGACGGTGCCAAAGCGCTGCGTGCGGGGATCGAGGAAGTATTCGGCTCCCACCAGCCCGTGCAGCGTTGCCGAACGCACAAAATCCGCAACGTGCTGGAGCAGCTACCGACCGAGCAACACGCCCAAGTGCGTTCGCTGATGCGGGCGGCGTACAAACTGCCGAAAGCCAAAGAAGGAATCGCCAAGATGGAAAAGATGGCGGAGTGGTTGGAGCGGGAATATCCGGAAGCAGCACGGAGCTTGCGCGAAGGCCTGCAGGAGACGTTCACGATCAACCGGCTGGACCTGCCACCGAGTCTGCATCGCTGCCTGGGAACCACCAACCTCATCGAGAGTCCGCAATCCGGTGTGCGGAAACGAACGGGAAACGTCTGCCGCTGGCGCGAAGCAGACATGGTGATGCGCTGGGTCGCGGGAGCCTACCTGATCACGGAGAAAAACTTCCGCAAGATCATGGGACACGAAAATCTTTGGACGCTTGCTGCGGCGCTAGGTCGGTCGAAAGAGTCCGTTACTCTCGAAGAGAAGTTCGCGTAAGATGCAAAAATGAACCGCCGTCATCAACCTTCAACTGTTATCCGGACACCCTCGAATGGCTAGAATACACTCACTTTTATGCGTAGGAACTTGGCCGGATTCTGGCGAAACTCGCCGATAAGCAAGCGCAAATCGCCCGTAAACCCGCGAGATTGTCATACAATTTGGGATCGGAAAAAAGTTTGCCTGCAGTGGTGGTGTTTTCGTTCAGCTTGGCGGAAGCCTTGTCCAAGTTGGCGCTGGTATCACGCAAATGTTGTAGAGCGCATCGTCGTTCATGATTTTGCCGATGCTGCCCTTGCCGGAGCGAACGTCGCTGAGGATGGCATCGCTATTGGTGAGAGCCTGCTTGGCTTCATTGTATAGCGTTGGATCGTTGAGCAATTTGGCGATAGTGCCTTTTCCGGAGCGTACATCGGTGACCAAGCCGTTGATATTGTCGACGCTCTTGTCGACTTTGTTGTAGAGCTCATTGGAATTTACAAGTTTTCCTAATGTGCCGCGGCCGGCCTGCACGTTGCCCATCATGGTATCGGCTTTGGCCATAACGCTGTTCAGGTGATTGTAGGCTTGAGGATCGATGAGCAATTTGCCTAGGGTGCCTTTGCCTTCCTTGACGTCGTCGAGAACGATTTGCATGGAGTCCGAAAGAGCCTGCAAACTGCTTAGCATTTCTTTTACTTCTGATGGCGGAACCTCTTCTCCGTCTTTCAAGGGGACACCGGTGAAACCTCGAGAAATATTTATGTATTTATCGCCGAGCAGGCCTTTGGTGACGAGGCTGGCGGCGGAGTCGGTGAGAATGTCGGGTTGATAGCGGCGATCCAGACGCATGACGATTTCGATGTTGCGGGCTTTTCCGCAGACGTGGTTTGATTGCGCGGGACCAAGGTGATGGATTCGACGTTACCCACCTCCACCCCGTCGACCTGGACGGGCGAGCCGTTGGCGAGTCCGGTAACATCGGCTTGATATGTTTTCAAGCGGTACTTTGGTCCAAGGAATTGGTTGCCAGTGACATAGAAAATGCCGGCCGCCAACACGAAAAGGCCGACCAGCACGAACAGACCTACACGCAATTCCGTCCAGGTAAGCTGCTTCCTCTGGGCCATTGAGACTCCCCTCCGGAGTCCGGGATAAGATTACAGCAAATTCAAACTAGAAAGCGGCGTAGATACGGATCCTTGGTACTGGACAGTTCCTGCGGGTCGCCTTCGAAGTAAATGCGACCATCCTTGTAAACCATAAAACGGGTTGCGGCAACTGTTTGGCCGTCCTTGGCGCCTTTGGCGGAGTTGACACGGACGACGTGCTTGGTCTCTTTGTCGAAACAAAAGTTGGCGAGCGCGAAGCCGTCCTGCAAACGCTGCGTGGCCAACAGAGCGGTAACACCGTAGACATCGCGCAGGCGCAGGATGAGCGAGATTATGGTTTGCGAGGTTACAGGATCGAGACCTGCGGTAGGTGAATCATACAAGACAATGTCCGGGCGATTGATGAGTGCCCGCGCGATGGAGACGCGGCGACGCATGCCGCCGGATAATTCGGAGGGGAGTTGGTCGGCGGTGTGTTCGAGCTCGACGAATTGCAGTGCTTCCTGGACGCGCGGTTCGATCTCGTCTTCTTTAACGTGCTCTTCACGAAGACGGTAGGCTACATTTTCGCCGACGGTCATGGAATCGAAGAGAGCGCCTTCCTGAAAAACGAAACCGATACGCTCCCGCAGGCGCAGAAGCTCGTTCTCGGACATCGAGGAGACCTGCTGGCCCAGCACGGAGATACTGCCGCGCGTGGGTTTGAGCAGGCCGGCCGCGAGTTTCAGAGTTAAGGTTTTACCTGTGCCTGTTTCGCCCAGGAGCACCATAGTCTCGCGTGCAGCGACGGAGAAAGAGACGCCGCGGAGAATGTCGCCTTCGTCGAAGCCGAGGTAAACGTTATCAAATACTACGGCGGGACCGGCGTTAGTCGTTGCAGTGGCAGCGGCTGGGGTCATCGAATATGGCATGGATTATAGGGCAATTCGTCGCTGTCGCCGTAACGTCGCGAAAGAATGCCGTGGGTGTAGATGAGAGGAACCTAGAAAAGTTTGTCTCCAAGGTACAAGGCCAATTTAGTGAGGAAGAGGTCAGCGGCAATAATGAGGACGGAAGCCAGAACAACGGCTTGAGTGGTGGCACGGCCAACCCCTTGGGTGCCGCCGCGGACGTTGAGTCCTTTGTAGCAGCCAACGGTCGCGAGGATGAAACCGTAAACCATGGGCTTGGTGAAGCCTTGCATCAAGTCGGCGAAGTCGAGAGCTTTGATGGCGCGGGTCCAAAATTCTACCGCGCCTAAACGCAAGGAAAAAACCGAGGCCACGCAACCGCCGAGTAAGCCTACGAAATCGTTGAGGGCGGTGAGGAGCGGGAGCATCAAGACGGTGGCGAGGACTCGCGGAGTGACCAGCTTGCGGCTGGGGTCGGTGCCCATGGCCCGCATGGCGTCGACTTGCTCGGTGACCAGCATGGAGCCCAATTCTGAAGCGATTCCGGAGGAGCAGCGGCCAGCGACGAGAATGCCGGTTAGAGTTGGTCCGAGTTCGCGGACCAGTGCGATGGCCACAATGTCGCCGGTAAGCGCGGCTTGTCCAAAACGGGTGAATTGCGAGCCGGTTTGTAACACCATGACTGCGCCGATGAAGAAGCCAGAGATCAAGACAATGGGCAGTGAGCCTACGCCGATGTCGTCCATTTGGTCGAGGGTGTCTTGAAAATAGCGTGGGCCGGTGGCGAGATTCTTTACCGAGCGGGCGGCCATTAACGAATAGTCCTGAACGCTGAAGACCCAGCGCTTTAGGGAGTCGACCAAGACGTCGACGACAGAGAGCCTGGGTTCTGGAGTGGAGTCGCGCTCGATTTGAAGTGGAGTGCCTGCCACAATGGCCTTTTTCTGGACGCGGACGAGTTGTTAGCGAGTGCAACGAAAGCGTAACTGCGTGACGGGGGCGCGTCAAGCGTGACATCTGTTGTGTCGCTGCAAAGTGAGAATGTCCGGTTTGAGCAAAGTAGAAATGTCCGCTTTCCTAGGTGGCCGAGGGCGCTATGGAAGCGGAGCGAATCACCTTGAACCAACGAGAACGGGACCGGTTACGGGTGCTAAACGAAATAAGGCAGAGGCACATCACCCAGATGGAAGCCGCCCAACGGCTAAAAACTGGACGCGGCGGCGGGTCGGCAGATACACTCCATTCTCCAATTACGCTGGGTAATTCAATTTTTTTAGGATGCCTCAGGGATGCTGCGTTTTTACACTGCGGGTGAATCGCACGGACAGGCGCTGCTGGCTTTTATTTCGGGGCTGCCGGCTTCGCTGCCTGTGGATGTGGCGTTTATTAATCATGAGCTGCACCGGCGGCAACTTGGTTATGGTCGCGGTGGTCGACAGAAAATCGAGAAGGATCGGGCGGATATTTTTGCCGGGGTGCGGCATGGGAACACAATTGGCGCGCCGGTGGCATTGCGGATTGAGAATCGGGACTGGGCTAATTGGGAAAATAGTTTGCCAGTGGAAGAGTCGGCGGAATCGGCGGGGAAGGAACGCAAGCTGGTGGCGCCGCGGCCTGGGCATGCAGACCTGGCGGGGTCGCAGAAATTTAATTTTCATGATGCACGATATATTTTGGAGCGGGCCTCGGCGAGAGAGACGGCGGCGCGGGTGGCTGCTGGAGCGTTTGCGAAGTTGTTGCTTCGCGAACTGGGGACGGAGATTGCGAGTCACACGATTCGTGTGGGGCATTTTACTCTGGAGCGTGGCGCTTCGTGGGAGGAGATTCGCGAAGTGAGCGAAGATCTTGAGTCGCCGCTGCGTTGCGTGGACGCGGATTTGCAGGAAAAGATGAAAGCGGAAGTGGACGCGGCGTTGAAGGCTGGGAATACGGTGGGAGGGATTTTTGAGGTGGTGGTGCACAATGTGCCGGTGGGACTGGGAAGCCACGCACAGTGGGATGAAAAACTGGATGGCCGGCTGGCGCAAGCGGTGATGAGTATTCAAGCGGTGAAGGCCGTGGAGATTGGGGCGGGCGTCGCTGGGGCGGGATCTTACGGCAGCGAAGTACAGGACGAGATTTCGTACGACCGGGATGTTAAACGATTTTTGCGGTCGTCCAATCGCGCCGGGGGCGTCGAAGGCGGAATTACCAACGGGCAAGACGTGGTGGTGCGGGGATATTTGAAGCCGATTTCCACGTTGAGACGTGCGCTGCACACAGCGGATATGGTGACGAAGGAGCCGGTGCAGGCGGCGTACGAACGTTCTGACTGGTGCGTGGTGCCGGCAGCGGGAGTGGCGGGCGAAGCGATGGTAGCACTTGTGTTAGCGGATGCTTTTCTGCAAAAATTTGGAGGAGATTCGCTGGCGGAGATGCGGCGGAATTTCGATAACTATGCCCGACAAATCGACGAGTTCTGAGCCTGTGACCGCGACCACGGAGACT
This sequence comes from uncultured Acidobacteriota bacterium, assembly GCA_963705755.1. Taxonomy (GTDB): domain Bacteria; phylum Acidobacteriota; class Terriglobia; order Acidiferrales; family UBA7541; genus Acidiferrum. Next base: position 16,978 of record CAVPKZ010000184.1, on the reverse strand, counting down.
GTTGCGTCGACAGTGCCAGCCGGACCATCGCGGAAGATTTATTCAATTATTAAATACGGCGATCCGATTCTGGAAAAGCCTACGAGTGTGATTGCGGAGTTCGGCCCCGAGCTGGAAGAATTGACCGAGGACATGTTCGCGTCGATGTATGCGGCGCAAGGCGTGGGGCTGGCCGCTCCACAAATCGGGAAAAATCTGCGCCTGACAGTAGTGGATGTGACCGCGGGGAAAAATCCAGAGGGAAAAATTGTACTGATCAATCCGGAAATTATTCATGCGGAAGGCGAAAAGCGGGAAGAAGAGGGTTGTCTTTCGATTCCGGGGTTTCGCGGGTATGTAGTGCGGCCACAATTTGTGACGGTAAAGGCCCAAAATGCCAAGGGCGAGACTTTTGAGATCCGCGGAGAAGATTTGCTGGCCAGAGCTTTCTGCCACGAGATCGATCATCTTAATGGCATCCTGTTCATTCAGCACTTGAGCATGCTGAAACGAGACCTGATCCGGCGCAAGATCAAGAAGTTAAGAAAACAAGGCGAGTGGTGAACTGTAGTTAAGGATTGGCCTGCTGTTCCTCAGAATTTCTGCACGAATTTCTCATTGCTGTCGTAACGTCAAATCAGGTTGAATAAATCCCATAAGTTTGTTGGCCGGAAGGATGATCATGCGGATTGTTTTCTGCGGAACTCCTGCTTTCGCAGTGCCCACGCTGAAGGCCATACTGGCGGGTCCGACTCATACGGTGGTGGCGGTGATTACGCAGCCGGACCGGCCGCGAGGGCGGGGGCAGGAGATTTCGTTTTCTCCAGTTAAACAAGTGGCGATGGAAGCGGGGATTCCCGTGCGGCAGCCGGTGAAGATTCGCGCTCCGGAAGCGCGGGAACTGCTGCAAAGTTTCGAGCCCGAATGCTTCGTAATTATCGCTTATGGGCAAATCATTCCAGCGGGGCTTTTGCCGATTTCGAGGTGCGGCTGGATCAATCTACATGCTTCCCTGCTGCCAAAATATCGTGGAGCGGCGCCAATCAATTGGGCGATCGCGAATGGCGAGACTACAACCGGGTTGACCACCATGCGGATCGATGCGGGCATGGATACCGGGGACATGTTGTTGCAGGAAGAAATTGAGATTTTGCCGGCGGAGTCGGCGCCAGCGTTGGCGGCGCGGATGGCCGAAGCCGGTGCCAAGTTAATGACAGAGACGTTACGCGGACTACCGGATGGATTGGTTACACCGAAAAAACAGAATGACGCGTTGGCAACCTACGCGCCTTTGCTGAAGAAAGAAGACGGGCGTATTGACTGGGAGCGGCCCGCTTTGGAGATTTTCAATCGCATGCGAGGTTTCGAGCCGTGGCCGGGGGCGTACACCACGTTTCGAGGAAAGACCTGCCACCTTTCGGGGAGACCCGCAAGGCGAGAAGGAGCGCCAGCGGCTCCGGGAACGTTGCTTCTGGAAGACGGCGAATTGAGGGTGGCTTGTGGGGACGCAACCGTTTTACGTGTTTTGACCGTCAAACTGGAAGGACGCGCGGAAGTGTCGGCACAAGAATTCGTGAATGGGGCACGGTTAGCCAAAGAAGAACGCTTTGGTAACAGCTAAATTGCGCGGGGGCCAGCGCTGAGGCATACTCGGCTTCTCCCTAGTTTTTCGTAGGTCAGCTAGTTCGAATCGTCATACCGATTGGAGTTCACAGTTAATGATCAATTTTAGCCCAGCAAAAAAGCATGGACGCCGGAGTGTAGGGGCGAAGGATGTCATTTGTTCCGTATGGCGTGTGGCGGCATGCGGGGTGGTTTGCGCGCAATTGGTAGTGGCACCCGCTGGTTGGGCGGCCGCGGAGGATTCCGCAGCGGGCCGAACGGATGGGACCATCTCGACCGAAGCCACGACTGGCTCTGGAAGTACTTCAGCCCCAGTGGACGCCAAGAAAAGCGCGAACGACCCGGTGTTGAAGGTGATGCAGGCAGAGCTTTCGCGGGCCAGTATCGAGTTGGGAAAAACTGACCAGGCGCCCTACTACCTGAGCTACACGGTGTACGACCAGGACTATGTAGTGCTCGTTGGAGCCTACGGGAGCTTGTTGACGGATGCGGCGGCCAAACGGCGGCAGGCGGACGTAACGATGCGGGTGGGCACGCATGCGCTGGACAATACGCACGGGGAGAGCCGGGCAAGCGGGGTGACGTCGGGGTCTTTGCCGCTCTCGGATGATCAAGATGCCATTGGGCGGGTGCTTTGGGAACTTACGGATCGGGAATACAAGCGAGCGGTTCCCTCGCTGATGAACGTGCGAACGAATACCGCAGTGCGCGCGGAAGAAGAGGATAAGTCACCGGATTTTTCGAAAGAAGCCTCGGCTACGCACATTGGTGAAGCGAAGGTGCCGGTTACCCTGGACCGGGCGACGTGGGAAGGTGAAATCAAAAGATTATCGGCAATATTCCGGAAGTATCCTGACGTTTATTTTGGAAGTGTGATGCTGCAGGTGCAGAACTCGAATGCGCGGATGGTGAACAGCGAAGGGAGCACGGTGGTTACTCCCAGTGCCTCCACGCGATTGATTATGGAAGCGCAAACGCGGGCTGACGACGGCATGGAATTGTTGCGAGTAGAGACTTTCCAGGCGCCGACCGCCAAAGGATTGCCGGCGGAAAGCGAATTATCCGCAAAAATCGAGAAGATGGCGGCGGATTTGAAGGCGCTGCGGGCGGCTCCGGTCGCTGAACCGTACGACGGACCGGCGCTGTTGAGTGGACGGGCGGCGGCGGTGTTTTTTCATGAAGTGCTAGGGCATCGGCTGGAAGGGCACCGGCAGCGAGACGAGGAAGAAGGGCAGACCTTTACGAAGATGGTGGGACAGGAAGTGTTGCCGAAATTTTTAAGCGTGGCGGACGATCCGACGACGAAGCAGATTGGCGATGTGAAACTTTCAGGGTCGTATGATTTTGATAATGAGGGAACGCCTGCGCAGCGTGTGGACGTCATTCAAAATGGAGTGCTGAAGAATTTTCTGATGTCGCGAATGCCGATCAAAAATTTCGGAGTTTCCAATGGGCACGGACGAAACCAGCCGGGGCTAATGCCCACCGGGAGACAGGGGAATTTGATTGTGACTTCCAGCCAGACGATTCCTGAAAAAGACATGCGCCAGAAGCTGATCGATGAAGTGAAGAAGCAGGGGAAACCGTACGGACTGTACTTCGACGACATACAAGGCGGGTTTACGCTGACGACGCGGTCGTTGCCGCAAGCGTTCCAGGTGCTGCCGGTGATTGTTTACAAAGTTTATGTCGACGGGCGACCGGACGAACTGGTGCGCGGAGTGGATATTGTTGGCACGCCTCTGGCGGCGCTGACACGCATTGTGGCTACCGGGGATCAGGAGCATGTGTTCAACGGAATCTGCGGCGCGGAAAGTGGGAGTGTGCCGGTAGCGGCAGTGGCGCCGGCAATTATTTTCTCGGAGATGGAAGTGCAGAAGAGGGCTCATGCTCACGAACGGCCACCGATTCTGCCGCCACCGGGATTTGAAGACGCGGCGGCGTCAGTGGCAGCACAAAGTGTGGCACCTGTGGCGGGCACGGGAGCACGCCCGTGAAGAGAACTTATCTAGCTTTACTGAACGGAACTTTATTTTTTGCCGGCCAAATCGTCGGAACTCCCGTTCCTGCAAGAGAACCCGCGGTGAAGGATTCGCCAGCCACAGAGAGTGCCAGGCCTGTAGACACAGGCAGGCCTGCTACGGCAGGTAAACCTGCAGATGCAGGCAGGGCTCTAAATTCCAGCGCGATGACGGCGGCCGCTGCGGCGGCGAAGGGCGACGCGTTACTTGAAGCGCTACTCACGGAACTATCGCGGTCTTACACGCATTTGAAAATGGATCAGGTGCAAGCACCTTACTACATCGAATACCGCGTGAACGATGTGGATAATTACAGCGCGGAAGCGGCATTTGGCGCGCTGGTCCAGAGCCAGCGGGTGCACGTGCGCATATTGCGAGTGGTGGTGCGTATCGGAGATTACAAACAAGATAGTTATTTCAGCCAGGGTATAGGGGAGACAAATATTCTGCCGCTGGATAACGACCCGATCGCTTTGCGTCATCAGATTTGGACGGCGACGGACGAGGCGTACAAGAGCGCGGGGGAAGCATACGCGGAAAAACAGGCGGCACTGAAACAGTTCAGCGCGGATCCGAACGCGGTTGATGATTTCGCCAAAGAGCCAGAAGTGATCGCCTTGGAACCGGTAACGGCATTAAAGGTCGATCAGAAGGAGTGGAAGAAGACGCTTGAGGATGTGACGGAGCTATATAAGCAGTATCCGGATGTGCAGTCTTCGACGGCGTCGGCGCGGTTCACGGGAGTGAACGAGTATTTTGTGAATTCGGAAGGGACAGTAACGCGTGACGGGCGAGCGACCTATAGCGTGCAATTGAATAGCGCGGCACAGGCGGACGACGGAATGCGCGTGACGCGCAATCCGGCGTGGATGGTGGCGCGTGCGGAAGAATTACCGAGCCACGATCAATTAATGAACGATGCGAAAAAAACTTTGGAAACAGTGGTGGCGTTGCGAAATGCGCCGATCGTGGAAGAGGAATACCGTGGTCCCGTTTTATTCGCGCCGGACGCAGCAGATGACATCGTAGCCTCGTTGATTGGACAGAACGTTGTGGGGCGCAAGCCGCAGCTTGGAAAGCCAAATCGCACGACGGGATCGTTTGCGTCCAGTTACAAGACGCGAGTACTGCCAAACTTTTTGACAGTGGTGGATGACCCGACGCTAAAGGAATTTCACGGCAAGAGCACGGTGGGAAGTTATGACGTGGACAGCGAAGGAGTCAAGGCACAGCGCGTGACCGTGATTGATAACGGAACGTTGACCAATTATCTAGTGGGCCGCCAACCGATACGCGATTTTACCGCTTCGAACGGGCATGGCCGGGCTGCGCCAGGAGTCTTTCCCTCTGCGGGCGTTGGCGTGTTGGTAGTGAACACAACGGAAGCGCTAAGTCCCGCGGCGTTGAGGCAGCGCGCGTTCCAGATTGTGGCGGATCAAGGATTGCCGTACGCATATCGGGTAGACACGCTTGGGCCGGGTAACACGCCGCGCCTGCTTTATCGCGTATATGCGAAGGACGGACATGAAGAGTTGGTGCGCGGGGCAGTGTTCAGCGAGCTGGACGTACGGGCGATGAGGAGCGATTTGATTGCTGCGGGTGATGACCCGCTGGTGAGCAACCGGTCCGGAGGAGCGCCGACGACGATCATCAGCCCGTCGCTGCTGTTCGGAGAGCTGGAAGTAAAACGAGCGGACACCAGCAAAGACAAATTGCCGGAGTATCCTGCGCCACCATTGGTGGCGACGACAAGCGCGACACACGACAAGGGCTCGGACTGATTATTTTTTTGAGTTGAGATTCTATTTATGACCCTGCGCGAACGACTGGAATGGGTGAGCAGGATGTCGCTGCTGGTTTTTATTCTGGCGTCGGCGGCATTTCTAAGCGCAATTACGGCCATGCGGGTGGCCATTCATGGGCGTGAAGTGACGATGCCGAATCTTGTGGGGAAGAACGTTACGGAGGCCAGCCACCTGTTGCGCTCCCGCGGCTTAGTTTTGCGAGTAGCGGATCGCGTGTATAGCGATTTACCGACCAACGTGGTGGTGAGGCAAACGCCCACGGCAGGATTGTTGATGAAGGTGTCGCAACAAGCTCACGTGGTGCTCAGCCTGGGACAGCGGCAACTGACCATTCCCCGGCTGGAAGGAACTACGCTAAGGGTTTCTCGCATAGAGATGCTGCGCGAAGGGCTGCAAATCGGTGAGGTTTCCAATATCACGTTGCCCAAGGTACCTGCGGATACGGTGGTGATTCAGAATCCGAAGCCGGGAACTGGGGCGGCTACGCCGCGTGTGGATGTATTGGTCTCGCAAGGTGACCGGGATAAGGCTTACGTGATGCCGCATCTAGTGGGCCTGAATGAAACCGACGCGCAACACCGTCTCGATATTGCAGGGCTGCGGCGCAAAGTGAACTATGTGACTGCTCCGCAGTGGCCGCATGGCGCGGTGGTGGATCAGACGCCGTTGGCGGGGTCGCGGATTGCGGTTTCTGCACCGGTGGAGCTGACGATAGCTCTGTAGATCTACATAAAATCGATAATTGAATAATCTTCTAGTGCTCGAATGTGTGTAAGTTCCACTGCGTTTGCGATGGGAACCGGTGTTTGTGGTTAGGCTTCCGGTGTTTCCACGCTACAAGACCCACCCTCCAAAAAGCCGAGGGCGGGGCAGCCTCCGGCCAACTGAAATATTCCTTAGATAACTGAAACATTCCAGAAACGTTAGAATAAGAAGAAGATAGGAGGCAACCCCGAGGTATGGGGGTGGTTCTCATTAACGGGATTTACTGGCCGAAAGGGCAAAGATGAGTGCGGACTGACCGTTCGTTCAGGTTATAATCCCGGGGGTTCGGGGTTTCGAGCGGCTCTCCCCTAGCGGCCGCGGCAGACGTTCGAAGGAATTTCAATACTTAGAGAGGTGTTGTTTGCTACGTACTCCGCCGTATGCCACTAGCAATCGTTTAGCGTGCCTATTGATGATGGCGATTTTCCTCTTGGGGGCGACGCAGTCCAACCCCCAGATCCTGCACAAGAAAAAGAAGGTTGATAAGTCCACCAGCGTGGACAACAACGTCCAGCCGGATAAAGTTTTATATGACCGCGCCGCGGACGATATCAAGCACGGTAAGCATGAGGTTGGACGGCTAAACTTGCAGACGCTCATCAACACTTATCCCGACAGCGAGTATCTAGCCAAGGCGAAATTGTTAATCGCCGACTCTTATTATAAAGAGGGCGGGACGGCCAATATGACGCAGGCCATCTCCGGCTACAAAGATTTTATCGTGTTCTTCCCTTTCCTTCCGGAGGCTTCTTACGCGCAACTGCAGGTGGCCATGGGTCACTTCCGACAAATGGAGAAACCGGACCGGGATCGCACCGAAGCGAAAGAAGCGGAGAGCGAATTCCAGACTTTCCTGCTGAAATATCCGAAGGATCCGCTGGCGGATAAAGCGATGCAGCATTTGCGGGAAGTTCAAGAGGTGATCGCCGAAGGCGATTACCGGGTGGCTTACTACTACTACGCGAAAGGCGACAAACGCGCGGCGGCGGCTCGGCTGATTGGCGTGACTAATCGTTATCCGCTGTACAGCAGATCGGATCATGCGCTTTGGATGCTGGCGGACATTTTCGATAAAGCGGAGAAAAAAGAGGTTGCGGCAATTTACTACGCGCGGATTGTAGAGAAATTTCCGGCTTTCCAGCGAGGCACCGCAAGCTAAGGCGCGGTTGGTGGCCATGAAAGTTCCGGTGCCACAGCCCGATCCGAAAGCTCGTGCACGAATGGTTGCGGAGCAGAATGCTCCACGGCCGCATACCAGCCTGGCAAAGAAACCGCTGGGAATTCTGCATTCAGGACCTGGCGGTGAAATGAGAACTGTTTGCTCGCGTGGGAGATACGAATCTCAAGCGGAAGCAATCTCGTCAGCAACGGATGTGCTTACTGGGGGCGGCAATATCGCGCATTGTGGTGGGTGGGAGCGGCGGAGGCGGAACGACCACTGGCGCTGCTGGAAATACGACTGGGATCGTGGCTACGGTAACGCCGGGCGGCGCGAAAACCGAAGAGAGCAGCGGCGCGGGACGTTACCGCTGGTGTGATCCACCGGCAGGGGCGCCAACTGCCGTTGGTGTTGCCCTGAGATGGTACAACCGGAAGTACGCCAAGTGCAGCGCAGCCCGAAACGAGTTGGACCGCGTCTGGAGAATCGACGTCGACCGCACCCGCAACTCCTAATGGTGGAGAGGCGGCGGTGGCGACGGAACCGACGCCGGTGGAACGACGACAACTGCAACAACAATTGTACCGACGCTGAGCGCGATTGCCGCGCGACCGATTCAGCAAACCAGAGCGACAATGGGAAAGAATCGAGCAGCAAGAAGAAAAAAGGCGTCCGAAAACTAGTGCCCTGGTCAGTCTTAGATCATCAGGCGAAAAGGCGTGGCTTCTGGCCACGCCTTTTTTTTGGCATAAGCCCAGTCGTGGGACCCGGCCATTGGTGCAGGTAAGTGGCGTATTCACTTGGGACACATGGAAACGGTTGATGCGTTGACGACCACGGTGGAGGATGCTCAAATACCTGAAGAATCGAGCAAAATCCCGGCTGCCGATGCTTGGGGTCTGCATTACATTTCGCGGAGGACGTGGGTGGCCAAGATTCTGGTTGCGGACGACAACAGCAACATCCAGCGGATGGTGGGGCTGGCCCTGAAGGATCAGGGTATTGATGTTGTCGCAGTAGGCAATGGCGAAGCCGCGGTGCGAAAAAATTCCCGAGATCCGCCCCGATCTCAGTGTTGGCGGACGTGTTCATGCCGGTACGCAACGGCTACGAAGTTTGCCGAGTTCGTCAAAGAAGATCCCTCGCTAAAACATTACTCCGGTAATTCTGTTGGTCGGCGCATTTGATCCTATGGATAGCAGGAAGCGCAACGAGTAGGGGCCGACGGAGTATTGAAAAAGCCGTTTGTTCCGCCGGATCCGTTGATCGTCATGGTGAAGTCCGCGCTTCAACGGGCGGGAGTTTCGCTAGGTCGGCTGAGGGGGGTGAGAGGAGAACATTCCCGCGACTGCTCCGCGAAAGTCTGCCGATGTTTTGTCATTTACGCCAGCTCCAGCTTTTCCGGTCGCGTCACCACCAGCGCAGCCCCCCGGTTCTCCGCTAGGAGGGTTGTAATTTAGTCGTACCTCAACGCCGAACCGATCGTGGTGGGTGATGACAGCTTTGTGGATACTCCTACGGCTCAGGAACCGGTGAAAATCGACGCGACCGAACAGACGATGGCGTTAAGGGAATTGTTGGGACCGACAACCACCGAGGAAACGGTACTCACTTCAGACTATGAAACTAGGAAAACTACTAGAGACTTGGTCTGAGGTCGACGAACCAGGCAGGTGCCGGAAGAAGAGGAAACCGAATCGAAAGAATCAGCACCTTCCTGGCGGCGCGAGGATGCAGTGACCGCTTCTCGCGAAGATGACGGAAGCGGCCCCGTGCAGGATTGGCGAGACCACCCGATATTGCATACGACCGGAAGGAAAAGCGCGAGAGAAACGTGGGAACAAACAGAAGACAAGGGCGGGTTTGTTACGGCAGCTGAAGTACCGGCGGATATGGGCGGGTTTGTTACGGAAATCGGCACTCTCGAAAGCGAAGCGCTGAATGCCAAGACGGAAGACGAACGTAGTAGAAAACCTTGTCGAGGAACAGCCTGAAACGGGATTTTCGGAACACACGGAAACATTTTCGAGTAATGAAGGTGCGATTTCAGTCTCGGAAGAATCAGAATTTTTGTCGGGGCCAGCGAGCGTACGGTTTGCGACAAATACGGGTACCGAAGAAGCGGCCACGGTTCAGGAAGATTTCGTAAAACATGACGGCGAAGTCGCAAACGAAGTGATCAGCGAACCGTTGCCGGAGATTGCGCATTTGGAAGAGGCGGCACGGCAGCACGAGATTGCGCGACAGGAAGAAGCTGCGCGACAGGAAGAAATCGGGGGACAAGAAGAAATTGCACGACAGGAAGAAGCTGCACGACAGGAAGAAGCTGCACGACAGGAAGAAGCTGCACGACAGGAAGAACCTGCACGACAGGAAGAAGCTGCACGACAGGAAGAACCTGCACGACAGGAAGAACCTGCACGACAGGAAGAAGCTGCACGACAGGAAAGAATTGCGCGAGAAGAAGAGAACGCGCGGCAAGAAGAAATTGCGCGGCAGAGTGCGAAACAGACTGAGCCTAATCCAGTCAATAGCTGGTTTTCGAGCCCGGCGAGCCCCTGGGACAGTGACCCAAAGACTTCCAACCCATGGGCGGCGGCGTTGGAGTCGGCAAAAACTGCGACAACAGATGCAATGGAAAATGCTCGGACGACCATGAGCAGCAGCTCGGATTCGTCAAGCGGCAACGGCAACGTTTCCTCTGATGCGCTGGCTGCAGTGACTTCGGATTTGTCGGCTGCGGAAGTAGCTTCGACGCACCCGACGGCAACGGAAACGGAAGTGGATGAGATGGTGGCCAAGGTATTGTCAAGGCTCAGTCCGGAAGTTATGCAGGCGGTAAACGGGAACTGCTGGAGCCGGTAATAGCCTAGTTGGTGCAAGACGAGCTGAAATCGAAGAAGTAGCTCTCCCCTGCTGATCTTTCCAAATACTTTATTCATACGAAAATTCCAGCCAGCTCGCCTCAGGTTTGACTGGGGCATAACTGACGACTCCGCTTTGTCCCTCGTATAGTCGAAGATCATTTTGAAAAGAAGTTGTGGTGGCAGTTGAATGGCAGATTGTCTAAGCATTCGTGGAGAAATTTGCGTTGATGGCTAGCGAAATTCCAAAAGGTTACCAACCCCAAGAGATTGAACCGAAATGGGCTGATTATTGGGTCGCGGAGGCTCTATTCCGCGCCGACCCTGATGCGCCACCGCCTATTTTTTCCATCGTTATTCCGCCGCCCAATGTGACTGGTTCATTGCACATCGGGCACATGCTGGATTATACCGAGAAAGATATTCTTACGCGCTGGCATCGCATGCGCGCATACAACACTTTGTATTTGCCGGGCACAGACCATGCTGGAATTTCGACGCAGCGGGTGGTGGTGGGCAACTGGCAGAGGAAGGCATAGATTACCGCGAGCTGGGGCGCGAAGAGTTTGAGAAGCGGGTGTGGAAGTGGAAGGAAGAAAGCGGCGGCAAGATAACCGAGCAGATGAAGCAGATTGGAGAGAGCTGCGACTGGTCGAGGGAAAGTTTACGCTGTCGCCGGAGATGTCTCGCGTGGTGCGCGAGGCGTTTGTGCGCTTGTATGAAGAGAAATTGATTTATCGTGCGCATTACCTAACCAATTGGTGCCCGGTGTGTTTAACGGTTTTGAGCGATCTGGAAGTGGTGCATGAAGAGCGGCAAGGACATTTGTGGCATATCAAGTATCCGGTGGCGGATGCAGATGGCGACATTTCCGGCGGGGCTGCAGCGAACTTTTTGGTGGTGGCGATACGCGACCGGAAACCATGTTGGGGGATACGGCGGTCGCGGTACATCCCGAAGACGAACGGTATAAAGATTTGATCGGGAAAAACGTGGCGCTGCCGTTGATGAACCGCTTGATCGCGATTATTGCCGACGAGATGGTGGATCGCGAATTTGGCACAGGCGCAGTAAAAATAACACCAGCGCACGATCCTAATGATTTTGAAGTTGGGCGTCGGCATCACCTGCCGGAAATCAATGTAATGACGGACGACGGAAAAATGAATGCCGCGGCGGGCGCTTACGCGGGGATGGACCGTTTTGAAGCGCGGAAGAAGATCGTGGAGGATTTAAAAACACAGGGATTACTGGAAAAAGTTACTGAGCATGCGCACGCGGTGGGATTGTGCGAGCGAAGCAAGACGATCGTGGAGCCGCGGGCGTCGACGCAATGGTTTTGCAAAATGAAGCCGCTGGCGGAGCCGGCGATTGCGGCGGTGGAGCACGGCGAAATTCGCATCGTGCCGGACAATCGGCGAGAAGAATATTTTAACTGGATGCGAAATATTCGCGATTGGACGTTGTCGCGGCAACTGTGGTGGGGACATCGAATTCCGGCGTGGTATTGCGAGGACTTCGGGCATATTACGGTGGCGCGCGAAACGCCCACGAAGTGCGCAACCTGCGGGTCCGGGAACTGAAGCAGGATGAAGACGTGCTGGATACGTGGTTTAGCTCAGGACTGTGGCCGTTTTCGACGTTGGGTTGGCCACGCGAGACGAAAGACTTCAAAACATATTATCCGACGACTTTACTGATCACCGGGTACGACATTCTGTTTTTCTGGGTCGCGCGAATGATCATGCTGGGGATTCACTTTACGGGGCAAGTCCCTTTTCGCGCGGTGTATTTACACTCGCTGGTGCGCACCGGCAGCGGTGAGAAAATGTCTAAGTCCAAAGGGACGGGACTCGATCCGGTATTGCTGAATAAACAGTACGGCACGGACGCGATGCGGTTTTGTCTCGCGTCAATGGCAGCACCAGGGACGGACATTGTGCTGTCGGATGACCGTCTAAGCGGGGCTCGCAATTTTGCCAACAAGATATGGAATGCGGCGCGTTTTCTGTTTGTAAACCTGGAAAAGTTTGGCATCCGTAGGCGCATTACAAGAATTGGCGAGCCCTGAGATTCGCGCAAATGCTCCTTGTGCACTTGCGGGCGCTTACCCCTACGGGATGCGTGGATTTTTGCGAGGCTGGCGGCGACTATCGAGCAAATGAACGACGCGTTGACGAATTACCGGTTTCACGATGGAGCGCAAGGCGTGTACCAGTTTTTTTGGGGGGATTTTTGCGATTGGTACATTGAATGGGTGAAGCCTGATCTGCAAAGCACTGATAAGGAGCGCGCGGTTGTTGCGTGGCGCAATTTATTTGCGGTGTTCGAAGCGGCGCTGCGGCTATTGCATCCATTTATGCCGTTCCTGACGGAAGAATTGTGGCACCAATTTCCGCAACGCGCCGGAGCGAAATCGATAGCGCTGGAACGTTTTCCGGAAGTGCGGGAGGGTCTGGCGCAATGATGCCGCGTTGGAAGAATTTGGGCTGCTGCAGGAAATCATAACGGCGGTGCGCAATATTCGAGCGGAAATGAAGCTGGACCCCAAGAAAAAAGCGGCCGCGGAGCTTGCGGTGGCGGATGAAGCCGCGCGGACGTCGGTGGAATCGAATCGTGATGGCATTGTACGGTTAGGGATGCTGACGGATTTGAAGATCACCGGAGGGCGACTGGCGCAGGGCGGCGGCGCGATGCGGTTCCGAGCGCGAAATTTGACTTGCGCATTGAGTATACGGAAACGGTGGATGCCGCTGCGGAGTGCGCCAAAATCACGAAGGAATTGGAAGGTCTGCGCAAGGCCATCGGGTCGAAGGAGAAACAGCTCGACGATGAAACGTTTCGAAGCCGCGCGCCGGAAAAGATCATTCGAGGATTGGAAGCGACGCTTGCAACACAGCGCATCGAGATGCAAAAACTGACAGAGCGTTTTGAGCAATTGGATTGTTAGTTGAAGATGGAACGGCCGCAGGCGCCGTGCAGTTGTATGAGTCAGGACACACCTAATGGCAGTCCGCGCTAAACCTTCTGGAAATATCGCCGGGAGTACGGAGCGCCAGGTCACTGCGCTGCTGACGCTACTGGCGGAAAATGGAACGATTGTTATCAGCGGAGCGAGGATCGCGCGGGAAATTGGAGTGTCGCGTTCGACGGTGTTCCGATGGGTGACGCGCTTGAGGGAATTGGGCGTAAAGGTAAAGGGACGCGCGGCCACGGGATATTTTCTCGAACAAGTGCCAGACATTTTGACCGCTGACATGCTCCGGCAGCGATTGCGCGGAAGTTTATTTGGGAAGCGGATTTATCACTTTTTTAAGACGGATTCGACCAATTGCGTAGCTTTGGAGTTGGGACATGCCGGGGAGCCGGAGGGCGCGGTGGTGCTCGCGGAGGAGCAAACCGCCGGGCGGGGCCGCTCGGGGAACACGTGGCATTCCGAGCGCGCCACGGGAATTTACGCGACGCTTTTGCTGCGGCCGCGGCTGGCTCCGGTGCAAGCTCCACTGCTAACCATGATGGCCGGGTTGTCAGCGCACGCCGCAGTGCAAGGAGTGACGGGCCTAAATGTGGATTTGAAATGGCCGAACGATTTGCTTATCAATGGGAAAAAAGTGGGCGGGATTTTGACGGAGATGCATGCGGAACCCGCGTTGGTGCGATTTGTCATTGTGGGAATCGGGATCAATGTGAATCAGGAGAAATTTCCAGCCGATCTGAACAGCAAGAGCACTTCTTTGCGGATGGAGACTGGCCGGGCGCAATCGCGGCTGGAAGTGCTAGTGCAATTCCTGCGACAATTTGAGCGCGATTACCAGGAGTTGCTACGCGAGGGCGCGAAAAGTGTGGTGAAACGGTTCGAAGCGACTTCGAGCTATGCGCGCGGGAAGCGAGTAAGGGTAACGAATGGCAAAGAAAGTTTCACAGGGGTCACTGCGGGATTAGAAGAAGAGGGTTTGCTACGGGTGAAGCGCGACACGGGTGAGACAACGGCGGTGATCGCCGGTGACGTCACGGAGATTCGATAAACTGAAGATGCGGATAAACAGGAACATATGCTCTTGACCATCGATGTTGGAAATACAAACACGGTTCTGGGCGTGTTCCGCGACACTGAGCTGGTTGCCAACTGGCGGCTGAGCACGGCGCGGGAACAAACGGTCGATGAATATGGGGTGCTGACGAGGAATTTATTCACGCTGGCAGGGCTGGACCGGGACGCGATTACCGGGGTGATGATCAGTTCGGTGGTGCCACCGGTGAATTGGACGCTCAGCGAAATGGCGCGGATTTACTTGGGAAAGAAAGCGCTATTCGTGGAGCCCGGCGTGAAAACGGGGATGGCGGTGCTGGTTGATAATCCGCTGGAAGTGGGCGCGGACAGAATTGTAAATGGAGTAGCGGCGTTTCACGAGTACGGTCCGTGCATAGTGGTGGATTTTGGGACGGCTATTACTTTTGACGTAATTTCCGCGCGCGGCGAATATCTGGGCGGGGCGATCGCGCCGGGCATCGGAATTTCCTCGGAGGCGTTGTTTGCGCGAGCGGCAAGACTTTCGCGCGTGGAGATTAAGGACCCCGGAAAAGTGATCGGAACAAATACCGTGAGCCACATGCAATCCGGGTTGTATTACGGATTTGTGGACCTGGTGGATGGCATGCTGAAACGCATGAAGGATGAGCTGGGCCACGAAGTTACGGTGGTAGCCACGGGTGGACACGCAAAACTGGTGGCGCGCGGTTCGAAACATATTCAACATACGGACGAATTTTTGACGTTGAAGGGTTTGCGTCTGATCTGGGAAAAGAATCAAGCTGCGGAGTCGAGCAAGGCCGGGCGGCTTCGCGAAGCGAGCATTGGCGCGGCAGACAAGAAAGCCCCGCGATCATAACGGCAAAGCTTAACAGCTGGCCGGCTTCCCTTTTGTCATCACACATGGACAGCTGGAACTACTTCAACTACTTCACGGAAATCGAAGAATATTTTTGGAAGAAGCGTGGCGCTCATCTACTGGTGTCGCCGCTTGACTGGGCGATTATGGAGACCTGGCAGAAGGCCGGGATTCCACTGGATGCGGCTCTAAAAGGTATTGATCGCGCATTTGAGAGTTACCAAAGGTCGAGGCGCGGCGGGCTGGGCAAGCCTCTGAAGAGCTTGGCTTACTGCACGGACGCGGTGCTGGAAGCGGCGGAGGAACAGCAAGAGGCGGCGGCAGGAAGCGCGCCCAAGGCCGCGCGTGCTGCGCCAAGGAGATATTTTCTCGCGAGGAGATTAAGGCTTTTTTCGCGCGAAACGTGGACAGGATTATAGCTGCAGCGAAAAAGCTGGCGGCAAGTCAGGCCGGACTCGAATTCAGTTCGCGTTTACTGGAAATCGCAAAATCGATGGAATCGAGTATGATGCTACTCGATACACCGGGGTCGGTCGATTTGGAAGATATGGAGCGGCGATTGACAATTCTGGACGACAAACAACAAGCGCTGATGGCTAGTTACGTTAGCGAAGAACGCATGCTGCAGCTGAGACGCGAGATGGACGGGCAGTTAGCGGCGTACCGAAAGAAAATGAAGGCCGAACAATTGGCGCTGGTGGAAAAACAATATATACAAAAACGATTGTTGGAGGAGTTTGGATTGCCTAGGCTGAGTCTTTTTTATTTGGCGTGAGTTAATAACGACCCTGGACAAAATAGATCAGGGTTCATCTGGGAACAAACCAAGACCCACCCTAAAAATCGAGGGTGAGGCACCCTCCGCGGTTTTGTAGCCTGTGATTAGTGGCAGCTTGGGTCGTCGTTGAATGTACCGCTGAGCAACATGGAGTTCAGGAACTGGCTGCACTTTTGAATTTTCCCCAGGTTTGGGTCGTTCTGCAGGGTATTAGGATCGACGGTGCGGGCACCATTTAGTTCCTGACGGGCAGAGTCCACTTGGTTGGCCCAAGCGGTCATGGCATCGGCTTCGTTCTGCAGTAGTTGAAGAGCATTCTTATCGGCGTCGGTGGAGGCAGCGACGCCTGCCTGGCGGATAGCGTCCAATGTTTGATTATGATAGGCCTGCACCCATGTGTCGCTGACCGCCAGTCCGTAGAGAATCATGGCGCGGACGGCTACGCGCCACTCTCTCATGTTGGCAAGGGCGGATATAGCGGCGGAGGCAAAGTCGCGCGAAAGCTTTTGTGAATTCTGCGCAGAATCGTCAGTCGCGACAGCGCCGGCATCGGTGGGGGGTATGGTGAGCACCACACGACGGGGCTCAACCGTGAATACGGCGTTAGTGGCCTGGGCCAGGGTCTCCAGGTCGATGTACAAGCGGCCGTTGATTTGCCGGACGCCCGCACCGGCGGTTTTACCGTTAACCACCAGGGTTTTGTTTGCAGTGCTTTGCGCGAAAAGGATTCCAGAGAGCGTCAGGACGGCGGCGAGATAAAGAACGACCCGAACAGAGGGGTATTTGCTCATCATTTGACACCACGGTTTCTGGGCTGGAGTTCCAAATCAATTGGTATTGTACATCACGCGCTTTTTTGAGGCTTGTCGGTTACACTTTCTACCATCCGCATTTCTTCTGCAGATATCGCTGAGACGGCTGCGTCCCGACTGCTCGCAGTAAAATTGAGGTTAGCTATGTCAGATGAGTTACTATTATCAATTGAGAAGCTTGTTTATGGCGGTGACGGACTGACGCATGCGGATGGCAACACCGTGTTTGTTCCTTATGTATTGCCAGGCGAAGGTGTGCGCGCGGCTGCCAAGACTAAAAAGA
>CAVPKZ010000183.1:0-12098 GCA_963705755.1 uncultured Acidobacteriota bacterium | reverse complement strand
CCAGCCCACGACCGAGGTCCGGGCGACTCGGACTCGGTCCTCGCGGCCGCCGCGAGGACCGCGCGTCTCGTCGGGCACCACGCTGGTGGCCGGGGTCGGCGTGCTGCTGCTCGCGATCGGGCTCGGCTTCCTAATCGGGCGGGTCGGCCACAACTCGAACCAGAAGGCCGCGAGCGCTCCTCCGGTACAGGTCGTGACCGTCAACGGCGGTGGCGGAGGTGCGAGCACGACGCCCACCACGACGACGCCCAAGAACACGGCGTCGAGCAGCACCCCCAAGGGCCTGAACGGCAAGCTGAAGAAGGCGGCTGATCAGACGGCCCCGCCGTCGAAGGCGGTACAGCAAAAGGCCACCCAGGCCGCCGGAAAGGTTCTCGGCAACTCGAGCCACCTGGCGGCGCCGACCACCAGCCAGGGCGGATCCTGTGCCGGCGGCGCCGGGTGCCAGAACCACAAGTTCACCGGAAACTTCTTTGGGAACTGAGCATGCGGCTACCTAAGCGCGGCACCGGCCGGAACGCAGCTCCCACCGATAGCCCGGCGAGCGCGGGAACGGTGCAGGGCGTGAGCCAGCCCCCGGTGGCGCCGCCCCCGGGTGTGGCAGGAGCGCCTCCGACCGAGAGCCAGGTCGTCGACCTCGAGCGCCGGCGACGTCAGGGTCTCCCGCCGGGCTTCAAAGTTGGCCCGCCACTTGAGCGGGAGTCAATGCCTGTACTTCCTGGGCGGTTGTCCTGGTCGATTTGGAACGATAAACGGATGCGATCCAGACTGACTTTCATACTCTCGTTCGAATCATTGCGAAAGTAACTCCTGCATGGCCACGATCCCCGCGGCAAATGGCGATTTTTTTCGGGAATTTCTCCTTGTATAGCGCGGCGTCCGTCCATGGTTGCGCGGAAATCGTGAGCCCTTCATGCGTTTCAAGTGAAGCCGTTTTGAGTGACGCTCGATGGCCTCCGCTTTGTTGACCGTCGGCATACGCCCCGGCCATCAAACACGCAGCCAAAAAGGGAACTGCCCCGGATAATTTCCGCATAGAGTTATAATAGACTTTTCTCATCTGACGCCTTCGATTCCAGGGTGCTGTACGGGGTTGCCTCCGCGCTGGCGCACTATAACACTTGCGGGGCAAACAGACCGGAGCCGCTTTTAGTGTATTTCATCTACAGCTTTCTTTTGGCTATTGCTGCCCTTGTGCTCACGCCGTACTGGCTTGTGCAGGGACTTCGCCATGGCAAATATTTCTCTAATCTCCTCGAACGCCTCGGCTTTTCCTATCCTTCTTTCAAAGAAGGCACAAATCGCCAAGGCGCGATCCTTTTGCACGCCGTCTCCGTCGGCGAAGTCCTCTCCGGAGTATCCTTGGCACGCAGACTAAAGGAAGCCTACCCACAGCGTCCACTCGTTATTTCCACCACCACTATCACCGGAAATAAATTGGCTCGCGAACGCATGCCCTTCGCCGACGCCATCATATATTTTCCGCTGGATTGGGCATTCTGTGTCCGGCGTGCCTTGAATGCCATCAAACCCGCCCTAATCATCATCCTCGAAACCGAAATCTGGCCTAATTTTCTCCGTCAGGCTCGCCGCCGCAACATTCCGGTAATCTTCGTCAGCGGCCGCATCTCCGATCGCTCTTTCCTCCGCTACCAGAAATATCTTGGAACCTTCGGATCCTTCCTTCGCCCTTTTTTGAAGCGCGCTCTCGCTGATCCCAGCGTGTTCTTGATGCAAAGCGAAAAAGGCGCCGAACGCATCCGCTTTCTTGGTGCTCCAGCCGATCGCGTGCGAGCCAGCGGAAACCTGAAATACGATCTGGACCTTCCGGGACCCACCCCCGTTTCACATTGGCTTGAGGCGGAAGTGCTGAGAACCGGGCGCACGCCAGTTATCGTCGCAGGCAGCGTCGTCGCCACGGAAGAACCCCTGGCCTTGATCGCCTTCGGCACCTTGCAGGGGGAATATCCAAATGCACTGCTGGTGCTTGCCCCGCGAAAGCCCGAGCGCTTCGACGCTGCCGCTGACTTCATCCACGAATCGCGCCGCACATTTCTGCGGCGTTCGCAATTGCCGATTCAAACTTCGTCAAACGGCGCGAAGCGCCAGCGCCAGCGATGCCACAGTGATACCCAAAAATGTTACCGTGCTGCTGCTCGACAGCATCGGCGAATTAGCCTCGATCTATCGTTGCGCCGATGGCGTTTTCGTAGGTGGATCTCTGGTTCCCTCTGGCGGCCATAATATTTTGGAGCCGGCGGCTTTTGGAAAAATCCCGGTTTTTGGTCCTTCCATGGAGAATTTCTCGGAAATGGCATCGCGTTTCGTTTCCGCAGGGGCTGCCGTTCAAGTGGAAAGCCCTGAAGATGCTGGCGTCGCGTGGATTGAACTGTTCCGTGACCCAGACCGCATGCGCGCAATGGGCGAGACCGCGCGTGCGTTGGTGGAAGACAGCCGTGGCACAACGGATCGCGCACTCGCGCTCATCTCAGAATTCTTGAATGAGCACGGTGCGCCGCGACGATGATGTTTTCGCGGCCCCTTCGTATTTTGTTGTGGCCCGCCTCTAAACTCTACGGTATCGGCGTTTCGCTTCACACTGAGCTTACGCCAGCCGCTTGCTCAAACGGTAACGCCTGAAGGTCACGGTAATCAGTGTCGGCACTTATCCGTTGGCGGCATGGCAAACTCCGACTTGTAAAATCCTGGCTCGTGGAAGCTCCTTGAGCAAGGCCAGCGTGTCGGCTGATTCTAACGCAGGCGATCGCGGGACTGCTGCAGCAGCGATGAATCGAGGCGATGTGTTGCGTCTGCAAATCGCTAGTCGTCTGGAAGTGGGGAAAAATCGCTTCGTCGAAGGCAAACGCATCGAATCGCATCAGGCCATCGATATCTTTTTACTGGATGACGGTTTCCAGCATCTTCAATTAGCTCGCGACCTCGATATCGTCCTGATAGACGCCTCGCGTCCGATGACGCAACAGTTGCTTCCTGCTGGTCCAATGCGCGAGCCGCTCTCCGCACTTACACGCGCCGGCATCATCATTTTTACCCGCACCGAAAATACCGCGGGCGCCAAAGAAGCCATCCAACGCTTATCGAACTTACCCATTTTTACTGCCTCAAGCCGTTTACTCGGTTTTCGCCGCATCGGAAGCGCGGGCCCGCTACAAACCGTCGCAGAGCTTGGCAACGGCCCGTTTTTTGTGTTTTGCGGCGTCGGTAATCCGAATACATTTGTTCGCGATTTGCAGCGGTGGGGCATAACGCCGGCTGGCTCATATGTTTTTTGCCGACCATCACCGATATACACTCGAGGACGTGCAAGCTATCGAACAAGCTGCGAGACGCGTCGAGGCAAACGGGCTGCTGACAACCGAAAAAGATTCTTGCAATCTGAGCGGCCTCCATTCCCATCTCTGCCTGTTTATGTTTCCGTCATCGATATGGAAATTTCCGGCGAAACCGAATTTCTCGCCGCAATCAACGGCGCGCTTCAAGTTCGTGGTGCCCAGGCATGAAAATTCTCATCCGCGCCACCAATTGGGTTGGCGATGCCATCATGGCTTTGCCCGCAATCCGCGCCATCCGTAATCGACCAGACTCCAACATTTCGATTTTGGCTCGCTCCTCCGTCGCCGACATCTACCGCGATCAAAACGTACTGATGAACTGATCATTACGATCACCGCGGCAAACATACCGGACTCTCGGGTCGCGAAGGCCTCGCGTCCGAATTACGATCACGCCGGTTTGACGTCGCCATCCTTTTGCAAAATGCCTTCGATGCCGCATGGCTCGCATGGCGCGCGGGAATCCCGCAACGCATCGGTTACGCTCGCGACGCGCAGCAAGCCTCCTGCTAACCGAGGCCGTCCCCGATGCCCAAGCCCGGCGAGATCCCCGCACACGAAAAATTTTATTATCTCGAGTTACTTCGACGCAGCGGCTGGATCGATTCCATTCCAGACGAACGCATTGATCAAATTTGCACGTGCACCAGAAGCCAGCCGCACCGGTGCAGCCGAGCAACTCGCGGCTGCGGGGGTTCGGCACAACGCTGTTCGAATCGCCGTCGGTGCCGGGGCGTCCTATGGTTCGGCGAAATGCTGGCCGCCGTCGCGCTTCGCGGAATTAGCCAATCATCTCCAGCGCAACGGGATGCTGACGCGCATACTCTTTGGTGCCGCCGGCGAAACGGATGTTTCCTCGGCCATCGCTTCCGAAATGAAATGCGCACCCATCGATCTCACCGGTGAAACCACCGTCGCCGATCTCCCCGCGCTTCTTTCCCACTGCCACGTTTTTATCGGCAACGATTCAGGCGCCATGCACGTTGCCGCCGCTGTCGGGCTTCCCGCCGTCGCCATCTTCGGACCCACGGATCCGTTCGGCACCGCGCCGGTGACCCCCCGCCATAACCATCGTTCGTGAACAGCCCTATTGCAGCCCGTGTTTTCTTCGGCGTTGTCCCATCGATCATCGCTGCATGACTCGTATCACCATCAGCGAAGTGGAAGCTGCCGTCGATCCCTGGCTGGCTGCCGTTGTGGTGGAGCGTGCCTGATCACCGTCTAAAAGCCGCTGTTTTTCTGGATCGCGACGGCACCATTTCTGAGGAAGTCGGCTATTTGAATCACGCTTCTCGTTTTCACATGTTTCCATTTGCGCCGGCTGCCATCCGCAAACTGAATGACAGCGGCCTGCTCGTTTTTGTCATCACCAATCAATCCGGAATCGCTCGTGGATACTACCCCGAATCTCTCGTGCACGCCGTCCACGATTTGATGACTATTGAGCTGGGCAATATCGGAGCTTATCTCGACGGCATCTATTATTGCCCGCACATATCCGCCGATGCTTGCGCCTGTCGAAAACCTGGCTCCGGCATGTTGGATCAGGCCTCCGCGGAACATGGCGTCGACTTGACGCGCCTTTCGTGGTCGGAGACCGCCATAGCGACGTGGAGTTGGCGCATCGCGTCGGTGCCCGCAGTATCATGGTGCGCACCGGATATGGCAAAGGTGAAATTCTCTGGCACGCGCAAGAGTGGGAAATGATGCCCGATTTCATCGCCGCGGATTTATCCGCGGCAACGGATTGGATTCTGGAGCAAACGAGTTGAAGCGCAAGTCTCAACAAAAGATTGGTCATCCGTCGGTGGATTTGCGCGCTCTCGCGGAATACGTCGAGCAATTTCTTCTAAGACCATCGTGGTCTTGGGTGACTTCGTCGCCGACGTGTTCGAATTCGGCGAAATCTCCCGCGTCTCCCGCGAAGCCCCGGTTCTGATTCTTCGCCATCGTGAAACGCAACTCGTGCCTGGTGGCGGAGGGACGCTGTCAACAATCTCGCCGACCTGGGAGCCAAGGTTCTACCCGTCACAGTGGTCGGTGACGATTCCAACGGCGAGGCCTTAATTGATTATTTCCCCCAGAAGAAATTGGACACTTCCCACATTCTTCGCGTAAAAGACTGGTGTACCCCAACGAAAACCAGGTTCTTGGCAGGTTGGGCGCACACCGTCGGCCAGCAAGTCCTCCGTGTCGATCGCGAGCCGCAAACCGCGTTACCAGACGACGCCCGCAAGAAATTAAGCCAATTATTATTCAGTGCTATAAAAAACGCTGATGCCCTGGCAATTTCGGATTACGGTTTCGGTGTTGCTACCCCGGCGCTCGCTTTCGAAGCCTCCGCCAAAAGAAAAAAGCTCTTGCCCATCACTCTGGACGCTCGACACAATTTACATGCCTACAGCCGCTCACGAATTACTACCGCCACGCCTAACGAAGCTGAACTGGAATCCCAACATCACACTTCCATCGGCGAGAATCTTGAGGAACTGGCGCGCGCTGGCCACGCCACATTCGTCGCGATGAAGTTAAATTCTCTGCTGGTCACTCGCGGTCGCCACGGCATGGCGCTTTTCGAATCTGGTAAACGCCTAACGCATATTCCCGTCCACGGCAGCGATCAATCTGTCGACGTAACCGGTGCTGGCGACACCGTTCTTGCGACCTTTACCTTGGCCTTGGCATGCGGCGCTTCTCCGCTCAGTCGGCGCATCTAGCGAATATTGCCGGCTCAATAGTGGTCATGAAGCGCGGAACCGCCACCGTTACGCGCCCGGAACTTTTGGCTGCCATTCATGATGAAGTCGCCGGGGTTTCCGCCTAACCCATGCGCTCATCGGAATCGAAAATCGTTTCGCGTGAAAAACTAAAGTCACTTGTCGCCGATCACAAAAAGCACGGTCAATCGGTGGTCTTCGCTAACGGCTGCTTCGATATTTTGCACGTTGGCCACGTCCGATATCTGGAAGCCGCGCGTCAAAAGGGCGACATCCTGATCGTGGCTATAAATAGCGACGCCAGCGTTCGAGACCTGAAAGGCCCGGGCCGACCAGTCCTGGATGAGTCCGCGAGAGCCCGCCTCGTAGCCGCACTGCGCGCCGTCGATTACGTGGTGCTCTTCAGCGAACCAACCGTCGCATCGTTGCTTCGCGATTTACTTCCGAACGTCCATGCCAAAGGCACCGACTACTCTGCCGACACGGTTCCCGAACGCGCCATCGCCAAAGAGCTGGGCATTCAAGTCGCCATGGTCGGCGATCCAAAAAATCATTCCACCGCGCACTGCTGGGCTCTCTGCGCAAGGCGCCGCATGGCTGAGCGCCGCTTCCTGGTCGTGCGCCTCGGATCTCTCGGCGATATCGTGCATACATTCCCGGCGGTAGCCGCCTTGCGCGAAACTTTCCCGGCTTCAGAAATTATCTGGCTCACTCACGCGCGTTACAAAGTGCTGGTTCAGAGCAGCGGTCTGGCGTCCAAAATATGGGCCACCGAAACGCGTTCCACGTCTTCGCTCATGAAAACCATTCGCGAAATTCGCGCCACCTCGTTCGACACCGCCATTGATTATCAGGGCCTTTGGAAATCGGCCAGCCTGCCGTTTCTCGCCGGTGTAAAGCGCCGCATAGGATTTTCCTCGGAATCCGTTCGAGAATTTGGCGTGCCTCTTCTTTATACTGATCGTGTCCGCGCCACCAGCGCGCATGTCGCCGACCAGAACGGGGAATTGTCCAAGCGCGCCGGAGCTAAAAACGCAGTTGCAAATTTCCGACTGGATCCGCCGCCTTTACACGACGAAGAGCTCTCGAAAGTTTTCCTCGGTCACGATATGGAAAACCACGTCGTTCTCAGTCCCGGAGGCGGCTGGCATTCCAAGTGCTGGCCCCCCGAACGCTTCGGCGCGCTATGCAAAAAATTATTCGAGTCGCTCTCACTCCGCTGCGTCATAAATTGCGGCCCGGGCGAGGAAGACTTGGCCGCCAAACTTCGCGCTGCAAGCGGTGATGCTGCGCCCGTGCTCTTCAACGGAGAACTCGATTCATTGATGTCACTTTTGCGCGCCGCGAGTTGCGTGCTAGGCGGGCGACACCGGCCCTCTTCACTTGGCAGTTGCATTGGGCACACCGGTCGTAGCCCTCTTTGGTCCAACAAATCCCGCGCGAAACGGGCCCTATCGCAACCCGTCTAGTTCTGCATCGGCGGCTCAATCTTCGTATCGCCAGGATTCACAGAACATTGTTCTCCGCGCTCCGAACGTGGTCACCACTCACAGTCGCCAGGACCGCACGCACCCGTCCATGCTGGAAATTCAAGTCGACGCCGTATTCGAAGCCGTACGCCGTATCGTCGAGGCCCGCAAATGAATTCGGCAGGCGCATTTTTCGTGCGGTGGCGAGTTCGCTTGGGCTACCCTCTCGCAATCGCAGTCTTATTCTTTGCGCGGCCGCTGCCTCGCAGCATTCTTTATGGTGCGCTGGTCGGTCTCGGTGGTCTGGCCCTGCGTGCCTGGGCTGCAGGCTATCTACACAAGCAGGAAGTGCTGACCGTGACAGGTCCGTACGCCTACACTCGCAATCCGCTTTACTTAGGAAGCGCCGTGCTGGCGCTGGGTGTGGCCATCGCCACGCGCTCGTGGATCTCCTCTGTTTTGCTCGCGATATATTTCGCGGTTTTCTATTCCATCGTGATCCGAAGGGAAGAGAACGAACTACGCCCTCGTCATTCCGAGAGTTTTGACCGTTACGCCACAGCCGTGCCTATCTTCTTTCCGAGATTGTTCCCGCTAAACTCTCAGATAGTGGCACCGGAACATTTTCGTCCATGCAATATAAGAAAAATCATGAGTGGCAGGCAGCCGTCGGTTTTTTGCTATTGCTGATTGTTCTGGTTCTGATTTGGCGCTTCCGCGCGTCTTGAAATAGCCACAGTCGCTAATTCCGCGCATGCCACGAAGCAAGAAATCTCTAGCTAGCCGGTCGCCATCCGTCACAATATGCACCGCCCCATCTCGGTCCGTCCTCAACACCCGCGCCCCGCTTGCTTCTAATCGTTCCAGCAATTCCGGGCTGGGATGTTGATAAGGATTGTTTTTCCCGGACGAAATGATCGAGATTGTCCGCGCTACCGCATCCAGAAATTCCTGCGCGTTGAATTCTGTTCCATGGTGGCCGACCTTTAACACATCGCATGGAGCTCCGCGGGATTCTCCTTCAGCATCGTATGCTTTGACTGTTCTCGGCGTCACCAGGGAGCAATACTTTCTGCTTCAATATTTCAATTTCAATACCAGCGAATCGTTGTCTTTCGCTGCCGCCGCAGGATCGGCGGGAGAAATGTTCGGTCACAAAAATTCACCCTGCACTTCATCCAGCGAAAAGTGTTTTCCTCGCATTTCGTACTCAATAGGTATATTTCGTTCTCTCGCCAGTGCCTCCAGTCTTGCCAACGCCGGATTATTAACTTCGCGTCCGATCCACAATCGCTCAACACCGAAATTTTCCAGAATCGCGCTCAGACCTCCCGCATGATCCTGATGCGCATGTGTCAAAGCCATTACATCGATTCTCTTGAATCCCCGCGACCACAAATATGGCGATACCGCCCCCTCGCCAGGATCGATTCCTCGAACCTGCTCTTGACCGGGGAATCGCCAAACGCTCCGCCCCATCAATCAACAAGTCTGCCGCCGCCGAAACCACGAACAAGGAATCACCTTCACCGACATCCAGCACTGTAACTTCAAGTTTCCCGTCTGCGATTCGCGGAGAAAATGGATGCACAGCAATGACCAGCCCCGTCGCAGCCAGTACACCTTGCAAACTCCATATCATCGCCTTGCGCCCCGCGAATCGGACGCGCAACACGTTACGATACCCGCCAAGGTTATTGGGAAAATAATCGTCGCCCAAGCGGTGGCTGGCACGCGATAACTCAATTGCCGTAAAAGCGCGAACCTCTGCACTACGTGAAGAAGCGTTGACGTCACCAATAACACCGGCCATGCCAGAATCTTCCGGCCATAAAAGCCCGGTAATCAGCGCACAAAATCCCAACGGCACAATAATGGCCGTTAACGGCACCGCTGCAAAATTTACCAAGGTACCCGCGAACGTCATGCGGTGAAATTCGTTCGCCAGCAGCGGTAACATTCCGATCTGCAAAACCAGCGTCAACACAAACAATTCCCACACGCGAAAACACAACGCCATCCCGCCAATTAATGAACGCCGGGTCTCGTCGCGATTGGCGCAGGCGAACGCAAACGCGCTTCGATTGCGTGCGCGAGGAACCGAAGGTCGATGCGAAATCGTCGGCCGCGGTCGATTCGAAAATCTTCGTCACGTCGTGCCACCTGTGAAGCGCCCGGGCAGACGGCTGCACCGTCCCGTCCAGCCATGGCAACGCCAATCCTCCGATACATCCGATAACCAAAAACGAAAGCTGAAAGCTCGAATCTTCGAGCGCTGACGGTCTTGCCACCAGTAGTAGCAATGCTGGAACCGCAACCGAATTCAATAACTTGAGCCGCCGGAAGAAATTTTCTCCCACGACTACGATCGTCGCCATCAAAGCCGCACGCAGAGCTGGTGTCGCCGTTCAACTATGGCCACGTAGGCAATTATAGTAGCAACGTGAAACTCATCGTCTACATGCGCGCCGACCGCAATTTACGTCTTACCGAAAACAACAGCACCGCGATCGCGCCCACGTGTAACCCTGCAACCACCAACACGTGAAATGCCCCGGTTTTCTGGAAATCCCTCGCCCGTCCCCATCCACAAAACTGCGGTCCCCCAGCACTCGCACGCAACACTCCCCGCTACACGCGTGTCCTTCGACCACAACTCATCAACTTCTTCGCGCAATCGCCATCGTCCACGCGAAACCCAAGCAAACATGCTTGGCCTAGCCGGTCTAATCAGCTCCAATAATTCAGGCGCCCGCAAGGCACCAACCAGATCAACGCCTTGCTGTGAAAGGTAAGCCCGGCGATCGAACGCTCCGTCGTCCCTGAATACCTGCGGCAATTTTGCTCGTGTCAAAACCGCGATGACGTCTCCCGTATGCACTGCCACCGGCGCCCCATGATCCGTCCGCGCGACATAACCAAGACGCAGCCCCCCACTCGCGGACACAAACACTCCTTCATGGTCGACGCCAGAAAGCTCGATGTCGTAACTGCCCCCCACGGAAGTTTTTTCGGCTCATCTGCTAATCGCCCGTAATAACTGAGCGGCGATTTGATATTAATTGTCCCTGCGTCCAACAAACTCAAAATATGATCCACTCGCCTTGGCTGTTCCTGGATGCAAACAGCGGCTACGCCGAGCATTACCCGGCACAGCAACGAGGCCAGCCCTGCGACAACCACTTGCGAGCGCCATACCAAAACCATACCAATTAGCAGGGAAGTAGCGGCGCTACAAAGAAGGAGTGCAACAGATTGGTCGAATTACTGCGATACGCGATTTCCAGGCCACAAGCGATCCCCAAAGCAAATGCCGTGACGATCGCAGTGCCGGCAGTTTCATGCAATTTTTCGCAATCGAACCAGCGTTTCAATGTGAAATGTTTGCGGAAACAAATGAAACATGGCCATTCCGTAATTTCGTAGCGATTGGTCACCCCGGCCGCGCTCTCCCCGTCCGCTACCGCGCGAGCTTCAGTGCCCGCCTGAGCAACAGTCCCGCCGGATTTTCGCTGCGATCTCGTTAAAACCGCCAAATCCCTGGCCAGCGTCGAAGGGTCGCAAGACAAATACACGATCTCCGCGACTCCTAACGATGCCAGCGCCACAGCAGCCGCGGTTCCGAGGCCCGATCTTGGCGGATCCAGAACAACGAAATCCGGCCGTTCTGCGGTCTTATTCAAAAATTCTTCCGCATGCTCGTTGTGAGAAACAACCTCCACGCCCGCATTTTTCGCGTTCGCAAACAAGTCGCGCGTAGCCGCCAAATTCGCGTCCACACTCACCACCCGTTCAAACGCTTGCGCCAATGGCAAAGTAAAAAATCCCACGCCGGCATACAAATCCAGCGCCAGATCGCCTTTCTCACCCGCCGTCACCGCTTTCAGCAAATCCTCAGTCAGAAACCGGTTCACCTGAAAAAACGACAAATGGCTAACCTGATATTTGAATCCGCCTACCTCGTGAACCAGAAATCCAGGCCCTTTCAGTTCGAAACGGTCCTTCTTCTGGTCCAGCAGCAACAAGCTTTCAAGCCGCGGCAATTCCGCGCGAAACAGGGAAGCGATCTCTCCCGCTGGCGTGTGGAATTTATCGAATGCGACGTTAAGCGCAATTTTTTCATCCGACGAATCGGTAAACGTCTCTATCTCCAGAATCCCCGCCGGCAATTTCCCGCCTCGGGCCATTTCTTGCAGCAGCGTGAACGTCTCCAGCAATCGTGGCGATAGTATTGGACAAGTGTCGATCGGCAAAATCACTGAACTTTCCGGCAAAAAATACCCGAGAGCCCTCGGCATTCCGCTCCGCACCGCCCACTGCGCCCGGTTGCGGTACCCGTAAGGTGCCCCTGAGTGTGTCGCTATCTCCCCGTTCCATTGCACGCCCCCCAACCTCGAAAGCGTCTCGCGCAAAATCTCGATTTTCAGCCGCACCTGCTCCGCCGCCGGAATATGCTGATAGTGGCATCCGCCGCAAACCTGAAAGTGCGGGCATGCCGGCGCTATTCGTTCCGCGGAAGGCGAAGTCACTTCCACCAGCTTGGTCCATATCAATTTTTT